>WTFW01000194.1 GCA_011523785.1 Chloroflexota bacterium | reverse complement strand
GGAATGTCATGGGAAATCTGCATCTGGCGGAAGCGTGCGAAGGCGGTAGCTGCGAGTTGGGCACGTTCGTTGATTCGTTCAAGAACGGCTTCGTCCTCCGGGAACACCTGTCGCTGCTGACCATAAGGCTCAAAGGTCATTGCTCGTTCTACAGCTTCAATTGAGGTAAAGCCGACGAGCGAATTGCCCGAGCGAATGTTGAAGTCAATATCAGGAAGAGGCTCGAGTTTATCGACCGTATCTGCTTGGGCCGCCAGCTTGAGGAAGAGGCGAAGCTTACAGATCTCCACAGCTTCTTGCATGATATCCACACCGTAGAGATTCCCGATGACGATGGACTTGAGGATGTAGTAGCGACGATTGGGATGACGTGCGACTTCGTCCAGATGCTCTCGAAAGTCCGAGAACTTGGCGGGGCTGTGCTTGACGCCGGAGTTGTCGAGTTCGTCCAGAAAGGCCTCCATGCGATCTATGCAGGCGTCGTAGAGCGGTTCGAGGACGCTGAGTGCAGCGAAGAGGAATGCGCCGGAACCGCAGGCTGGATCCAGAACGGAAATACCGCGGATTGCTTTGAAGAAGGCGCGCAGCAACTCAGGGCCTTCGCAGTAGCGGATCACGTCCTGGGCAAACTGGCGGATGTCAAGGTTCAGGGTGATGAGGTCTTCAATGCGGTGGACTTGGCCGTCTACCGCCTTTTCCCAGATTTCATCGTGTCGTTGGCGGCGGGCGACGTGTTCACGCCAGGTTTCGGTGGGCAAGGCATAGGCATCCAACGCCGATTCATTCCAGCGGCCGCGTTGCGACACGTCCTCAAGACCTGCGGCGACATAGGCAGGGAGTTCGAGCCCGACGCCATGCCGAAGTGTGGGACGGATGTAAAGATCGGGATTCTCGCTGAGCAAGCGCCAGAGAGCCGAATCGGGCCGGAAGGCTATAGCGCAGTCCTTGCGCGCCAGATCAAAGAGGCGGGGGATGATGGAGTTCTGGGCGATGTAGCCGGTAATGTCTTCCTTCGTGTAGTACGCGCCCATCTGCTTCTGGTTGACGTACTTCTCGAAGATGTATCCCAGCACGTCGGGGTTGATCTCGTGGTCGGCCCGCAGTGGGCGCTCATCCAAATGCCACTCGTAGCGGTCAAAGAATTCGAAGAGGCGAACAAAGGCCAGATCCTCGATCTGAATTTCGGGGTAGGTCTGTTCAAGCTCATGGAAGTCAAATATCCCCCCGTTGAGATAGGGCACGTCCCCGATGAGTTCCTCAAGATCGGGCGCCCGGTCGTCAGGCTTCTGGCCTAGGCCTTCGTGGAAGAAGCGACGCAGGAAGTAGCGGTAGAAAGTGAGGAATTGGTCAGGGCCACGTATCGATTGCGTGGCCTTGAGACGGTTCCATAGATAGTCGGGGTCGCTGTCCAAGAAACCTTTCTTCTGGATGAAGTAGACAAACATGAGCCGGTTGAGCATCAGCGAGACGTACAGTTTGCGGTCGTGGTCGATCGGTATGCCGTCGACGAAGTCCAGAAAGACTTCGCGCTCTTTCTGAAACAGGGTGTAGAAGCGCTTGGTGAGGCCATCGATGTCGAAGGACTTGCGGACGCGGCCGGCGACGTCAGCTGTTGTCGTTTCTTCGTCGAAGCTGAAGGCCAGAGGCTGGAGTTTCTGAACCAATGGTTCGCCGGACTTGCCCCGATAAAAAGCGTGCTCGCGGCATCGGGGAGTCTGGCCGGCCTGGCGCCGCACCCACTGCCAGATTTGGCGCGTTCGGTCGGCGTCGACGAAGATGATCAAGTGCTCATAAACGGCTTTGGTGAGCTGGCGCTCGATTTTCATGCGGATGGCGCGCGGGGGCAGCTCGGCAGCGCGGTGGACGTAGGCGACCAGGCCGCTCTTTTCCGCAACGGTTTCGAGGTCGTAGGAGCGGTCGTCGACAGTGACCGACTGACGGCCGGTCAGGTAGTCCCAGCCGAGCTCTTCGACGAAGAGGCGGGAAAAGTCGAAGTCCTGGATGGCGCGCCTCACGTGTTCCGCCCGGAAAGTCACCGTCAGTCCTCGGCGTCGTGCTGGCGCAGGCCCAGCGAGCAAATGATCTGCGGTTCCTTGGTATCGTCGTCGTCCTGGGTCAGGCAGAGCCGGTCTTCGTCGTGCAGGAGGATCACAAGCTTGGCCAGAGTGTCATCATCAATCCCACTACGTAGTTGGCGGTTCAGGGTATCGCGGGCGGCCTCACGCAGGGGGAAGCGATAAATGGCCTCATGCGCGCGTTCGAGCTCGGGGGTCACGAAGAATTGCCCCCGGTTACGGTCGATGTAGGTCTTGAGTCTGACGTACACGCGGAATCGGGCACCGGACGGGCGACCTAGCTGGCCACCCACGTGCTTTTCCTCAGACGCGGCTTTCCGCACAGCCGATGCCACGAGTTCGTGGTGGCCTTCCTGGCGGGGGACTGCGGGGGTGTCGGGGGGGCAATAGGCAGCGTTAAGGATGGCGAAGTGCGACTGGCTGACGGTCTCTCCGTCTTCGTTGACACGAAGAAGTGTGTCGTTGTCGGCAGCGGTTTGAAGGTAGATCAAGGCACCCGGGGGATCGGCAGACTGCGACGACGGACCGTCACTCTCGTCCGTAACACGGAGGGGGTGAGTTCGGGCGGAGTAGACAACGTCGGGAAGCTCCTCAATCTGGCGCTCCAGGGTTGAGTTGCCGTCGGTAGCGTTCTTCCAGATTTGGAAGGCGTAGGAGGCCAGATCGATTTCGGTGTCCTCGTCGCCGTCTAGGACGCCGGCGCGCTCGTTGTAGAGGTCGAGCACCGGCCGGTCCTCGTCATCCGCGAAGTACGCCTCATCGGTGCCCACAACTTCGGCATTCTCGTTCAGCCGCTGCCGAACGCGCGCGCGCAGCCGGATCACACGCTCCACGCCGTCGGCGGGCAGGAACGAGTAGCAGAGGATTTGGTCGGCGGACTGCCCGATGCGGTCTACGCGACCGGCGCGTTGCGCAAGGCGGATGATGGCCCAGGGCAGGTCGTAGTTCACAACGATGGCGCAGTCCTGCAGGTTCTGGCCTTCGCTCAGCACATCGGTCGCTATGACCACGCGAAGCTCCTGGGTTGGCGAAACCTTGTCACGCGCTTCGTTGCTGTCGGGACTGAAGCGGCGGGCGGCGTCGGTGGGATTCTTGGAGTTGCCGGTCACGCCCTCGAGACGGCCGATAGACGGACGTTCACCCGGCCCGTCAGCCAGTTGTGCCGTCAGGTAGTCCACCGTGTCAGCAAACTGCGAAAACACCAGTACCTTTTCGTGTGGATGGTCGGCAGTGAGCAACTGGTGAAGTCGCGACAGCTTGGCGTCGCGGCTCGGGTCCCAACTTCCGGCATCCGCCAGCACGCCAATCAGCGCCCGGGCATCGGCGCGCAAATCGCGGGCCAAACTCGGCTTGAACAGGTCGGCCCGTAGCCAGTCGTAGCGGTTGCGCAGCGGGCCAGTAATCCGCGCGAAGGCATCTGCAGCGCGTGCTTGAAAGGCTTCCTCCGTATACGCGCCGTCGGCATGAGTCGCTTCGATGTCGTCTTCGTCGTCAATCGGCAGACGGGCTGTGTTGCGATCCGCGTCGGTCTGGCGCGTGTCGAGATCTTCGGCGCTCTGCGTGCCGATCGGGACGTCGAGTCCTCGGTCGACCGCGTGTAGAACCAGGAGATTTCTGAGTACGTGTCGTTCAACCGATTGCAGGAAGGCCGGGCCGCTGCTCTCCAAGCGCTTAAAGAGATTGGTGCGGCAGAACCCTTGAAGCCGCTGACCGGCTCGATTCAGATCGTCAATTCGCTTCTTCTCGGCCGGGGTAGGCGGGCTTTCAGGCTGAAGATCGACGTAGTTTCCGAGGCCGTAGCGGGGCAGCTTGAGCCGGTTGACGACGGCAACTACTTGATCCGAATACATGCGGGCGTACTGATCGTCGGGGTCGTCCGGATCAATGGCGAACCCGAGCGTGCGAGGGACTCGATCAGGGAAGTAGGAACGGGATTCGTTGGGGAACTGAAGGTACTTGCGACCGGTGTCCGGGTCGGTGTGCGCGTAGTGGTCCTTTATGAAGCTGCGCGTCCGCCGGACCATGTAGAGGCGCATGAGTTCGCGCCAGTCGTCGGCAAATATGCTGTGCTCGAAGGCCGCCAGGGTGCTGAGTCCGCACTGGTGCTGGCGTATGAACTCGGTTTCGCCCATCTCACGCAATTGCCGCTCGGGGCGCACGCCAAGGTCCTTGTCGAACGGTGTGAAGAGGCCGAGCTGTGCGGACAGGTCGGTGTAGGACTTGTTGTAGGGGGTGGCGGATAGCAGGACGCAGCGGCTCTCGTTGTCGGCAATGTACTCCCTGATGGCGCGGTAGGTGCGGCCCTCCGGATTGCGCAGGTTGTGGCTCTCGTCGATGACTACAACCCGATAGCGGCGCAAGTCCGGCAGCCTGTTGATGGCAAGACTGATGGACATGACCTCGGCCCTGAGCTGGTAGCGATGGGCGTAGTCCTTCCACATCTCGGTCAGGTTCCTGGGGCAGAGGATCAGGGTTTCCAGCCCGTAGTCGTCTTCGAGAATCTTGGCCACAGCGGTGGCCATGAGGGTCTTGCCAAGTCCGACGACATCGCCGATCAATGCGCCACCGCGCCGGTTGATGTGATGGGCGGCGATTTGGGCGGCCGCCGTCTGAAACTCAAAGAGTTGGTTGCCGAAGATGGGCGGGATGCGGAACTCGGCCACGCCTTCGCGCGCATCGCGAGACAGGTGGTAGGCCATCTTGAGGTAGATGTGGTAGGGCGGGATGAGTTCCTCCCGGGCCCAGCTTTCGTCGATGATTTCGACGAGTTCCTCTGAGATATCGACGCAGAACTGGTCATCCCAGCGGTCTTCGAACCACTGCTGGAGCTTGGCGCAGGCGTCGTGGTCGAGGACGTCGACGTTGAGTTCGCCCTGCTGTTTCAGACCGGCGAGGGTGAGGTTGCTGCTCCCCAGGTATCCAGTTGTGGGGTTGATGGGATCCTGGCGGTGCACGAGATAGAGCTTGGCGTGCAGCGGGTGGCGACGGAAAAGCTTGACTATCAGCTTCCCAGCCTGGATCTGCGCCTTTAGCCGCTGTAGGCCGGCTTCGTCTGCATTGCTTGGAGCGCCGGCGGTGAGCTGCTGGCGGAACTCAATGGCCGCTTCCAGCTTGAGCCGGCGGGCTTCCCGCGAATCCACCCGCCGGTCGTGTTCAAGGAGGCTGAGGGCGGACCGCAACTCCTCGTGCGGCAGGCGCTGCATTCCGACAAGCAGGCGACAGCGGGAGTCGTCGGCGCCTGTCCAATCATCGACAAAGCGGTCGATCTGCCGCCAGCCGCGCAGGTTGAAGTAGCCAACGCAGAAGTCGGCGCGTTGCGAGACCTTGAGGGTCTCAGAGAGGGCCGGGAGAAGGCTGGTTTCGATGTTGTCGAAGATGCGGGGCATTTGAGGTGGGGTGGGCAGGGAACGGGTCAGCTTACTTGGGG
>WTFW01000012.1:38410-39404 GCA_011523785.1 Chloroflexota bacterium | reverse complement strand
GTCCTTGTCTCCTCCGCCCCTCTCCGTTCTCTTGAGGTCTTCCTGCAGTTGTCCTGCCCCCGTCCTTTGCCCACACGGCCGCCCGGCCGGCTCCCCCTCTTCTCATTCCGGGCAGCCACCGCGCCGGACGCAAGCCGCGAGCGGGCGAGACGAGCTGGCAAGGCGTGGAAGGCCAGAACATCCTCTGCAACGCGGGCGACGTGGTGCTGTTCAGATCCGACGTCTGGCACCGCGGCACGGCCAACACCAGTTCGCGAATCCGCTACCTGCTGCAGGTCCACTACGGCCAGCGGATGGTGGTGCAGAAGTTTCCGCCGTACCTGGACTTTCGATTCGATCCGGACGTCCTGGCCCAGGCCACCCCGCGGCAGCGGCGCTACCTGGGCGAACACCCGTTCTCGAACTACGGCTAGCGGACCAGTCGCTCACTTATCCGCGATTGGGGTGGCGGCGATGTACCAGTAGCGGCAGCGCTGGCCGTCGTGCTCGAGGTCGATGAGGCCGATCAGCTCCTGGAGCACGAAGCGTCCGCGCAGCGCCTTTGACACCTCGGCGCCGGTGAGGCTGCGGTCGGGGCGTTCGATGCCTCGAAAGTCGGCCAGCGTCCCCATGACGGCGACCCCGGACGGATCGATCACGCGCTGCAACTCTTCCATCAGATCGCGCGTCGGCGCGTCGCTGGTCTGACCGAGCGCCTGTAACAGGCCGAAGCTATAGGCGGCCTGTGCAGCCTGGTCGGCGAGCGGCAGGCGGGTAGCGTCCGCCTTCACGTAGAGCACATTGGCGTGCGCCGGTGCGGCGGCCAGCGCCTCGCGGTCGGTATCGATGGCCACGACGCGCACACCCGGCAGGGCCGTCAAGGCCAGGGTTTCGCGGCCAGGGCCGCAGCCCAGGTCAAGCACAACCTGTGGACCGAGCGCCCATAGCACGGCCAGGGCGCGCTGCATGACTTCGGTCAGCGGTGGCTCAGCGTCGGGCAAGCCAGGATTCGCAG
>WTFW01000012.1:0-38310 GCA_011523785.1 Chloroflexota bacterium | reverse complement strand
ACTCGCCCGCGGTTGGGGCCGGGGACAGGAGGTCTCGCAGTCCGCTCGGCGACGCTGCATGACTTCGGTCAGCGGTGGCTCAGCGTCGGGCAAGCCAGGATTCGCAGGCATAGCGCTTCCGTACCAGTTCGTCGCGGCGAGTGAGCTCTGTCGCGTTGAGGCTGCCGGGCATCAGGGCCAGGCGCAACGCCTCAGCGAACCCAGTTGCCAGGACCTCGATCAACTCGCCCGCGGTTGGGGCCGGGGACAGGAGGTCTCGCAGTCCGCTCGGCGACGCCGGACGCGGCAGCCGCAGCAGGTCATAGATACGCAGATCGTGCGCGAACGGGATGCTCCCGTGTTGCAGCAGGGCGCCGCCCAGCCGTGTCTGTGCACTGCCCATGAGCTTAACGCCGTCGGCCGATAGCTCGTGGGTGCTGGGCGAGGCGAAACAAAGCAGTCCTTCAGCGTCGGAGGGGTCGGGCTGCCAGTTGTCCTGCCGCGCCTCAAGTCCCAGGGAATCAAAGCCGCGCTCGAAGCCGGCGCTCAGGCGTTCGTAGGAAGCCAGCACGCCGCCCGCGGCGAGGGCGTGTGTTCGCGGCAGCATGACGGCATAGGTCAGTTCATCGTTGTGCAGGATGGCCTGCCCGCCGGTCGGGCGTCGCACCAGGTCGATCCCGCCACGGCCGGCAAGGCCGGCATCCACGACGGCCAGCGGCTGGCCGTAGCCGAGGCTCAGTGCCGCCGGGCGCCAGGTGTAGAAGCGCAGGGTCGGCGGCGAGGCGCCGTCGCGCACGTGTTCGGCCACGGCCTGATCGGTGGCGAGATTTCGCGCCCCGTTGTCCGCGGGCGAGACCAGCAGCCGCCAGGATTCCATGGGACCGCAGCTTATTAGAATGCCCGTTCACGTCAGCCCCCGTAGCTCAGTGGATAGAGCGCCGGCCTCCGGAGCCGGGTGCGCGCGTTCGAATCGCGCCGGGGGTACCGATGGCCTGTTCGGGTTCGCCTGCGGGTTCTCCGAGCCTTGGTGAGATGCACACATGACGAAGAGTTGGTTCGCACGCGCGTGCCCACGGCTTGCGCTTCTCGTGGCCGGGATGCTCGCACTCCTGGGCCTCAACGTCGCGCCGGTTTCGGGAACAGACACGTCGCAGGTCCAATTCGGGGCGGAGGTTTATGCGGCGCACTGCGCGGTCTGCCATGGCGCCAACCTTGAAGGGGGAGCCGGACCGACCCTTAACGAGCCGGGGCTCCATAACCGCTACGCCACCGCGCTTGACCTGTATGAAAGCGTCAAGATCACCATGCCGCTTGGTGGCGACGGTCCGGGCAGCTTGACGGACGCCGAGTACCTTGCGGCGGTCGCCTTCATTCTTGACGCGCGCGACATCGCCTATTCCGGTGCTCTTGCCTCGGCCACAGCGGCGGGTGTTTCGCTCGCCCCCGAGAACCCGCCGATCCCGCCGGTGCGCCCGTCGGTCATTGCACCCGTCCGGACACCCTCGCCCACACCCACGCCGGCGGCCAGCGGAAACACCCCGCCCTATGCGCCCTACATCATCGAGCCCGCGCCGTCGCTGCTCGCGCGTGAACTCTCGCCATACTTCATGGCGCTGCAGACCGCACCGTTTATCGACTCGGACTCGGACGACCGGCGCACGGCGACCGAATTCGAGATTCGAGAACTTCGCAGTGGGACGCTCGTTTGGTCGGCCTTCGTCCCGTCGTGGCAGCCTGATCTCGCGGTGCTGGAGCGGGGCGTGTTCCACGGGCCGCTCGCGGGGCGCATGGGCCTGGAGCACAAGACGGTCTACGCGATCCGCGCTCGCCATCGCGATTCCAGCCTCGACCCGCGTAGCGAGTGGTCCGCCTGGTCGGCGCCTCGCGTGGTGCTAACGGCCCAGCAAGGCGTACTCAATCCCAACCCGATGCGCTTGCGCGACGTCCGGCGCTATTCCCTGCGCTGGACGGCGGATGACGGCGCACCCGTGGTCTTGCAGCCCGGCAGTTCGCTCCTGATCACGGGGTCCGCCAGCCCATTGCACGAGATTACCGGCGGCGTCGTTCAGAACAGCGTACGCGACTTCGACCGGGCACCTCGGTTCGAGAGTACGTTTTTCAGGTTTGATGCCGGTCCCGAGGGTTTGGAAGTTCCGCCGTCGCATGTGTCGTTCCGTGATAGCGCCGGCGTACAGCGTTCCGTCTGGCTTCCGTACATGAAGCTTGATCCCGGACGATTCCTGATCGGTGCGCCGTCGGCCGCGGGCGCATTCTTCTTCGAGCCGGACGACACGGCGTTAGGCAATGCCACAACCGAGCCGATCCTGATCTCCCGCTTCCGCTCCCCGCAGGTTCCGTGGCGTGCCCCGCGAGGCTTCCGTGTGGAACTGGTTGCGGAAGCACTCACACTGCCGGTTCAGATCGCGCCGGTGCCCGCGCCGGCTGAGGCTCCGGACGCTCCCGTGGCCTACATCACCGAGCTCTACGGCTCGGTTCGCGCCCTCGGTGCCGATGGCTCCATCTGGCTGTACGCAACCGACGTGCTGAACGAGCGGCCGTCCGACCCGCCACCGCGCCTCAGCGGACAGATCGGAACCTCGGGTGTTGCGGTGGACCCCGAATCGGGCGATGTCTTCGTCTCCACCACGTATCGCGGCAACGATGGGGAACTGCACAACAAGATTGTTCGCTTGGAGAGCGATGACGACGGCCGTACCGCGGCCCGCGCGGTGGACGTGCTGCGCATGGACGGCGAGGCGACCGGCCCGTCACACCAGATTCACGGTCTGCTCTTTGGACGCGACGGCCTGCTCTACGCGGCGGTTGGAAACGGCCTGCAGAAGCTTCGTGGGCTGGACGACGCGTTCTTCGGCGGCAAGGTCATTCGCTTGAATCGGAACGGCAGCGCTCCTGCCGACAACCCGCACTTTGACCCCAACCAGCCCGATGCGCCGATCTCGTATCAGTGGGCGAAAGGTCTGCGCAACGACTTTGCCCTCGCCCAGCGTCCCGGCGACGACGCGATCTACACGGCCGAGAACGGGCCGGCGATCGACCGGCTGCTCAGGCTGGAAGCCGGGCGCAATTATGGTTTCGACGGGACTGACGCCAGCATGATCCGGCAGGGCGTCTGGTTCTTTGGCCCTCCGGCAATCTCGCCGGTGGGCATCGCCTTTGCCACCGGCGGCAATTTCCCGGCCAAGCGCCAGGGCAACCTCTTCATGGGAGCCTATGGGTTCAACTACGTGGAAGGCACCGCCGACAATGGCAAGGAGATCTGGGAAATCGAGCTGGATGCGAACGGCGAGGTCGCGCGCCCGCCCTCCGTCTTCGTGAAATACACGGGCGATGGCTTCGCCACGATTACCGGCGTTGCCTACCTGGCTGACGGGCTGTATTTCCTGGACTTCTACAACGATCATCCGCCCGAGGGCAACCCGACAGCCCCGGGAGCGCGGCTCTGGCGCGTGGTTCCTGATAGTGGCTGACCTTGGGCGCTCCCGCGACCCGGCGCCGGAGATGCCTCGCATTGAAGAGCAATTCAAGCAGTCATTCAGCATTTGGCGTATAGAACTTCCGCGCGAGGCGGTTGAACACCGGCGGCGCGGGAAGATTGTGGAGGCCGGATGGACGATCTGGTTCCTATTCGGGGCCGACGATGACGGCGAGTTCCTGGACTACTACTCGTCTCACCGGATGACGAGTGACAGTCACGTGCGGATATATGCCGACGGGCGAGTTGTTGGACTCGAAAGCCTGTGGGAGCTGCGTCCGACGTCGGACGATCCTGCTGAGAACGCACGGCTAGAGGACGAGTTTTGGGAGCACAACGAGCGCGTAGCGAAGATGCTGGAGGCGAAGGGCTTTGGGCTGCGGGGCGACGAGCATGGCTCCGCGATGGTGCGGCGCAGACTTCTCGAGTCAAGAGAGTCGAACCGACGCCTCTCGCGGCTAGCTGAAAGCGCCGACGACTGATCTAGAGCTGGGAGCCTCGGTAAACCGGCTCTAGCTCGGCTCGCGGCGAAACATGGCGTCCAGCAGCAGCAGGATCACCCCGGCGCCGATTGCCAGGTCGGCCAGGTTCAGGTAGCCCACGAACGGCGTGATGTTCAGGTAGTCGAAGACCGCGCCCAGGCGAAACCGGTCCACCAGGTTGCCGAATCCGCCGCCCAGCAACAGCGCGAATCCGCCGATGGTCGCCCAGCGCTGGGGTGGACGACGTAGCACGTAGGCGGCGAAGCCGACCCCAATGACCAGCGTTGCGATTATGACCACCTGCGGGTAATCGGAGAACAGCCCGAAGTTGACGCCCGGGTTGTAGACGCGCTGGAAGTCAAAGAGCCGCCCCACGGTGGCGCCCCAGGGCGGCAGCACGTTGTCGACGATGGCCTTCACGACTTGGTCGAGCGCCGCTACCAGCCCGCCGAGGCCGAAGGTGAGCGCGCGACGCATGCTTGGCGTCAGGCCTCCGCTCGGGGACGGCGGGACGCGTGTGGGCGCATCCATGCCGGTCATTCCAATTCGTCCGCCAGCCGTTCCCGCACCTGCGCGCCGCTAACCCAGCGCTGGCACCAGAAGGCCAGCGCCCGCCAGCGGCCAAAGCGCGTATAGTGCCGCGCCAGCCGCCGCGGATCGGCTGCCTCAGGGCCGAATGTGCGGACCGCGAAGGCGCGCGTGCTGCTGTCCAGGGTAAGGGTGTCGTACGTGCCCAGCAGCATGGCCAGGTATCCCGCGGTTACGGGGCCGATGCCCGGCAGCGCTTTCAGTGCCGCCAGGCGCTCGGCGGAGGTTGCATCGGGATGGTCGGGAGCGGACATGTCGATTGTGCCGTCGGCCACGCCTTCAGCCAGCTTGAGCATGGAGCGTGCCCGGTAGCCGACGCCGGCCTCGTTCAACAGGTAATCCGATCCGGCTTCGAGGACTTCGGTCGGTGTCGGAAATGCCCGCCTACTCGCGCCGTCTGGTGTGGGTCCCAGCATGGTCAGCGCTTTCACCATGCGCCTGGTCCGCTCCCAGGTGACGTTGGTGGTGCAGATGCCTTTCATCACGTCTTCCCAGAGGTCGGGGCTGCGCAGCAGCCGGCCGGCACCGGCCTCGGCCACCGGGCGCAGCGCGCGCGAGCGGCGGCAGCGGGCGTGGAAGTCGGTTAGATCCTCATCCAGGCGCAGCATGCGTCTGGCGCGAGTGAACAGTTCGCGGGCATCCGGGGCGGATGGTGTGGGAATGGCCTCCAGATCGACTCCGGGCCGTTCGTTACAAGGGCCGCTGGCAGCTCGCAGGCGCACGGTGTAGACGGCCCCCGACGGCAGCCGGTCCACGCGTTCCAGCGTCTCGGACTCCGGCAGCCAGCGGAACGGCGCCAGCGCGTACCAGCCGTGCAGGAGGGCCGCCGTCCACAGGTTGAACGGGGGATCGACCGCCAGGCGCAGCGCTGGCGCGGCGCCAACGGCCACCGACTAGCTGTGCTTCACGTGAGCCTCGTTGACAGGTGACGTGCGCGGGATTGCCCCGTCCGAACGGTGCTGCTGGGGCCAGCAGCCACCCTCACCCCAACCCTCTCCCTCAAGGGAGAGGGAGAAGATGCGCGCCTGTCAACTCGGCTGGTGATCACGGCCGTTAGCGCTCGATGATCTCGACTGTGGAGATGCGGACTTCTTCCAGCGGCTGCGAGCGCTCACCGCTGGGTTTCGCGGTTACCGGCACGCTCTCCAGGGCCTCCAGGGCCGGCTCGCCGCCCGTCATCTGGCCGAAGAGCGAGTAGTCGGGGCTCAGACGTCCCTGCTCCGTCAGGTTGTCGAACACGATGAAGAACTGCGACCCGTTGGTGCCGGGACCCGCGTTGGCCATGGCCAGCGAACCGCGGATGTACGGGCGACTGGGCGTCTCGATGTCGTACTTGTAGCCGGGACCGCCGCCGCCGGTTCCGGTGGGGTCTCCGCTCTGCCCCATGAAGCCGGGGATGATGCGGTGGAAGATGACGCCGTCGAAATAGCCCTCGCGGGCCAGGAACACGAAGCTGTTGACCGCCATCGGCGATTCGTCCGCCAGCAGGTCGAAGGTCATGTCGCCCAGGTTGGTCTTGATGACGGCCGAGTAGCTCTTGCCGGCCTCGATGACCGTGCCGGGATGAGCCGAATACTGTTTCACACCACCCTCCGTGGGCTCAGGGGCGGCTTCCGCGGCTGGCTCCGCCTCACCACACGCCGCCAGAACGATAAGCAGCAGTCCAATTGCCAGGAGCCGTCGCATGCAAACACCCTCGGGAGCCGTTGCCCGGCATTGTAGGCGGCAGGCGCCGGATTCGTGACACTAGTGTGCGCGGCGCATGTCCACCCTGGCGCCGCCCGCGGGTGCTGACGGTGGGGCGGTCACCCACAGCCTGGGCTCCGCCATTCCGGCCAGGAGACGCCCGGGCACCGCTGTCTCTCGTAGGGCTCGCCACGCAGCTGCCAGGCCGACTCGCCGGGCTATCGCGACGCAGCGTCGACCCCCTGATCATTCGCGATCTCAAACTGAGCGCCAACTACTCACAAGTGCGAATCCAACGCAATATCCCTGAGCAAGCCCAGGTTCATCCCAAAGTAATAGTCCAGAATTGCCCGGAAGTTATTGACTGAGCTTATTGATGGATACAGCACATCATTTCCCCCGTTGGGCAAGTGAAATGCCGCGAGAATATAGTTCTTATAGGGATGTCTTCCGTGATCAGCGGCGATGACGATTATGGGTTTTTCAGCGGAATGGTCCAAGATTCTATCGACCGTCTTGAGCACCAGGGAATTGATGTAAATCAACTGACCGATATAGGCATTTGGTACCGTCAAGTCATGCGAGTCGCTGAACTCGTCCTCACTCCGCTCACTAATCAGCATGTTTCCATGGCGATCAAATGTCATTGGCTCGTGCGGCTTCAGAATGTGGGCAAATATGTACCTGGGCCCGGGTGTTTGAATCGGTTCGGAAATAAACTCGAACATTCGCAGAGCGCGTTCGGGCGACCACCAATCGTAGGGGCTGTCGTCGGCGGGGCGAAGCCGGTGTCCAAGCAGCGGTTGCAGCGCGGTCGTCTGTAGCAATGCGCGAAGAAAGCCGCTTTCTCGGATCGACCCAGGTTGGATGCGGTGCGCTATCGAGGAGGAACTCGTCTCTGCCTGTGCGTCGGATATGATTGTGCTGGCGGGGGTGAACGTCACAGAAATGTCAGCTTGCGGTGCCAGATTGGTTACGACGTTTCCGGACTCTAGATGCACGTAAGTGTAACCAAGTTCTTTGAGGGTGGCTGCAAGCGCGTTGCTTTGCACCAAGGCTATAGATTCACTACTAGTTTCAGGTGGTCGTGGCTTGATTTCGTGCAAATAGGCGAGGTTCAGGCTTGAGGGCAGGGAGGCACGAGTGCTTTCGTAGTTGCTCGTTGCCTCTGTCGCGATATAGAAGCTGCGGTCTTCGAGCGCCTTGAGAAAGCTGGAATTGTCGTACTCGCTGAGCGCGTCATCCCGCGCGTAGGCGTCGAGAATAATGTGGTAGATGTCAGGATGGTTGTCGCTAGCTGCCTGCGGCGTCCGGGCAATTGGCTGCGGCGCTCGTGCGGTTGGTCCCGGCGCCGCCGCCGCCAGACTGACGATCTGAATCAGCAGAAGTACGCCTGCCGTCAGGTTGAGAAAGGGTGTCCAGTGAGCTAGCGAGCGGTGGCTTCGAAGCGTAATCGCGAAGAGGGCGGCGGCGAGCACGGCGGCGACGGGAAACAGCGTCTGATCGTCGAGTCGGCCGTCCAGGGCCTGCTCGACGTGCCCGTAGCCAAAGACGACGGCTGTGACACCCGCTACGGCCGCGGCCGCTCCGTGCCACCGTCGTCCCAGGAAGCCGAGGCCGGCCATGGAAGCGGTGACAAGCAGCAAGACGCCGGCGGCGGGCACCAGGGATTCGCCGAGGCCGAAATGCAGCGGATTGCTGGCAAGAAAGTGCAGGACTGGTATCAGTGCCGCCGGCCAGGGATACCAGGGCACGGCGAGGGCGCGGTTCAGAACCCTAGCCGCACCGCTGGCGTTACGTTGGCGTTTCGGTCTGGTGAGACGGCGCACAAGAGTCGTGGCCTGCCGCGACGCACGCCTGGAGCGGGCGGCCGAGCGCCGCAGGCGGTCCCAACCCCCCACGCGCGGATGCCCTATCGCCAGCAGTCCGGTCAGAGCCAGCGCCAAGATCAGTCGGTTGCGCGCGTCTGGCTCGCCGTCCAGCGCCGCTCGCAGGCCGCTGCCGGTCAACGCGTTCGAGAATGCCAACGGCCCGCTGGCGGCGTCGGGGACGCCGTTCAGCGCCAGGTTCGCGTAATCCGACTGCGCGGGCGCTAGTCCAAAGACGACCTGACGCCGTTCGAAGTCCGCCACCTGAAGCTGCAAGAGGAGCCGCTGCCCTTCGTGCCCGTCATAGGTGGGGAATGCCGGCGTCTGGGAATCGTGGCTGCGGGTGCGCACGACCAGCTGCCCGTCGTCCACGTCGTAGGTGGGAAACGCCAGGCTTCGCGCAACCGGGATGTAGGACGGCGTCGCGTTGATCGTCGTCTGCCGCAATACTTCGTTGGTGGATGCATCCACGAGCGAGGCCTGCAGCGTGATCTCGCCTGCATCGGGCGCTGACGAGACCCAGATCTGAAATCGGCCGATAGTTCCGCTCAGCGGTCCAAGGTCCTGCTGCACGGCCCACCCCGGCCAGACGACCAGGACGTCGCCGGCAGGCTCGCCGCTCGAGGCCGTTGCGTACGTGACCTGAGGAACCAGGCTTGCCCACAGCCAGATCGCCCCGGCCCCGAAGGCCAGCCAGAGTGACCTACGCACGGATCACGCGAGCCGTAGGGGTGTGCGGATAGGCAGCCAAGGCTCAGTTGGGGCGATCGGGCAGCTTCGACGGCTTCACCGGTCGGCTGTCAAGGGTCGAGTTGACCGAAGCCACGGATGCGATGGAGGTGTAGGCGACTGAGCTGATGAGAAATGTCCTTCTCTTCCCATAAGGGTCAATCTTATGAGCCGTTGGGTATCTGTCGTTGGGCTTTCGTCCAAATGCTCGTTGAAAATTGCCATGAGTTCCGCGACTTCGTGCACCGCGCTCGGAAGCGTCGGCGGCGTGGAGCCCCGGACACTGCGAGTCTGGGGCGCGGCGACGTGCAGCAGTTGTGTTGTCAGACCCACGTGCCGTCGTGCCGGTCATCGGCCGTCCCCCGGGACGCGAGCGAGCTGGTTCCGTACGTCTTGCCCATGGTGGCGCAGCCCGGATTCTTCCCGGGCCACGCCGGACCAGAAGTCGCCGGGTGCCGAGCGATTGCAGTCGTTGTCGGCCACAAGCATCCCGGCCAGTGCCTCAGCGAGCTCGGTCGTCTAGCGCGACTTCGGGCGTCTGCGGCGTTGCCGATCGGTTCGCCGGTGCGCGAGTCCACGAGTTTTGACGAAGCCAGAAGGTGGCTACCACGATTCTGAGAGATCCATCGAGTCCACATACGAACTCTCTCATGTGGACGATAGCGCACATTCTTGCGCGGGAGGTCAGTCGGTCGATCCGTCGGCATCCGGCGGTCTTATGAGAGTTGGATGGGTGACGGCAGTATCGTGACCCTGGGCGGTCGCCCCAGGCGCGGCCCTCCTGCCTGGTTTCGGAGTCGTCTGGGAGGAGGCGTCACCGCGACTGCGCGGACATGGCTTTGGCACGCGATCTCGGGGACTGCCTTCCGACCGCCTCCTCCCTAGCGCAACCACGAATTACTGCAGATGGAGGGCGGCAGGTCGGAGAACCCTCGCCCTACCGTTAGGGTCAGTACCCCGGTGGCATGACTGAGAGTTGGAAACCTCGGTGCTTGCGCTATGGCCAGGTCTGAGTCGCGGAGCCTCGTCCGAGCCTATGGGTCGGAATGGCGGGAATCGCCCTCGTCCGCTACTCCGCTCCGGACCAGCGTTCGACCTGGCTGAGGCTCCGCTGGTAGGCGAGGTACTCGTCCCTGCTCATGCGGGGTTGGAAGTTGTCGAGCACGCGCCGCGCTTCCTGGGCGCCGTTGCCCAGCAGGTCGGCGGCCATCCAGGCCAGGGCCTTGGCCGGTTCCAGGTAGGCCATCTGGGGGTCGTCGATCAACCAGTCGACCGCGTGATTGCTGCCCACGGCGCCGGCCATGGAGGGATGCAGCGCCGGCATGATGTGCGAGACGTCGCCCATGTCGGTCGAGCCCGTGCGGTGCCCCTGCCGCCGCGCCTGGGGTTCGCCGTGCACGACGCGCTGATTGGCCAGGAAGAGTTCGGCCAGGTCCTGGTCGTTGATCAGCGGCAGGTAGCCCGGCAGGGTGATGATCTCCACTTCGGCGCCGAGCGCCAGGGCGCCGGCCTTGAGGGCGCGGTCGACTTTGGCGGCCGCCGCGTCGATGGCGTCGGTGGTCTTGCCGCGCACGTACGTTTCTAGCGTCACGTCGGACGGAATCACATTCACCAGGTCGCCGCCGCGGGTGATGATGGGATGGACGCGGATCGCGTCGTCGTCGCGGAAGGTCTCGCGCACGGCATTGATGGCCGCCAGGCCGATGTGGGCGGCGTACAGCGCGTTGACGCCCATGTGGGGCGCCCCGCCCGCGTGCGCGGCCTTGCCGACGTAACGAATCTGCTTGACCACGCAGCCGTTGTTGGAGGCGGTGACGGAAGCCATGCCGTTTTCGTCGGGCCGCGAATGGGTGTGGATCATCATGGCCAGGTCCACGTCGTCAAATTCGCCGCGCGCGATTAGTTCCGGCTTGCCGCCCAGGAACTCCAGTTCGCCGTCCTGCACCAGGCCGTGGCGGTACTCGACCTCGACGTACTCTTCGGCGGGAACGGCAAACAGCACGATGGAGCCGCAGAGATCTCGCAGGATGGTCGGATCGCTCAGCGTGGCCGCCGCGCCCATCAGGCCGGCGATCTGCGCGTTGTGCCCGCAGGCGTGGGCGGCGTGGGTTTCGGGGTTCTCCATCGGGTGGCCGGCCACCACCAGCGCATCCAGTTCGCCGATCAGCGCTAGCGTCGGACCCGGCCTTCCCGTGTCGATCCTGGCCTTAACCCCGGTGCGCGCCAGCCCCGCCCGGTAGTCCAGTTCCAGCTCATCGAACTTCTGCTGGACCAGCGCCGCCGTCTCGAATTCCTTAAAACCCAGTTCCGGGTTGCGCATGATCGTTTCGCCGACTTCGACGATGTCGTCGCGGTTCGACTCAACGACGGCGGCGATGCGCTCTTTCAAATCGGCGCTGGCGGACATACCCGTGCCCCTTGGGGTTTCGGCGTGGGCAGTCTGCCACGGGGACGGGGGCCGAGCGGACGAGGCGGTCAGCCTAGGCGAGTTCGGAGGCGAGATCCGCCATCTCGAAGAGGCGGGCCAGGGCGTTGGCGAGGTGCATTTGGCGGGGGGTGCGGCAGCGGACGGCGAGGAGGCCGGGGCTGGCCACCACGACGGCCAGGCACCTGGCCCGGCTGGTGGCGACGTTCAAGCGGTTGAGGCTGTAGAGGAATTCCATCCCGCGCGGGGCGTCGTCGGCCGAGCTGGTGGCCATGGAGTAGATGGAAATTGGGGCCTCCTGGCCCTGGAACTTGTCCACCGTGCCAATTCGGAATCCCGTGAGTGCGGGCCGTGAGCCGAGTTCCCGGATCTGCCGGTTGTAGGGCGTGATGATGAGCACGTCCTGATCAGTCAACCCCTGGGTCGCGCCCTCGGCATCGGTCCACGAAGGATTCGCGCGGAGTAACTGATGGACCTGCTCCGCGATCGCAGCGGCTTCTTCCTCCGAGTCGCTGACCCGACGCTCGTGCGGCACCGACACGAAGCGCAGCCCGGTGCCGTCGAACGGGGTGGCGCCGCTGAGGTCCAGGTTTTCCCGGCCCGGATGCGACTTCAGGCTGTCCTCGTAGAAGACCTCCGACGTGAATTCGCAGATGCTCGGATGCAGGCGCCAGGTGCCGTCCAGGAACAGGCCCAGTTCGCCGGGCATGACGCGCGCGCCATCGAGCAAGTGCGCCAGCACCGACCGGTCGGCGCCCGGCGGATGCACGCCCTGCAGCGGCTGGTCCAACTGCTGCGGGTCGCCCAGCAGGAGCAGGCTGGTGGCGCAGGGTGCGGCGGCCAGGGCGTCGGCCAGCGACATCTGGCCGGCCTCGTCGATGCAGAGCACGTCAACTGCGCCGTGCGCCTTTTCGCTCGACCAAAGCCACGTCGTTCCGCCAACGACGTCCAGGAATCCGGCGGCCAGGCCGTCGCAGGCGTCGTCGGTGCTCTGCAGGTGTTGGAAGCTCTTAGAGGCGGGCTCGTCGTTGGTGCGCTGGCCGATGCTGACGTCGACTCCCCGCCCTTCAGCCACCCGAGCGGTCTTCTCCAGGAGTTCGCCGATCACCTTGTGACTGTTGGCGGTGACGCCGACGCGCTTCCCGGCTTCCACCAGGTCAACGATTATCTCGGCGCCGACGGTGCTCTTGCCGGAACCCGGCGGACCCTGGACGGCGAGGTAGCTCTCGTCGAGTGACTGGACGAGGCGGCGAGCCGCGGCCTGCGCATCCTCGCCCTCGTCCGCCAGCGTCGCGTGTTCGGCTTGGCCAACGCGCGGCGGCCGGCGCATTAGCAGATCGCGCGCCGCCTGGTTCGGCCCGGCGGCGTCGATTCCGTTTTCAACAACCCACTGGGTGAGCCACTTGAGGCTGCTCGGCTTTGGTTTCGGGTTGACGTAGTTGAACTGGATTAACGACGTCGGCTGCGGCGGCGGTCGCCGCGATCCGAGCCGCAGCTCGACTTCGCAGGCTTCGTCGTCCAGGCGCACGATGCGTCCGGCGTCCTTGCCGTCCTGCGTCCGAACCGAGTCACCAACCGAGAGCTTGTGGTCCTGTTCCTCGAACCGGAAGCGGTAGATCGTGGACCGGGCCCGCGGGTTGGGATCGGGCCGCGCGTCCAGGAAGGAAACCCGCCCGAGCACGTCCGATTCTTCCGCGCGCTCGTCCTCGGTCAGCTCGTCTTTCAGGTGGAAGTAGCGCCACCACACGGCCTTGTGCTCGCGGCGATGCCAGTCGACGAGTTGCGCCAGCAGCCAGCGCCCGCGTTGGGCCGGATCCTCGAGCGACGTGCCGTCGGTCAGGTCCTTCTCCAGGTCGTCGGTCAGCCGGTCTACGAGCTCCTTGATTTCTTGCTGCTCTTCCGTGTCCTCCGTCTCTTCCGGTTCGATGACCGTCGGCCGCGGCAGAGCCTCGGCGCCCAATTCGCTCACCAGCGCCGCCCGCTGCTCCTCCAGCCACTCGCGCAGGCGCCAGGTGGAGACGCAGTCGTCGCGGTTGTAGGCCTTGATCTGGTCGAGCAGGGCGTCGCGGTCCGTATCGGGTTCCGGCTCCAGCCAGTGCTCGAACTCGACGATGCTCTCGCCGGCGTCGCGCAGGTCGATCTCGCGCTTGAAGCCGTAGAGCGGCTCCAGGCGCTTGATCGAGTAGCTCTCCACCGACGCCCGGATCCCTTGCCGCACGACGCGATACAGGTCCACGAATACCTGCCCGCGCAGCAGCTGGTCCACCTCGGTTTCGCGGGTTGCGTAACGCCCCGCCAGCCGCTTCATGGCCCCGGTCTCGTAGGGCGCGTAGTGGTAGACGTGCATGCCCGGGTAGGCCGTCCAGCGGTCCATGATGAGGTCGATGCAGTCCTCGAACGCCTGGCGCTCGGCCGCCGTCGTCACGTCGCCGTCCTCGATCGACCAGAAGGCGTGGAACGTGGGCTCGCCCGCGGCGTCGGGCAGGCCCGGCTCAATGGCGCCGAACAGGTAGTCGATGCCGTCGACCTCGTCGGAGCCGTAGAAAGGGTCGCCTTCGAGGTCCAGGAACAGGTCGCCCGGCGACGGTTCCGGCAGCGCCCACAGGCCGCGATCCGGCACTAGCGCCTCCTGCCGGTCGCGCTCTGGCGGAATTCGCTCGGAGATCACCCGGCCGTCGCCGCGCACCTGGATGGCCGCCTGGGCCTGCACCCGCGCCAGCGCCTCCGGGCTGACGCCCTCCATCCGCTCCGGCAGCGGCGGCGACGGGTTGGCCAGTCCGCGCCGCGTGGTGATGTCGATGTCGTGCAGCGCCCGGCGCTGGCGGGACGTCAGACCCGCCACCAGCGCCAGGTCGTCCTCCCGCCGCCACTGGGCGCGGCACTCCAGCGTCCAACTGCAGAAATCGCAGTGACTCACCGGCTCCGGCTTCGTCGGGACGGGAAAGACCTCCGCCGGGCTGTCCAGCAGGGCCTCGAACTCCCGCGCCACCAGCCGGTAGTAGGCCGCGTAGTCGGCCACGCGCAGGCTCACCGTCTCGCGCTCAACGCCGCCCATCACCAGGTGCATACGTTCCGGCAGGCGTCCCTGCATGGCGCCCAGCAGGTCCGAATACATGCAGATCTGCAACACGGCGGGAGCCGACGGTTGGCGGGCCAGCTTGGTATCCACAACTTCGTAGCTCCACGGTCCCAGGTCGCTCGGCGTATCGACCCGCTCGAGGAAGTCCGCGTACCCCAGCCGTCGCTCGTCCAGTAAGACGCCCTGGTAGATCACCTCCGCGCCTCGTCGCATGGCCTGCAGCGTGGCTTCGTGTTCCGGCCTGATCAGGCGGGTCGGGGACACAGTGTCCGGCGGCCGGATTTCGGCGATGTCTCGACCCTTGGCGCGCAACTCGTCCAGGTAGCGCGCCTCGTACTCCTGCCCGCGCCGGGCCATGCGGTCCAGCACGGGGTCGTCGCGAACCGGACGCCGGACCTCCGGTACCAGCGTTGCCGCGCGCTCCAGGTTGGCCAGGTGCCGGCACTCCAGGAAGCCCACCAGGTCGGTCGCCGAATAGGCCAGACGCTGGTCGATCAGTTGCATCGCAAGGTCACCCGCCCGTCCGCCACGGCCGGCGAGGTTCGCGCGGCCCCAGGCATGTGCAATCGGCGCAAGCGCGCCGCGGGCATGCTACGCGAGACGCATCTCGCCAAGCCGCCGCCCTCTACCGGTTAGTCCCCCTGCGCTGCCTCGCCAATGGCCCGCTCCATGTCGTCAAGCGTCACCGGTGGCCCGTCGTACTTGAGCACCCCATAGAGCTGCTGAAGGGGACGCACGGCGCGAATACGCACTTCGCCGTTAAGGATTGTGTAGCGCAGCCGGTCCCCGGGCCGAAGTGCCAAAGCCTCGCGGACCGCCTTTGGCAGCGTCGTCCGCCCGTCGGACCTCAGCTTCGACTCAATCATCTTGACTCCCCGGTCATGCGTGCTCGTTTCCTTGCAGCAATACATACCACCACCGCGACGCAAACTGAAGCAACACGTCCGCGGTTCGGCATCCGATGCGCTCGGACGGCTACTCTCGCCGCATGGCACCTCAGCTTCGGTTCCTTTGATCGACGCCGCGGCCCTCAAGTGGCGTCGCGTCCGGCTACCGGGCGGGTCGGTTGCGATTCCCTCGCGCGCCGACCAGCCGGCTGGGGAACTGGACCAGGAACTGCGCCTGCTCATGCGCGCGCTGGACCGGCAGCCGCAGGCGCCGCTGCTGGAAGTCGGCGCCTGGGACGCTGGTCTGGAAATAGCTGCGAACGCAGCGGGCTGGCCGGATGACGGCATGCTGGTTCCACTGAACATGGGAGCGCTGGAGAGTTGCCAGGCCGGGGTCGGCGCTTGGACGGTGCTGCCGCCGGACGAGTTGCTTCCGGCGGAAGCCACCTTCGCGGTCGTCCGCGCTCCGCACTGGCTGGGCCGCGCCGGTGTGGAATGGGTGGTCCGCGCCGCGGCACGGGCCCTGCCACACGGCGGACTGCTGGCGTTGCTGGGTGATCGTGCGCGTGGCATCGAGTCTCTGCGCCGTCGCCTTCCACCTGTCGTCGGTCCCCTCGTCGACCGCGCCGCCGGCGAGCACCGCCGGCTCTACGTGTTCAAGCGCCAGGTGGACGATCCGCCGCCGCAGGAATTCCCCTGGACTGTCGGCAGGCGGATAGCCGGACGGGAGTTCACGGTCTGCCAACACCCCACGCTGTTCTCACCCATGCGCATCGATCCGGCGACCGCGCTGCTGGCTGAAAACCTGCCGGACCGGGGCGGCCGCTGGCTCGACCTCGGGTGCGGTTCCGGCGTCCTCACCGCGGCAGCCTCCGGCTCCGACCGCGAACTGACCGCCGTGGATTGGAGCTTTGCGGCCGTGGAGACGACCCGCCGAACGCTCACGGCCAACGGTCTCCGGGCGGACGTGATTCTGGCCGAAGGCCCGCCGCCCGGCGAGCAGCGCTTCGACGTGATCCTCTGCTACCCGCCGTTTCACGTGGGCCCTCGGGTCGACCACGGCCCCGCCGCGCGGCTCATCCGGGCTGCTCGCGGCTGCCTGGCTCCCGACGGTGAGCTACGCGTGGTCCTCACCAGCGCCCAGAGCCCGCGCGACCTGCTCCAGCCGCACTTTCGCGAAATCACCCCAGTTGCCGGCGCCCACGGCGCGCAGGTCTTCAGCTGCCGGCAGCCGGGTACCGCTCGGGGTCGCCGTCGCTGATCGAGTCAGGACCGGAAGTCGAAAACCACCTTTGCGCCGGCACCTGACTTAGCCGTCATTACCGCCTCCACCGCGTCGTCCAGGTCGAACGTATGCGTGATGATCGGCTCTACGTTGATCTTCGGGATCAGATCCAGCGCCCGCTCGAAGGTGTGCACGCGCGTGTTGCTGCCCACGATCGTGCGTTCGCGTGCGAAGAAGTCGTAGAGCCGCAGCTCGAACTTCTCGGACGGATTGCCCACGCTGATCACCAGCACCGTTCCGGAGTCGCGCACCGTGTCCAGACACGCCTGGAAGGCGGGTCCGGCCCCGGCCGCCTCGATGGCCAGGTCCGCGCCAAAGCCCTGGGTCAGGCTGCGCGCGGCCTCTACCGGGTCCTCGTGCCGGGGGTCCAACACGACGTCCGCGCCCAGTGTGGCGGCCAGCTGGCGGCGGGTTGCGCCGGGTTCGCTGACGATGGTCTGTCCAGCGCCCTGGTGCTTGGCGACCTCCAATGCCAGCAGCCCGATCGGCCCCGCGCCGGCGATGAACACCGTGTCGCCCGGATTCACCGTCACGCGGTCGAACCCGCGCACCACGCAGGCCAGCGGTTCCGCCAGGCTGGCCGTGCGCATGTCGGCCCCGGGTGGCAGCGGCGTGAGGTGATGCCGGTTGGCGATTACCACGTCCGACCATGCGCCCCACGCCATTGGCATGCGGTTGGAGCAGAAGTTCAGCATCCCGCGGTCGCACTCGGGGCAGTCCTCGCAGGAATTGTTGGGCTCGACGGCCACCGGGTCGCCCGGCGCCAGGTCAGGGACGCCGGGACCTACCGCCTGCACCGTGGCCGTGAATTCGTGCCCGGGAATCCACGGATCCGATCGCTCCGGGAACCACGAATCGAACTGCCAGCCGTCCCAGTAGTGCAGATCGGTCCCGCAGATACCGGACACCGCGACCTGTAGCACCACCTCGCCCGCCTCGGGCTCGCGAACGTCACGCGACTCGATCCGTAGGTCGCCCGGCCCATAGAGCACGGCGGCTCGCGTTTGCCTGGACTGCATAGGCCACCGGCTCCCAAAGCGGTCGATTGGCACGCTAGCCGAGCAGGCAGCCTGATGCAACATCAGGCAGGGTCGCCGCCCCTTCCGATACCATGAACCGCACGAGCGTGCGTCGGCCGCCCCGGCGCCACGGGTGATGGGATCAGGCGTATGGCCAACGACCAGGCAAAGGCGATCGACTCCGCGATTCAACAGATCGAACGCAAGTTCGGCACCGGTTCGGTCATGCGCATGGGCGCCATGCAGGCCAACGAGGTGCCGGCCGTTTCCACCGGTTCGCTGTCCCTGGACGTGGCCCTGGGCGTGGGCGGATTGCCCCGGGGTCGCGTGGTCGAGGTTTTCGGTCCGGAGGCATCCGGCAAGACCACCCTGGCCCTGCACGTGGTCGCGGAGGTGCAGAAAGCCGGCGGCGCCGCCGTTTACGTGGACGTGGAACATGCCATGGATCCAACCTACGCCGAGGCCCTGGGCGTGGACGTGGGCGAGTTGATCGTCTCGCAGCCCAACGCCGGCGAAGAGGCCCTGGAGATCACCGATGTCTTTGTCCGCAGCAACGCCGTGGATCTGGTGGTGGTCGACTCGGTGGCCGCGCTGGTTCCGCGGGCCGAGATTGACGGCGACATGGGCGACACGCAGGTGGGCTTGCAGGCGCGGCTGATGTCGCAGGCCATGCGCAAGCTCACCGCCAACATCAGCCGCTCACGCACCATCGTGATCTTCATCAACCAGCTGCGCGAGAAGATCGGCGTGATGTTCGGCAACCCGGAGACCACGCCCGGCGGCCGCGCGCTGAAGTTCTACTCGTCGGTTCGCCTGGACATCCGGCGCATTGGGCAGATCAAGAAGGGCACCGACGTCATCGGCGCGCGCACCCGCGTGCGGGTCGTCAAGAACAAGGTCGCGCCGCCGTTCCGTTTCTGCGAGTTCGACATGATGTTCGGCCAGGGCATTTCCTGGGAAGGCGACTTGCTCACGCTGGGTGTCGACCACGGCGTGCTCACCAAGAGCGGCGCGCACTACAGCTACGACAGCACTCGCCTGGGCATGGGACGCGAGAATGCCAAGGCCTTCCTGCGCGAGAACGCGGACATCGCCCAGGAGATCAACGCGGAGCTTCGCGAGATGCTGCTTGCAAGTCCCGCCGGAGCCGAGGCGAACGGCAGCGGGAACGCACAGGCGGCCGTCGCGACGTAGCCGCAATCGAACGGCATGGCGTACCAACCCGAACGCCCTGTAATTGCCGCCGTCAGCGGTCGACACATGGACGAGGCGGTGGTCACGACCGCGGCTCTCCTGGCGCGCGCTCGCAGCACCTCCATCCTGCTGCTGCACGTGATCGAAGTCAGCCACCGCCTACCCCTGAACGTGTCCAGCGACGAGATGCTGGGCCAAGCCGAGACCGTGCTGGATGACGCCCGGCGCTTGCTGCCATCCAATGGCGCGCCGGTGCGTACCGAAGTCAAGCAGGCGCGCTCGGCGTTCAGCGCGATCGTCGAAACCAGCCTGGCGGAGGAGGCCGATACGATTGTCGTGGGTGCGCACCGCTTTCTGGGCGAGCACGACTGCGATCTCGGCCGCACCGCCACCCACGTGCTTCGCCACGCCGTGACGCCGGTCGTCGTCTGCTACGACCCGATACGCTAGTCCGTGGCGCTGCGCGGGCGAGGGATTGGCATGGCGGACGACGGGCTGATGGTCTTCGGCTGCCGGGGGCACCCGGTGCTGACCGACGGCATCTGCCGCGAACTGGGCTGCGAACCCGGCGAGATCGAGATTTTCGAGTACGGCAACGACAACACGTTTGTCCGAGTCATGGAGAACGTGCGCGAGGCCGATGTATTTGTCGTGCAGACCTCGCGGCGGCCGGTCAACCACTCGGTGATGGAACTGTTCATCACCATCGACGCCATGCGCCGCGCCTCGGCGGCGCGCGTGACGGCCGTGCTGCCGTACTTCCCGTACATGCGCTCCGACAAGAAAGACCAGCCGCGCGTGCCGATTTCCGCGCGGCTGGTGGCCGACCTGCTGGCCACAGCCGGGGCCGACCGCGTGCTGACGCTGGACCTGCACGCAGATCAAATCGGCGGCTTCTTCAGCATGCCCAGCGACCACCTCACGGGCATGCCGTTGCTCACGGACTACTTCGCCGGGCTGGGCATCGACGACCTGGTCGTGGTGGGCGACACCGGCCGCATCAAGACGGCCAGCGAGTGCGCCCGGCGACTGCGCACCCAGTTGGCCGTGCTTGATAAGTTCCGGGACCCGATTACTTCGGACGTCACCATCCGCGGCCTGGCCGGCGACATACATGGACGCACCGTGCTCTACGTGGAGGACGAGGTCGTCACCGGCCAGTCCATTCGCGAGGGCCTGCGCGAAATCCTGCGCCACAACCCGCGGGCCATCTACGGCACGTGCGTTCACCCCGTGTTCGTGGACCAGGCGTACGATCTGATTGAAGACTCACCGCTGGAAGAGATGGTCGTGACGGATAGCGTGCCGCTGAATCCGGGTCTGCCAAGCGGCAAGATCCACGTGATTTCGGTGGCGCCGATGCTGTCGGAGGCCATCCGGCGCATTCACACCGGCGAGTCCGTCAGCGCTCTCTTCGCAGAGGCGGCGCTGCACTGATGTCGGACCTGCGCACCCGGCTCACGATCGAGAAATCCGAGGCCCGCGGGCGGCGCGGCATGGTGGCCACCAAGCACGAGGCCGCCAGCGCCGTGGGCGTGGACGTGCTGGCCGCCGGTGGGTCGGCCGTGGACGCGGCCGTTGCCGCTGCCCTGGCGGTGGGCGTGGTGGAACCCTGGAGCAGCGGCATTGGCGGCGGCGGCTATGCCGTGGTTGCCGGACCATCCCTGGCTGAAGTCGTGGCCTTTCCCATGCGCTCCGGTTCCGGCGCGACGCCGGACCGCTATCCGCGCGACGGACGCCGCAACGTCAGCGCCTTCCTCTGGGACGGCGTCGTGGACGACGCCAACATCCACGGTTATCGCGCCATGGGCGTGCCCGGCGCCGTGGCGGGTCTGGGTCTGCTGCATGAGCGGCACGGCCGCCTGCCCTGGCGGGACCTGGTGCGCCCTGCCGTCGAGTTGGCCCGTGAGGGCTTTGAACTCAGCTGGTTCGATTTGATGTACATGGAGGGCACCGCGGCCGCCGCCCGGCGTCACCCAGAACTCCAGCGGAACTTTTATCCCAACGGCGAGCCGCCCCAGTCCGACCACATGGAGAGAATCCGCATTACCCAGCCGGAGCTCGCCGCCACCCTGGAGGTGCTGGCGGAGGACGGCGTGGAGGCCTTTTACCGTGGCGATATCGCGGCCGCCATTGCCGACGCCTGCGCCACCAACGACGGCGTCATCGAACGCGCCGACCTGGCCGCGTACCGGGCCAGCGTCGCACCGCCGCTGACGACCACCTATCGAGGCAACGAAGTCCTCACGCCGGGTCCCGGCTGCGCCGGACCGACCACCATCGAGACGCTCAACATCTACGAACGGGCCGCGTCCGCCGGTATGTCGCACGACGACGTGGAACGCCTGCACGCCTATCTGTGGTCGTCACGGCTGGCGTTTGCCGACCGCTTCGAGTTCATGACGGACCCCGAGCGGGCCGATGCGCCGTGGGATGCGTTGGCCTCCAAGGAGTACGCCGCCACGCGCGCCGCCGTGATCGACCCCAACGCGCCGCCACCGATCCCTGACGCCGGCGATGCCTGGGCCTACCAGAATCCGGCCCGCGCGCTCGAGCGCCAGAAGTTGGAGACCTCAACCACGCACCTCTGCACCGCCGACGCCGACGGCATGCTGGTGTCCCTCACCAACACCCTGGGCGGCGCCTGGGGTTCGGAGGTTGTCCCCGGCGAGACCGGCATCGCCTGGAATAACGGCATGTTCTGGTTCGATCCCGTGCCGGGGCGCCCAAACTCGGTCGCGCCCAACCGCACCGGTCTCAACAACATGACGCCCACGATCGTGCGTGCGCCGGACGGCCGCACGCTGGCCGTCGGCGCCTCCGGCGGGCGGCGCATTACCAACTGCCTCACCCAGCTCATCGCGCACGTGTTCGACTTTGGCATGGGCGCCCAGGCCGCCGTGGCCGCGCCGCGGCTGGACGCCAGCACTCCCTGGGTCACGGTGGACCCGCGATTCGGCGACGAAGCCATCGACACCCTGCGGTCACGCGGCTGGGACGTTCGCGTTCCGATCTATCCCGGCCGCACCGCCTTCGCCAGTCCCGCCATCATCCTGCGCGACGCCGACGGCGGTCTCGGCGCCGGCGTGGACGTCTTCCACAGCGCCTCCGCCCACGGGCTCTGAGTCCGCTCCAGCCGACGCAGGCGCCGCCTGTGTTGGAATACTTCCTGATGAGCCGGTTTGCTGGCCGTAGTGTTAAGTCGATGACTCCGAGCGCCGATTACGAATGAAGACTCCGATCCATCTGACGCGCCGCCGACTGCTCATCGCGGCATTGGGCGGCGCCGCGCTCGGAGCGTTGGCCGCCTGTGGCGAGGAGACGCCACCCGCGCCACCGGCGGGGGCCACAGATTCGCCACCAACCTCGCCAGCCGCAGCGCCTGTTGTGACGCAGGCAGAGGCACCGGCGACCGCCTCGGGCCCACCGGCCGGCACTCGTTTGCCCGACATCGCAGCGCGGGTGCGTCAGGCGCAGGGCGACGTCGGCATCCTGCCGCCCGCGCCGGCCACGGCCTCCGACAGCCCCATTGCAGTGCCGGCCGACGTGGTGGCCGCGCGCGCCGAGCGTCTGATTTCGCTGAGCGACCGCGACCAGCTATCCGCCACCGCCTGGCGCAACATTGGCTGGAAGACGGACTTCGAAACATCGCTGGTCCACTTTGACGAGATTTTCTCGGGCGGCGTGCCCCGCGATGGCATCCCGCCGATCGACAATCCCAAGTTCACCGACTTCGCCGAAGCCGTGCAGTTCGTAGCCGGACGCGAGCCGGTGATCGCGCTTCGCGTCAACGGCGAGGCCCGCGCCTACCCGCTGCAGATCCTGACCTACCACGAGATCGTCAACGACGTCATTGGAGGCCGGCCAGTCGCCGTCACCTTCTGTCCGCTGTGCAATTCGTCGGTGGTCTTTGACCGTGAGGTCTTCGGCTCGGTCCTGCGCTTCGGCGTCTCCGGCAACCTGCGCAACAGCGACCTGATCATGTGGGACGACGTCACCGAGACCTGGTGGCAGCAGCTGACGGGTGAGGGCCTGGTCGGTCATCTGGCCGGGGTCAATTTGACCTTCCTTCCCTCGCAATTGATCGCCTTCGACGAGTTCAAGGCCGCCTTTCCGGGAGCCCAGGTGCTCTCGCAGGACACGGGCTATTCGCGTCCGTACGGCCGAAACCCGTATGGCGGATACGACACCGTGGACGACCGGCCCTTCCAGTCCGACGGCCGCCTGGAGGAACGACCCTTCCTGTTCCAGGGGCGCCTGGATACCCGCCTGCGGGCGACCGAGCGTGTGGTCGCGCTGGAGATCAATGGAGAGTCCGTCGCCTACCCGTTTTCTGTGTTGAGCGAGCAGCGCGTCGTCAACGACTCCGTTGGTGGTGAGAAGATCGTGGTCCTCTGGACACCCAATACGGTGTCTGCGCTGGATAAGTCAGACATCGCTACCTCCACCGCGGTCGGATCGGGGGTTGCGTATGGACGCGTGGTCGACGTGCGCGAACTAACCTTCGTCGTCAAAGATGACGCGTTCACCGACCAGGAGACGGGATCGACGTGGGACGTGACAGGCCGTGCGCTGAGCGGGCCGCTGGCCGGCAGGGAATTGCCGCCACTGGTGCACGCCAACCACTTCTGGTTCGCCTGGGCGGCCTTCAGGCCTGCGACACGCGTATACAGCGTCGGCGCCAACTCCTGAACCATCGCATCGGCCGCCGACGCCTGCTGGCCCTGGCCTCGGCCGCCGGCTTGGCTTTCGCCGCCTGCGGCGAGCCGGACTCCGGCACATCCTCCGTCGAGTCGCAGGATGATTCGAGTCCGGCCGACCAGCCGCCATTCGCGGCGGTAATCCCGCCAAATACTTCCATCGCTGGCGCGGCCAGCCGCATGCAGGTGCCCCCCGAAGTCATCGCCGCCCGTCAAACGACGCTGGTGACCGCCGCGCCGGCCGACCTGCGGCGGGCCGAGGAGCTGCGCGGCCAGCGTTGGAACACCAATTTCCAGATAGCCAGCGTTGCACTCACCGAGCTGCAGACCAGCGGGCTGGAGCGCTATCGCGGGGAGCCAATAGATAGGCCGCGATACATGACGGCCAAGGAAGCCGATGCCTTTCTTGACCCTCGCGACCCGGTCGTTGGGATGTCAATCGGTTCGCTGACACGGGCGTATCCCTTGCGATACCTCGTCTGGCACGAGGTCGTCAACGATGTGGTCGGCGGCACGCCGCTGCTGGTCACCTACGACCCGTGGACCAACGCCGTGCAGGTGTTTGAGCGCCGCCTACTCGGGGCGGCCACGCGCTTCGACACGGTCGACGCCTTGCACCAGGGCGGACGTCTCCTGTGGGACTCGTTGACCCAGAGTTGGTGGCGTCAGTTCACCGGCGAGGCCATCGTCGGCGACTACACCGGGCTCCGGCTTCAGCCGCGCCCGTCGCTGCTGTTGAGCTTTCAGGAGTTTCGTCGGACATTTCCCGACGGCCGCGTTCTGGGCCCCGCGAGCCGTCCATCGAGGGACGAGACTTCCGATTACGGCGCCACCGGCTACGCGGGACTCGACGGCCGCGCGGAGCCGCCGTTCTTCGACGGTACACCCGATCCTCGCCTCCTCCCAACCGCGCGTGTGCTGGCGTTGGAACTCAGCGGCCAAGCCGCAGCCTTCGACTTTGGCCACCTGGCCGTCCAGCGCGTCCTGAACGACGAAGTGGGCGGTCAGCCGGTCGTGGCCCTCTGGTCTCCCGGCGCTCTGTCCGTCCTGGATACTCATCAGATTGCCGACGCGCGCGACCTGGGGATGGCCGCCGCCCACGGCCGCCAGGTCAACGGCCGCCTGCTCACTTTCGAGTATGCCGACGGCGCCTTCCGCGACCGCGAAACGGGCAGCGCCTGGAGCCTCAGCGGCCGCGCCCTGTCTGGCGCGCTCAGCGGTGCCCAGCTTCCGCCACTGGTACACAACACGCCCTTCTGGTGGGCCTGGGCGGCTCACCATTCAGAGACGCGATTGGTGACGAACCCTACCTAGGTCCGCGCCGGTCGGTTGCTAGCCTCTAGTCCTCGTTAGTTCCCCGGCCCCTAGTTCTCATGGGTTTTCGCCACGGGCCTCCGTCGGGGCGGGCGGGATTTAGTCCCCGCGAGTACCTGCGCGCCCTCAGCACGACCTTCGCCTACACGCCGCGCGTGCTGGGCATGGTCTGGCAGACCAGTCCTGGCCTCACGGCGGGCGTGGCCGGCATCACGGGGATTCGCGCCCTCATTCCCGCGGCCACGATCTGGCTGACCAAGCTGGTCATCGACGCGGTCGTTGAGGCCATCGCGGTTGGCGGGACCGGCGAGTCGGTCAACCGCGTGGTGATGCTGGTTGTGCTGCAACTGGCCCTGGCCCTAACCGCCACCGCGCTCGATCACGGCGGTAGCGCGCTGCGGGCCATGCTGGGCGACCGCTTTTCGAACCGGATCAACATCATGATCCTGGAGAAGGCCGAGACCCTGGACCTGGCTTACTTCGAGGACTCGACCTTCTACGACATGCTCGAACGGGCCCGCCGCGAGGCCAACATGCGGCCGACGGGCCTGGTCACCAATACCTTTTCGCTCGTTGGCAGTGTCATCCAGCTTGTGTCGGTCGCGGCGCTGCTGGCCTCGCTGGCCTGGTGGATTCTGATCGTGGTGGCGGTGACTTCGATCCCCTACCTCGGCGCGGACATGTGGTTCGCCCGGCTCAGTCACCGCATGCAATGGCGGCGCGCCCCGGACGCACGCCGGCTCTGGTACCTGGGCTACGTGATGACCTCAGACGAGACGGTGAAGGAAGTCCGCCTCTTCGACCTGGGCGGCCACCTGCTGGACCAGTACCGCCGCACCTTCGCCCGCTTTTACCGCGAGAACCGCAAGCTCACCATCTCCCGCGAGAGCGTCACCTTCGTGCTGGGCATCCTCTCGGCGGGCACAGCCTCCGGCCTCTACATCTTCGTCGCGCTGGCCACCATCGCCGGCCGCCTGACCCTGGGCGACCTGACGCTCTACCACCAGGCGCTGGTCCAGACACAGGAACGGCTGCGAATGATCTTCGCCAGCGTGAACTCGATGTACGAGGCCAACCTCTTCCTCACCAACCTCTTCGACTTCCTGGCCTTTGAGCCGGACATCCGCCCCGATCCCGGCCGCCACACGGTGCCCCGGCCCATCCAGGACGGCATCGAGCTCCGCGACGTCAACTTCAGCTATCCGGGCGTACGCGAACCGGTGTTGTGCGGCATCAACCTGAAGGTGAACGCCGGCGAGACCATTGCCCTGGTCGGCGCCAACGGCGCGGGCAAGACCACCATCGTCAAGCTGCTGACCCGGCTCTATGACCCGTCCGACGGCCGGGTGCTGATCGACGGGCTCGACATGCGCGTCTACGACGTGGCCAGCGTGCGCAGCCAGATCGGCGCGATCTTCCAGGACTTCGTCCGCTACCACGCCACCGCCGGCGACAATATCGGCTACGGCAACCTGCCCGTAAAGGACACGCCCGGCCTGGTCGAGTCCGCCGCCCGCCGCAGCGGCGCCGCCGAGGCCATTGAGGGCCTGCCCCGCACCTACGACACCACCCTGGGCCGCTGGTGGGGCGACGGCACGGAGCTCTCCGGCGGCGAGTGGCAGAAGATCGCCCTGGCCCGCGGCTACATGCGCGACGCGCAGCTGCTGATCCTTGACGAACCCACCTCGTCCCTGGATGCCCGCTCCGAATACGAGGTCTTCCAGCGCTTCAAGGAACTGGTCGCCGGACGCATGGCCGTGCTGATCTCACACCGCTTTTCCACCGTGCGCATGGCCGACCGCATCTACGTCATCGAGGACGGCCGGGTCTCCGAGCACGGCACCCACGAGGAGCTCATCGCCCTCGACGGCACCTACGCCACCTGGTTCGGCATGCAGGCGTCGGCCTACCAATAGCCAGCGTTCGCGCCGGTCCGTACGATCTCGTCAGTTATTTCTGCGGGAGACATCAGATGTCAGAGACAGCGACGCTGAAGGTTGGTGACGAGGCTCCGGACTTCGAACTTCCGTCGAAACCCCGGGGCGAAGAGCCGTTCAAGCTGAGCGACCATCGCGGCTCGACGGTGGTGATCAACTTCGTGCCGGCCGCGTTCTCGCCGACCTGCAGCAACCAGCTCCCGATCATCGAGGAGAAGCTGGCCGGTCTCGAGGGCACGGTAACGGTCGCCATTTCCACGGACAACGGCTGGTCGCAGCAGGCCTGGGCCGAGCAGACCGGCGTGAGCTATCCCGTGCTGAGCGACTTCAACCCGCTCGGGGCCACCGCCAGCGCCTACGGGGTGCTGCTGGAGGGCATGAACATCGCCAACCGCGTGGTCATCGTGGTCGACGCGGACGGCAAGATCGCCCACATCGAAACCGCCCCCGACGTGCCGGAACTGCCCGACTACGACCCCGTGATGGCCTGCCTTTCGGGCTAGGCCTCAGCGGGCGTCAGCTTCCACAGGCCGACATGCCGCAGCCGGTCTCGTCTTACCTGGAACTCGGCTTCGGCAGGAACGGGATCAGCGAGTTGGCCAGGGCGGAGATGTTGCGGCTCTGCACCCACACGGTGCCCATGCCTCGGAACTTCATCACCAGGCCCTCGCCGCCGCCGATCAGCGAGCGGATGCCCCCCACCTTGCCGATGCTGTAGTCCACGCCCTCCGTGAACGCGACCATGTGACCGGTGTCCACGACCAGTTCGGACCCGTGGGTGACTTCCAATTCCTTGACTGCGCCGTAGGAGTCGAACCAGATCGTGCCGCCGCTGTCGGCGTAGGCCCGCAGCAGGAACAAGCCCTCGCCGCTGAACAGGCCGCGCCCGCCCGAAAAGCTGGTGTCCAGCTCCACGCCGCCCGTGGAGGCCAGGAAGGACCCCGACTGCACGATCAGGCTTTCACCCGCGCCAAGCTCGTGACCCACGATGTCCCCGGGCACGGGCGGCGCGAGGCTCACCCAGCCGTTACCGGGCCCCTCGCACGTGAAGGTGTTCACGAAGAAGGACTCGCCGCCCATCATGCGCTTCAGGCCGCCGAATACCCCGCCGCTGCCCATGCCGGTGGTCATCTCCACGTCCTGCTGGGCCACCATGGCCCCCGGCTCCGCCTTCACCGACTCGCCGCTGGACAGTTCCAGCGTCAGCATCGTGTAGGCGGGGTTGTACTCGATCTCGGTCCGCATCCTTGAATCTCCAGGATCACTCGCTACAGCCAGTGTAGGCGCGTCGATAGGCCCCTGATCCGACTGACAGCCCCCTGTCCGTGCGTCACAATCGACCCAGCTTTGTGTCGCCTCAGCAGGAGAGATCACCCTTGCAGTTCCCCAACCCCGTTCGGCAGAAGATTCAGGCCGGTGAGCCTTCGTACGGTTCGTTTCTGAACCTGGTTTCGCCCATCGCCGCCGAGGCCCTCGTTGTGGCCGGCTACGAGTGGCTGGCCGTGGACGTGGAGCACGCCCAGTGGGACATCGGCACCACCACCGAGGCCTTCCGCGCCATCGAGTCCCGCGGCGGCATTCCCATGGCCCGTGTGGAGTCGCACGACCCGGTCGTCCTGGCCCGCACGCTGGACGCCGGTGCCATGGGCGTAATCGTTCCCCACGTCAGCACCGTCGCGCAGGCCGAGGCCATCGCCGACGCCTGCCGCTATCCCCCCATCGGCCACCGCTCCGCCGGCTCCGGCCGCGCCACCATCAACATGGCCGACCGCGACCGCATCAACGACGAACTCCTGGTCTGCCCGCAAATCGAGGACATGGAAGGCGTCAACAACATCGAGGCCATCATGGCCGTGGACGGCATTGACGTGGCCTTCATCGGACCCAGCGACCTGGCCATCTCCATGGGCCTCAGCACGTCGGAGGCCTTTGTGGACCCCGACCACGTGGCTGCCATCGACGCGATCCTGGCCGGCGCCCAGGCCAACGGGAAGCCCGCCGGCTCGCCCATCCAGAGCGTTGAGGTCGCCCGCCGCCTGATCGAACAGGGCTTCACGCTCATCGACTTCGCCAACGACCTGCGCATGCTCAGCACCGCCGCCAGCGAAGTTCTGGCCGGCATGAAGGCCTGACCCCGGCGGCCATGAAGTACGTCACCAGCGACAAAGTCGCCATCATGGGCGCGGCCGGCGCCGTGGGGTCCAACATCGTCCAGTCCCTGCTGGCCACCGGCGCCGCCCACCGCATCGCCATGTACGACCCCTTCGGCCCGGGCCTGGAAGGCGCCGCGGCCGAAATTCACCACTGCGGCTTTCCCGACGCCGAGGTCACCTGGACCACGGACGCGGCCGAAGCCCTGACCGATGCGGCCTACGTGCTCAGTTCCGGCGGCGCGCCGCGCCGCGAGGGCATGACGCGCGAGGACCTGCTGCGCGGCAACGCCGAAATCGCCGCCCAACTGGGCCGGGACATCGCCGCCAACGCGCCGGACGCCAAGCTGGTCGTGATCGTCTTCAACCCGGCCGACGTCACCGGGCTGGTCACGCTCGTCCACTCCGGCCTGCCCGCCTCCCGCGTCAGCACGCTGGCGGGCCTGGACAGCACCCGCCTGCAAACGCGCCTGGCCGAGCACTTTGGCGTGTCCCAGTCCCGCGTCACCGGCTGCCGCACCTACGGCGGCCACGGCCAGGAGATGGCGCTGTTCAAGGGCGAAACGCGCATCGACGGCGTGCTGCTCAACGACGTCATCGCGGGCGCAACCGTCAACGGTGTCAGGCTGGACGCCGACGGCTGGCAGGGCATCCGCCAGGACGTGCTGGACGGCGGATCCCGCATCATCAAGCTGCGCGGCCGCTCGTCATTCCAGTCGCCCGGCCACCAGACGGCCATGATGGTCCACGCCGCCGCCGGCGGATCAACCTTTGAGTGGCCCTGCGGCGCCTACCTCACCGGCGAGCCCTACTCGCACGTGATGATGGCCATGCCGGCGCAGCTCGGGCCGGACGGCGTGAACTGGTCCATGCCGCAGGGCGACGCCGACGAACAGGCCGAACTCGACGCCGCCTACGCCCATCTCCAGGCGCTGCGCGACGAGACCATCGACATGGGCATCATCCCGCCCATCGACGAGTGGTCCGCCGTCAACCCGAACCTGGACTGAGTCCGGCTAGCTGAGGATCCGCAGCACCTCTTCGGGCATCAGCCGCCCGACGTTGGTGGCGCTGTACACCGCATGTTCCACGCGGCGGTCGGCATCCAGTACGAAGGCGCTGGCCTGGTGCGACTGCCGGTCCTCGTTGCGGTAGGCGCCCAGCGCGTCCACCGAGTCCGGGTAGGCGAGGTCGCCCACGAGCGGCACGTCCACCTGCAAACGCTCGCGCGTTGCCGCGGCGTCCGCGGCCGAGTCGACCGACAGGCCCACCACCTGCACGCCAAGCGCTGTGAAGGCGTCCAGCACGTAGCTATAGGCGACCAACTGTCGCCGGCAATGCGATCACCAGTGACCGCGGTAGAACAGCAGCACCGCCGGCCCGGCGTCCAGGTCGTTCGGAATGCTGGCCGGTCGGCCGTCGTCCCAGCGCCCCGTCAGGTCGGGAAATCGGTCGCCCACGTTCAGTCGCGTCATGCCGGTGATCCTCTCCAGCGCGGCACCCGCAGCGTGGCGACTCTGCAGTCGCCGGTCAACTCGGGCCCGCCTGGGCCGTATCTCTTCCCGCCGCCGCTCCGGTCTGCCAGAATCGGGCAGCCCGCACTTCCTTTGCGTGAGTGAATCCCATGACAACCGAGCAGCCCGCCATCACCGCCTACCTGAAGCCCGTCTGCGGCTGGAGCGCCGGCGTCCGCGCCGTGATGGACAAGTACAGCCTGGACTACGAAGACAAGGACATCATCAACAACGCGGCCAACTACTACGAGATGGTCGCCAGGAGCGGGCAGCCGCTCTCACCCTGCGTGGTCGTGGACGGCCGCATGCTGGCCGACGTCAGCGGCGAGGAAGTGGAAGCCTGGCTGGCCGACAAGGGCTACATCCAGCAAAACAACCTCCCCACCCCCGTCCCCATCGACCGCGCCCGCCCCGACGAACTCCACGCCGCCAACGTCACCTTCGAGGAGTAGATTCAGGCCAACGAATCAAGGCCTGACGGCGGAAGGGCGTGATTGCAAGGGTCCGTCCCGAGGAGCGAGATTCGACCCTGCGCTGACGCTACGGCTGGGGATTGCCTGAACTAGCCGCGCAACTCCGCTCCCAGCCGGTGCTGCAACGCCCGCACCACCCGGTTGTGCGCCCGGTCGGCCTGCTTGTCGGTCAGAGTCCGGTCGGGCGCTGCGTAGCTCAACGCGTAGGCCAGGCTGCGTTTGCCGGCGGGGATTTGTTCGCCGCGGTACTCGTCGAAGAGCCGGGCTGACTGCAATAGCGGCCGTCCGGCGCGCTGGATGGTGTCCTGAACCTCGGCCTGCGTCACCTCGGCGTCGACGACGATCGCCAGGTCGCGCAGGGCCGACGGGTATTCCGACCAGGCGCTGAACGATGGCGGGCCGGCTGAGGCTGCCCGTACGGCTGGCATGTCCACCAGCAGCGCCCAGGCTCGCTCGTCCAGGTCGAAGGCAGCGGCGACCTCGGCGTCCACCTCGCCGTAGGCGGCCAGCAGGCGGCCCCGGTGGGTGACGGCGGCTGCGGCGCCGGCGGCAAACGTGGGGTGCTGGAGCCCGTCGTGGCTGGCCTCGTCGGCCGGCACGCCTGAGCGTGACAGCAACTCGTCTACCGCGCCCCGCACGAAGGGCAATTCCACCGTCCCCGTCTCGTTCCAGCGGTCCGCGCTGACGCGTTCGCCGATCACTGCCGTCAGGAAGTTCGGTTCGTCCGGCAGGTCGCCGTCGCGCGCCAGGAACGACGGCTGATAGTCGAAGAGCAACAGGTCGCGGTCGGCGTGTCGCCGGTTGGCGCGCAGGGTTTCCAGCATGGTGCCCAGGCCGGTTAGCCGCAGCGCGTTCTCTTCCATGGAGAGCGGGTTGCGCAGCCGCAGCGGCTCGCGGTCCAGCGGCAGCAGCCGGTCGGTCAGGGCCCGTCCGGCGTCATTCATGGCCGTCTCGCGTACGGTTGCCCAGGCCTCGGCGTCGCCAAGCGGCGCGTCAGGCGGAGCGTCCAGCAGGTCCGGCGGCACCAGCCGCGCCATGCGCGCCTCGCTGGTCAGCGCGTAGGTCGCGCACTCGGCAAATCCCAGGCCCGCCATCACGTCCCGGACCTCGTCGTCGCGTTCATCGATCTCGCCGGGCGCCAGGTCCATTACCTGGCCGGTCGGAAGCGTGTCGGGGATGCGTTCGTATCCGACCAGGCGGGCCACTTCCTCAATGACGTCCGCCGGCGCGGTGACGTCGCGTCGCCAGAACGGCGGCGTCACGCGCAACTCGTCGCCGTCTTCTTCCAACCCAAACTCCAGCGCGCTCAGCGCCTGCCGGACTTCGCCGCGGTCGTAGGCCACGCCCATCAGCCGCTCGATGCGGTCGAACGCCAACGCCACCGGCGCCGGATCCGAAGGCGCCGGATAGGCGTCAGCCGTCAGGAATTCGCCCCGGCCGGCACCAATCTCCTCGATCACCTGCACGCAGCGCCGCAGCGCCAGCACCGTCAGTTCCGGGGGCAGGCCCTTCTCGAAGCGCCGCGACGCCTCGCTGCGCAGGTTCAGGCGATGCGCCGTGCGCCGGATGCTAATCGGGTCAAACGTGGCCGACTCCAGCAGCACCGTCGAAGTCGTGTCGGTGACCTCGGTGTCCAGCCCGCCCATCACCCCGGCCAGCGCCACCGGTCCCTCAGCGTCCACGATGCACAACGTCTCGGGCGTCAACTCGCGATCCTGGCCGTCCAGCGTCACCAGGCGCTCCCCCGGCCGCGCCGTGCGCACCCCGATAAAGCCGCCCCGCACCATCCCCCAGTCGAAGGCGTGCAGCGGCTGGCCCAGTTCCAGCATCACGTAGTTCGTGGCGTCCACGATCGTGCTGATCGGACGCACTCCCGCCTGCTCCAGGCGGTCCCGCAACCAGGCTGGCGACTCGCCCACCGTCACGTCATGCACCAGCGCAGCCGAGTACCGGGCGCACAGTGCCGGTTCGTCAATGGCAAGTTGAACCGGCTGGCTCGGTACATCCTCCCCCGCGCGGTCGTCAGGAATTGGTGATCGCACCTGTGTCCCGTACAGAGCCGCCGCCTCGCGCGCAATCCCCAGCACCGACAGCGCGTCCGGCCGGTTGGCCTTGAGCTCAAACTCCAGCACTTCGCCGCCCAGCGCCTCGGCCAGCGGCCGGCCCAGCGGCGCGTCGGGATCCAGCACCAGGATGCCCTCGTGGTCGTCGCTGATGCCCAGCTCCTTCGTGGAGCACAACATCCCGCGGGAGACCACGCCCCGGATCCGCGTCGGCTTCAATTCCTTTAACACGGGCTCGTCGGCGTAGGGATCCCACAGGCGCGCACCGGCGGGCGCGAAAGCGATCCGGTCGCCAACCTCGAAGTTCCACGCCCCGCAGACCACCTGGATCTCCTCGCTGCCGGTGTTCACGGTCGGCAGGTTCAGGCGGTCTGCGTTGGGGTGCGAGTCGATTCGTGCGACTTCGCCCACCACGATGCGGTCCCAGTGTTCACCGGCGCGGTGAATAGATCCGACCTCGAAGCCCGCGTTGGTCAGGCGGGTGGCCACGTCGTCGACCGACGCCTCGACCCCCGTAAGTTCACAAAGCCACTCGAACGGAACCCGCATGGCTCAGCGCAACTGCCGCAGGAACCGCAGGTCGTTGCGGTAGAAGGACCGGATGTCGGTCACGCCGTACTTGAGCATCGCGATCCGCTCCACGCCCATGCCGAAGGCGAACCCCTGGTACACGTCCGGGTCGTAGCCCACGTCGGCCAGCACTTTCGGATGCACCATTCCTGATCCGAGGATCTCGATCCAACCGGTCCCGCCGCACACCGGGCAGCCGTCGCCGTCACAGGCGTGGCAGGACATCTCGGCCTCGGCGCTGGGTTCCGTGAACGGGAAATAGCTGGCCCGAATCCGCAACTCGCGGTCCGGTCCGAACATCGCCCGTACGAAGTACGACAGCGTCCCGCGCAGGTCGGCCATCGTGATGTGCTTATCGATGGCCAGGCCTTCCACCTGCATGAACTCGGCCTCGTGCGAGGCATCGCGGTCCTCGTAGCGGTAGACCTTGCCGGGAACGATGACCCGCACCGGCGGCTGGATCTGTTCCATCACCCGCGCTTGCACCGGCGAGGTGTGAGTACGCAGCAGCAACTCGCCCGGCCGCGCCTTGTCGTCGATGTGGAACGTGTCCCACATGTCCCGCGCCGGGTGGTCTGCCGGGATGTTCAGCAGTTCGAAGTTGTAGCGATCCCATTCCACCTCAGGGCCGCTGACGGCCCGGAAGCCCAGCGGCGCCAGCACGCGGCGGATCTCGCGCAGGGTTCGCGTCAGCGGATGCAGGCTGCCCAGTCGCACCGGATAGCCTGGCATGGTCACGTCCACCTGCGCGCCATCGGTGCCGCGCCGCAGTTCCGATTGGCGGGTCTCGAAGGCCTCTTCCAGTTCGCGCCGCGCGGAGTTGGCGGCTTGGCCGGCGGCGCGCCGCTCCTCGCGCGGCAGGCTGCCGACCGAACGCAGCAGGCCGGTGACTTCGCTGCGGCGCCCCAGGTGCGCCACGCGCCACTGCTCCAGCGCCGCGTCGTCCGCGGCGGCGGCCAGCTCCGTGCGCGCGGCCCTCAGCAGGGCGTCAAGTCGCTCTTGCACCGTTGGTTAGCTTTGGGGGATTGCCGCACGCTGCCGCGCGGCCTCGAACAGGATAACGGCGGCCGCCGCCCCCGCGTTCAGCGACTCCACGCTACGCAGCATCGGCACCTTCACCGTACCCCGACAGGCGGCTCGCCAGGCATCGGACACGCCGCGCGTCTCCGCGCCAACCGCCAGCCCGCAAGGGCCGGTCCAATCAATTCCGTGATAGTCGCGCTCGGCGTCGGCCGCTGCGACGTAGAAAGCAACGTCGTTCGACAGCGGCTGCAGGTCGGCAGGGGTGGCCGCGTCACGAATCGGAACCCGGAAATGCGCGCCCACCCCGGCCCTCAGCGCCTTGGGGCCAAACGGATCGGCGCTGCCCGGGGTCCGCACCACCAGCGTCGCCCCGGCCGCCGCCCCCGACCTGACCAGCGTCCCGACGTTTCCCGGGTCCTGCACCCCGTCGATCACCAGGATCAGGGGAACACCGTCCAACGCGGCGACCTGTGGACGCTTTCCGATCGCCACGATGGCCTGCCGCGAGGCGCTGTCCGCGGCCGCCGCCAGTACGTGGGGCGCGGCCGTCAGCACCAGGGCCCCGGCCTCTGCCGCCGCGTCGGCTGCCCGCTTCGCGTCGGGCTTGGGGTAGTCCGCCACCAGGACGGTCTGGAGGATGCCGGCTTGGGCGGCTTCCAGCACCAGCCGCGGACCTTCCAGCAGGATCAGCCCGTCGCGCTGTCGAACCGAGGCGCGATGCAAGCGACGCGCCAGCGCCACCTGCGGATTGCGAACGCTGGTAATCACGGCGGAACCGCGCCCGCGCGGGAACTCGGCGGGCTAGGCCGCGGCTCGAGCGGTGTCGGCGAGAGCTTCGAAGGCCGCCGGTTCGTTGGCCGCCAGGTCAGCCAGCGCCTTGCGGTCCAGCGTGACGTTGGCTTCCTGCAGACCGCGCATGAACGTGCTGTAGGTCAACCCGTGCAGGCGGGCGCCGGCGTTGATGCGCATGATCCACAGGCGCCGCATCTGCCGCTTTCGAGCTCGCCGGTCGCGGTAGGCATACTGGCGCGCGTGCATGAGTTCCTCATGCGCCGCCCGGTAGTGACGGCTGCGCGCGCCGCGATGGCCGCGTACGGCCTTCAGGACCTTCTTGTGACGGCGGCGCTTGGTTACGCCGCGCTTGACGCGAGCCATTTGTCGTCCTTAGTTCGTCGCCAGTAGGCGTTCAGCTTGCCGTCGCTGCCCCGTCGGCAGCGCATGCTCGCGGTTCTTGGCGCGGCGAGCGCGACGGCTCTTGCGCCGCCGGTACGGACCAGCCCATGACTTGGCGGACGTAATCTTGCCGCGCCGCGTGCGGCGCAGGCGTTTGGCGGCGGCCTTCCGGGTTTTGAGTTTTGGCATGGGGGACAAAAAGGACGCGACGCACCAAACGGCGTCGCGCTCACCCAGAGCTTAACACAGGTTTGCCGGAGACCGGCCGCCTCGGCCAATCCTGTTGCCAGCCCCGGCGCGCGCTGCTTAGGCTGAACAAGCCCCTTCCCGAGTGCCGCCCCGCCGTGGGGCCGGTTCGGAACCTACCGCCTCGGCCGCTGCATGCGAATCGCTGTTCTCACTGACATACACGCCAACCTCACCGCTCTGCGCGCGGTGCTGGCCGACATTCGTATGCGCGAGCCGTTTCAGCTCGTGGTCTCCGCCGGCGACCAACTCTGCGGCGGCCCGCGCCCGCTGGAAACATGGGACGAGCTACAGGCCGCCGGTGCCACGATGCTCAAGGGCGACACCGAGCGCGACCTGGAAATCGGGTCGTTTAAATCCGTGCCCGGCCGCGGGCTGCGCCGCGACCTGATCCTGGCCGTGTTCGACTGGACCATGAAGCGAGTCCCGGAGGACCTACGCCAGAGCGCCGCTTCCCTGCCGCGCCGCCTGCGTCTGCAGGTCGACAACGGTCCTGAGCTTCTGCTTGCCCACGCCAACGCAGTCAACCTGCACGAGTTCATCTGGGCCGACACGCCCGCCGTGGAACTCAAGCGGCTTGTCGGTCCGAACCCGCCCGCCTTGATGGTCGTTGGACACATCCACGCCCCGCTGGAACTCGAGTACAAAACCACGACCATCCTGCGCCCCGGCAGTGTCGGCCTGAAATACGAGCCGCACTGGGCCAGCGTGGCCCACTGGGCGGAAGTCTGGTGGGATTCGGAACACACCGCCTGGGCCTACCGCGTGCACCAGGTCGATTGGGATCACCGCCTTGAAATCGAAGCCGGCCGCGCCGTCAACTATCCCGGCGTCCGCATCCTCCCCGGTTACGAGGCCGGCTGACCCTTTGCTGGCCAAGGACCGGCATTCGGGCCTTGTCGCGCCCTTGGCCGGCTGCCAAGCTTGCTAGCGAACCCTGAAAGCGAGATTCCCCGTGGCCACAACAACCCCCGACCAAGTCAGAGACCAGCTACGTACCGTCATCGATCCGGAAATCGGCATCAACATTGTCGATCTGGGCTTGATCTATGAGGTCGACGTTGTCCCATACGTCCCCGGCGAAGGCGAACCCGCGGCCGCCGACGGCGACGAGCGTGCCACCGTCACCATGACCCTCACCACCCCCGGCTGTCCGGCCGGCCCATACATCCTGCAGCAGGTCAAGCAGGAGGCCGAGTCCCTGGACCACGTCCGCAAGGCCGAGATCGATCTCACCTTTAATCCCATGTGGAACGAAGAGATGATGAGCGAGGACGTCCGCTGGATCCTCGGCCGCTAGCCATTCCTGCCTGAACCGTCCCGAATGTCCGTGCCGACTGCGAGGCGAACAACAGCCATCCTCGGCCGCCGGACGCTCCTGACCGGTGCGGCGCTCACCACGGCAAGTGCCGCCCTCACCGCCTGCGGCTTCGCGGGCGTCAGCCGTCGCGATCCCACGGTCGCCCCCTTCATGCACGGCCTGACCCTGGCCGGGCTTTCCGGGACCGCCTTTGCCGAGCAGCGAGCCGGCCGGCTGGTCGAGTCATCCGCGGCAGCGGGCGCCGATTGGGTGTCGATCGCCCCCGGCTGGTATCAGGCAACCCGCGACGCGTCCCGCATCCGCCCGGACCCCACGCGGACTCCCCCGAACGACGACATCCTCGGCCTGATTGACCGTGCCCATGCCGCCGGAATACGCGTGATGCTCAAGCCATTTGTGGACAGTAACGACGGCGCCTGGCGCGGCGGAATCCGGCCCGCGGATCCGACCGCCTGGTTCGCCGACCTCACGTCGATGACGCACCGCTACGCCGACGTTGCCGAGAGTTCAGGCGTCGACCTCTTCTGTCTCGGCACTGACCTGGGATTCTCCGAAGCCGCGCTGGCCACCGAGTGGCGCTCCCTGATCGCCGACGTGCGACGACGCTTCAACGGGCCCTTGACCTATGCCGCCAGTCACGCCGCCACGTCGGGTCTGGGCGGGTACGCGGAAGTTCCATTCTGGGACGACCTGGACTTCATCGGCATCAACGCCTACTTCCCGCTGGCCGACCGTCTCATCAGCCACGCCCAGCTCGCCGATGCCTGGAACGTCTGGCTGGAGGAAATCGAAAAGTGGCGCGCGGATCGGAAGCTGGACCGCCCAGTCATCTTCACCGAGCTCGGCTATCGCAGCGCCTCCACCGCGGCCACCCAGCCCCGCGTCGCCGATCCCGTTAAGCCGCACGAGGTCGATCCCGATCTCCAGGCCAACCTCTACACCGCCTTCTTCGGCTTGCCTTACCGGCAAGAAGCCCTGCAAGGCGTCTTCTGGTGGCGCTGGGATCCTGACAACACCGACGCTAAGGGCGCCGCCTTCCCGCCAAACGGCAAGCCCGCCGAAGCCGTCCTCCGCCGCGCCTACACCGCCCCCACCCGCCGCCCGTCCCACCC
>WTFW01000021.1 GCA_011523785.1 Chloroflexota bacterium | reverse complement strand
CTCCCTCCAACTCCAGGAAAACTTCGGCGTCGCCCAGGCCCAGTACATGCGAGGTCGGGATGATCTCGCATGTACTGGGCCTGGGCGACGCCGAAGTTTTCCTGGAGTTGGAGGGAGTGGCCGCCGTCGACGACGAGGGTGTGGCCGGTGATGAAGGAGGCGTCTTCAGAGCAGAGAAAGGCGACGGCGGCGGCGATGTCCTCGGGGCGGCCGCAGCGGCCGACGGGGTATTGGGCTTCGAAGAACTCGAGGCCGGAGGGGTTTTGGTCCCAGATGCCGGCCTGGATGTTCTCGGTGATGATGTGGCCGGGAGCGATGGCGTTGACGCGGATGCCGTCGCGGCCGTACTCCACAGCCATCTGGCGGGTGGCGGCGATGAGGGCGGCTTTGCCGGTCTCGTAGACGAGGGCGCCGGGGGCGACGAGTAGCCCGTGGATGCTGGAGATGTTGACGATGCTGCCGCCGCCGGCGCTGCGCAGGTGCGGCACGCCGAATTTTGCTGACAGGTAGCTGGCCTTGACGAGAACGGCCATGGCGCGGTCGTAGACGTCGGGCGGGACGTCTTCGGCGCCGCCGGTCATGGCTTCCATGGCGGGGTAGGCGTTGTTGACGATGATGTCGAGGCGGCCCCAATGGTCGACGGCGGCCTGGATCATGGCCTGGACCTGGTCGAGCTCACCGACGTTGGTGGCGCAGGCGGCGGCGGCGCCGCCGGCGTCCCGGATACGAGCGGCGCGCTGGTTGGCGCCTTCGGCGTTGATGTCGGCGATGAGGACGGAGGCGCCTTCCGAGGCGAGGCGTTCGGCAATGGCGCCGCCGATGCCGGTGGCGCCGCCGGTGACGACCGCAGCCTGGGATGCGAAGCGCAGATTCAGTGCCATCAACTTCTGCTACTGATCAGCCATGCAATTTGATACTCACACTTATCCGCATGATGATCAAGGTAGCTTAGCTCCTCTAATGCAACGACTTGCAAGTCCGACTGTAGATACACTTGGCTACCTGACCATGCAGCAGCGCATCCAAATCTCCTTAATCACGTCGCCATACCATTCAATTTCTATAACATATCTATCATTTATTGTCTCTAGTCTCATCGCGTGATCCCGCATCCAGCGGTCATTCTCGTCTTCACAATCACACTCAGAATCGAGATCGTCTTGACAGCTTGGACAACTAATCCCGTGATCATAGAATTCATCGCTTTCGAGGTCATACTCTGCCATGATCTCAAGCTCTAGCCACTCCACATCTTGCTTATACTTTGCATTTATTTCTCTCAATTCCTCGATTTCTACTTTGTCAAGCTTTACAAACTCCTGAAGCTCAGAAAAGCCTATATTGAACTCGTGTCTAAGGTCTTCTGTCTCGTCCGTTAGCTTGCCGAACATTGACCTGAGCGTACTTCGTCGGTCTCGATCTATCCCAGCATAGATTTCTTCCGATTTTCGTGCGGTGCGCCTCCGTTGTGTCCACGCAGCCAGTCGAAGCAGTCGGCCAAGCATGTTGTCTTTCCGCAATGACTACGGTGTGTGTTGGCCTATGTGTTCGGCACAGTAACACTTTTGGTGTTGACCTGCGCTTCGTGCGAAGTTCCGTTTCCTTTGATGCGCGTCACGCAGTCGCGGGGGGTTGCGTCAGCCCGCCAGGCTGAGGTAGTGGACGGGGGCGAGGCCGGTTTGGGTGCGCCATTGGTTGAAGGTCATGCCGTCGACGAGGATGAGGCGGTCCTGCATGGTTCCGCTGGCGATCATCTGCTGCGCGTCGTCCGAGAAGCTGCCGGTGGTGATGAGGTAGGCGCGGTCGGCCCCGTGCAGCGACATGGATCCGAGAAGGTCGCTCACGGCCCGATACTCGATAGCGTCGTCGTGCGCCTGGAGCGCGCACTGCACGATGGCTGATGGCTGCGATTGGCTTCCGCCGGACTCAAACAGCTTGAGGTCGATGCCGCGGCTGCCGGCGTCGTCCGCGGCTTCGACTTCCTGATCGCCGAAGCGGCGGCTGAGGGTCTCGGCGACGACACGCTCGAACTGGCTGGGGACGACGACGTAGAGCGGCTCGCCCTCGTATTCGGCCTGAGGCGGGGGAGCTTGCGGTTCCGAGCTCGGCTGGGCCTGAGGCTGGGGCGCGGCAGTGACTTCGGGCTGGGGCCGGCTGGCGGGCTGGCAGCGTTCGTCAGAGAGCGCGCGCAGTCGTTCCTCGTATTCCGACTTCAGGTTATCCAGTTCGGTTTCGCGGTTGGCGAGTTCCGCGTCGCGCTGCGATGAATCGGCCATCCGTTGCGGTCGTTGCGCGCTGTAGCGTTGACGGTTCTTGCGCCGAAGCTCCTTGATCTGAGATTCGTACTGACCTTTCAGCGCGTCAACGGTGATTGCCTGATTGGCTTGCAGTTGCTCGACGCCTTCTCGCGAAAGCGCCATGTAGAGGGCAATGAACCAACAAATAACCGTCCATCCAAGGAAGAAGTTAAGCGCGATCACCATTGTCTTTTCACGATGGATCTTGGTGGCGACTATGATGGTTGGAAGAAAATAGAGAACAATTATGGCGATAACCGTGAAGAAGCCGCCGATACCATCCACGTAGCTGACTCCTTTCTATTCAGACGTGTGGAGGCGCCTCAGGCTGGTGTGACGGCCTTCGCCTCCACGGATTGTGCCTGAGCCGATTCGGGCCGGGGGTCTGGTGATGCCGGGCCGGCGGTTTGGCCGTTGCGCGAGGCGCCGGGGGGACGGTCGCCGGAGGCGAGGACGCGTTGGAGGTATTGGCCGGTGTAGCTGGCGGGCTGGTCGGCGACGTCTTCGGGGGTGCCTTCGGCGATGAGTTCGCCGCCGGCGTCGCCGCCTTCGGGTCCGAGGTCGATGATCCAGTCGGCGGACTTGATGACGTCCAGATTGTGTTCGATGACGATGACGGTGTTGCCGGCGTCGGCCAGGCGCTGGAGGACCTGAATGAGCTTGCGGGTGTCGGCAAAGTGGAGGCCGGTGGTGGGTTCGTCGAGGATGTAGACGGTCTTGCCGGTGGCGCGCTTGGAGAGTTCGGAGGCGAGCTTGATGCGCTGGGCCTCGCCGCCGGAGAGGGTGGTGGCGGGCTGGCCGAGGCGGATGTAGCCGAGGCCGACATCGACGAGGGTGCCGAGCTTGCGTTCGATTGACGGGATGTTCCGGAAGAAGTCGTGGGCGTCTTCGACGGTCATGTGGAGCACGTCGGCGATGGTCTTGCCCTTGTAGGTGATGTCGAGGGCTTCGCGGTTGTAGCGGGCGCCCTCACAGACCTCGCAGGTGACGTAGACGTCGGGCAGGAACTGCATCTCGATGCGGTTGAGGCCCTGGCCCTCGCAGGCTTCGCAGCGGCCGCCCTTGACGTTGAATGAGAACCGGCCGGGTTTGTAGCCGCGGGCGCGGGACTCGGGGACGGCGGCGAACAGGTCGCGGATGGGGGTGAAGGCGCTGGTGTAGGTAGCGGGGTTGGAACGAGGGGTGCGGCCGATGGGGGACTGGTCGATTTCGATGGCTTTGTCGATGTGTTCCAGGCCGCGGATGCGGGAGTGCTCGCCGGGGACGTTTCGGCTGCCCCAGATGCGCTGGGCGAGGGCACGGTAGAGAACGTCCTCGATGAGGGTGCTCTTGCCTGAGCCGGAGACGCCGGTGACGCAGATGAAGCAGCCGAGGGGGAACTGGACGTAGAGGGACTTGAGGTTGTTGGCGCGGACGCCTTCCAGGGTGAGGTTGGCGCCGTTGCCGGGTCGGCGGGCCATGGGTACGGGGATGTGTTCGCGGCCGGAGAGGTAGGCGCCGGTGATGGAGTCGGGATGGGCTTCGATGTGGTCCGGCGCACCTTCGGCGACGACCAAGCCGCCGTGTTCGCCGGCGCCGGGGCCGATGTCGATGACCCAATCGGCGGAGCGGATGGTTTCTTCGTCGTGCTCGACGACCATGACGGTGTTGCCGAGGTCGCGCAGGCCCTCCAGGGTGCGGACGAGGCGGGCGTTATCGCGCTGGTGGAGGCCGATGCTGGGTTCGTCGAGGATGTACATGACGCCGACGAGGCCGGAACCGATCTGGGTGGCGAGGCGGATGCGCTGGGCCTCGCCGCCGGAGAGGGTGCCGGCGGAGCGCTCGAGCGTGAGGTACTCGAGGCCGACGGCCTCCAGGAAGCCGAGGCGGGCGTTGATTTCCTTGAGGACCTGGACGGCAATGGTGGCGTCGCGCTTGCTCAGCTTTAGGCCGTTGAAGAAAGCCGCGGCGGCCTGGATGGTGAGGGCGGTGGCGTCATGGATGGAACTGCCGCCGATGGTGACGGCCATCGATTCGGGCCGGAGCCGCGCGCCCAGGCAGACGGGGCACATGCGGCGAGTCATGTAGCGCTCGATCTCGCCGCGGATGTACTCGGACTCGGTGCTTTCGTAGCGGCGGCGGAGGTTGGGAATGACGCCTTCGAACTCGAACTCGTAGGCGCGGCGGCGGCCGGCGGCGTTGGTGTACTGGACGACCAGGGGCTGGCCAGGCGCGCCGTAGAGGATGACGTCGACGATGGCGGGGTCGAGTCGCTCGATGGGGGTGTTGGTGCGGAAGCCGTATTTGCGGGCGAGGGCTTCGATGACGTGGCGGGTCATGGAGGACTCGCGGGTGTGGGCCTTGAGCCACGGAGCGATGGCGCCCTGGGCGATGGTGAGGGAACGGTTGGGAATGATGAGGGCGGGGTCGAGTTCCAGCTTGGAGCCGAGGCCGTTGCAGTCGGGGCAGGCGCCGTGGGGGGTGTTGAAGGAGAAGAGCCGGGGTTCGAGGTTGGCGAGGCTGACGTGACCGTTCTTGCAGGCGAGACGTTCGCTGAGGGTTAGCTCGTCGCCGTCGACGATCTGGATGGTGACGAAGCCCTCGCCGAGCTTAAGGGCGGTTTCGAGGGAGTCGGCCAGACGCATGCGGGAGTCGGATTTGGGGGTGAGCCGGTCGACGACGATGTCGATGTCGTGCCAGAGGTTGCGGTCGAGGTCGGGCACGTCGTCGAGGGGAACGACCCGGCCGTCGACGCGGGCGCGGACGAAGCCGGCGCGGCGGGCGTCCTCGAACACGCCCTTGTGCTCGCCCTTGCGGTGGATGATGACGGGGGCGAGGACCATGAAACGAGTGTCGTCGTCCCAGCCGAGGATGAGGTCGACCATCTCCTGGATGGTCTGGGAGGTGAGCGGTTCGCCGCAGGAATGGCAGTGGGGCTGGCCGATGCGCGCCCAGAGGAGGCGCATGTAGTCGTAGATCTCGGTGACGGTGCCGACGGTGGAGCGGGGGTTGTGGGAGGTGGCTTTCTGGTCGATGGAGATGGCGGGGGAAAGACCCTCGATCTGGTCGACATCGGGCTTTTCAAGCTGGCCCAGGAACTGGCGGGCGTAGGCGGAGAGGGATTCGACGTAGCGTCGCTGGCCTTCGGCGTAGAGGGTGTCGAACGCGAGGCTGGACTTGCCGGAGCCGGAGATGCCGGAGATGACGACGAGCTTGTTGCGAGGGATCTCAAGATCGATGTCCTTGAGATTGTGTTCCCGCGCGCCGCGGATGACGATGGAGGAGTCGGCCATAACAGTCCAGCTTAAGCGATTCGGTGTGAGGCTGTTGGCAGCGAGCTCTTGGGTCGCGGGCCAGTTCGAGCTGCGGGCGGCGCGCATCGGC
>WTFW01000156.1 GCA_011523785.1 Chloroflexota bacterium | reverse complement strand
GTCGAGGTTCATTGATGCCTCCGCCTCTGCCGTGTCAGATCGCGTCGCTGCCGCATTCCCGGGCCGCCACTCACCCCTGCCGCCCGCGTCCCCGGACGACGGCCAAACGACGCCCCGCGGCGCCTCAAGAGTTTTTTGGAAAAAACTCTTATTGCGCGCGAGGCCACCATTTCGCCCCAGGCGGCGTGTGCCAGACTCCCCCGTCGCTCCGCAGTGCGAGGTGTGGCCATCACTGAATCCGTCGTTGACACGCTCGCCGGTTTGGTCGCCGTCAACAGCGTCAACGCCAGCCTCCCGGACGGCCCCGGCGAAGCCGAACTCGCGAACCACGTTGCCGACCTTGCCCGCGCCGCCGGCGCCGACGTCGAGATGTACGACGTCGAACCAGGCCGCCCCAACCTCCTCGCCTGGATCCGCCGCGGCAACCGCCCCACCCTCATGTTCGAGTGCCACCTGGACACCGTCGGCCTGGACCCCATGCCCGACGCCCTCAACCCTCGCGTCGCCAACGGCCGGCTCTACGGTCGCGGCTCCGCCGATCCCAAGGGCTGCATGGCCGCCATGCTCCACGTCCTCCACGCCGCGGCCGCGGACCCCGCTTTCCCCGTCGACCTCTGCCTGGCCGGCGCCGTGGGCGAGGAAATCGTCATGATCGGTTCCCGGGTCATGGCCGGACGCCGCCCGCCCGTCGACGCGGCCGTGGTGGGCGAGCCGACCGAGCTGCGCATCATCACCGCCCAGAAGGGCGCTGTCCGCTGGCGCGTTCGCACCCACGGAATCGCGGCCCACAGCGCCATGCCCGAGCAGGGCCACAATGCAATTGAGGACATGGCCAGAGTCATTCCCGCCCTCGCCCACGGCATCGAACCCCACCTCGCCAACCGCACCCATCCAGTTCTCGGCAACGCCACCTGGAACGTCGGAACCATCCGCGGCGGCGCGGGGGTCAACGTCGTTCCCGACCTCTGCGAGATCGAGATCGACCGCCGCTTGGTACCCGGCGATACCGCCGCCGAGGTGCTGCACCACGTGGACGCTTCGTTGGACAACCTCAGGGCCAGCGACCCTCAACTGCGCATCGACCGCGACCCGCCGTTTGTGGACATCCCCCCGCTGGAGACGCCGCACGACGCGCGGGTCGTTCGCGCCGCCCAGCAAGCGGTTGCCGCCGCGGGCATATCGCCCGATCCGCTGGGCGTCGCCTATGCGACCGACGCGGCCATGCTCTCCGGGGTCGGCGGCATCCCCTCCGTCGTCCTGGGCCCCGGCGACATCGCCCAGGCCCACACCAACGACGAGTGGATCGAGATCGCTCAGCTCGAACAGGCCGTCGGCGTCTATCTGGGTGTCTGCAAGTCCTTCGGAGAGATTGCCGCCTGATGCGCCTGACCCAACGCGTGCACCTGGTCGGCAGCGGCGCCACCGGCGCGGACCTGTCCAACCCCTACGACTGCCACGTCTACCTCGTCGACGGCGGCGGCCCGCTGGCGCTGATCGACGCCGGCGTCGGCCTTGAGCCGGAACTGATCCTGGCCAACGTTCGCGCCGCCGGCTTGGACCCGGCGAACATTGAGACCATCGCGCTGACGCACGCCCACGCCGACCACGGCGGGGGCGCCGGCCCGCTGCACGAGCTGACCGGCGCCGAAGTCCTGGCCCCCGGTCCCGCCGCCGACTGGCTCAGGCGCGCCGACGAAGAGGCCATTTCCCTTCCGCGCGCCAGGGCCGGCGGAACCTATCCCGACGACTACCGGCTGGCCACCTGCCCGCCGGCCGTCTCGATTGCCGACGACGACACGATCCAGGTCGGCGAGGCCCGGGTGACCGCCATCGCCACCCCCGGCCATGCCCGCGAGCATCTCTCCTACCTGCTTGAAGGTGACGACCGACCCGGGCTGTTCGGCGGCGACGTTGTCTTCCAGGGCGGCAAGATCCTGCTCCTGTCCACCCCCGATTGCTCAATCCAGGACCTGGTTGCCACCATGCGCCGCCTGGGCGACATGGACTTCGAAGCGCTCTTTCCGGGACATGCCGGCATCTCGCTGCGACGCGGCCGCCAGCACGTGGACGCGGCTCTACGCGTCTTTGATGCCGAAGAGATTCCTCCGAACTTCAATGCATAGCGACATCGGCCTCAAACGACGCGCCCCTACAATGCCGCTAACCACCCAGCCAGATCGGCGGACCTAATGCCTCTGCAGGCGGACGTGTGTGTGATCGGCGGCGGACCCGGCGGCTACGTGGCGGCTCTTCGAGCCGCGGCACTGGACGCCCGGGTCGTCGTGATCGAAAACAGTGGCCTTGGTGGCGTCTGCCTGAACCGTGGGTGCATCCCCTCCAAGGCCCTGTTGCGCAGCGCGGAGGTCTTTCAGCTGGCCAAGAAAGCGTCCAGCTTTGGCGTCCGGGTCAAGGGCGTTGAGGCCGACTACAAGGCCATGGTTCGCCGCAAGGACCGAGTTATTCGCCAGTTGGGCCGCGGCATTGAGGGCCTCTTGAAGGCTGGCGGGGTGACGGTCCTACAGGGCACGGGCCGTCTGGCGGGCGCCGGCGCCGTGGAAGCGTCGCTGGCCGATCGCACCGAACTCATCACAGCGAAGTCCATCATTGTGGCCACCGGTTCGTCGTCCGCCGCTCCACCGATTCCCGGCGTCGACCTCCCCGGTGTTATCGACAGTGATGGCGCGTTCGAGCTTGACGAGGTTCCCGAGCACATCCTGGTGGCCGGCGCGGGCGCCGTTGGCGTCGAGTGGGCCACCCTGTTCGCGCTCCTCGGCGGCCAGGTGACCCTGGTCGAGATGCTGCCGCGGGTCGTGCCCAACGAGGACGCAGCCGTCAGCGCCGCCATGCGGAAGATCCTCATCCAGCAAGGCGTCAAGGTTCACACCGGCACGCGAATCGATTCGATAAAGCAGGGCGACCCGCATCTAGAAGTGACGCTGGCAGCGGGCGACGAGACGGAGACCGTGCAGGCCTCGCACGTCCTGCTGGCGACCGGCCGGCGGGCCAACGTGGCCGACATTGGGCTGGAGTCCGCCGGGGTGCGGTTTACGCCACGAGGCATAGGCGTCAACGAACACCAGCAGACCAGCCAGCCCGATATCTACGCTATCGGCGACGTGATCGGCGACAAGCTCCTGGCGCACGTCGCGTCGCACCAGGGCGTCGTGGCCGCCGAGCATGCGCTGGGTCGGCCCTCGGTCTACGAACCCAACGCCGTGCCCGCCTGCACCTTTACCCATCCCGAGATCGCCAGCGTCGGCCTCACCGAGGAAGCGGCCAAGGAAGAGCGCGGCGACATCCAGGTCGGCATGTTCCCCTTCCAGGCGCTGGGACGCGCCCGCGCCTATGGCGAAACGGACGGTTTCGTCAAGATCGTGGCCGGTCAGCCGCACGGCGAGATCCTGGGCATGCACGTGATTGGTCCCGGCGCCAGCGACATCATCAGCGAGGGTGTCCTGGCCATCCGGTTGGAAGCCACCGTGGACGACCTGCGCGAAACGGTGCATGCGCACCCGACCTTCGCCGAAGCCACCGCCGAATCGGCCTGGCAGGCAATCAACGCCCCCATCCACCTGCCACTGCCGCGGAACGGACGCTGAACCGCTCGGCGGCGCAACCCCTGCGACTCGCGATTGCCGGCCTGGGGGCAATCGGAGCCGAAGTCGCACGCGCCGTTCGCGCGGGCGACGCGCCGGGAGTCGAAGTCGCCGCCGTCGTTGAGCCGGTCGCGTGCCCCGCCCGCGACCACCTGGCGGCCGCCGGCGTGCCGATCCACACCGACCTTGCGACGCTGAAGTGGGACCGCCTCGACGCGGTTCTCGAGGCCGCTTCCCAAGCCGCGCTGCGCACCATCGCACCCCAAGTCCTTGACCGCGGCGTCGATCTGGTCGCCCTTAGCGCCGGGGCGACGCTCGATGCAGGTTTCTTGTCGTCGCTGCTGACGGCGGCGCAGGCGTCAGGCGCGCGCATCTGGGTGCCGTCAGGCGCCATTGGTGCGCTGGACGTCGTGCGCGCAGCCCGAGTCGGCGAAGTCAAGTCGATCACTCTGACCACTACCAAGCCTCCGGTGGCTCTAGCCGACGCGCCGTGGGTGGTTGACCAAGGCATTGACCTGTCGTCCATCGATAGTCGCCAAGCGATCTTCTCGGGCGGGCCCGTGGACGCCGTACGCGGCTTTCCCCAGAACGTCAACGTGGCGGCGCTGCTGACTCTGGCCGCAGACGATCCTGACCGTCTGCGCGTGACCGTGGTCGCCGACCCTGACGCGCCCGGCAATGTGCATGAAGTGGAGGCGTTGGGCTCGTTCGGCACGATGCGGCTGCGCCTGGAGAATCGGCCTAGTGAGACGAATCCCAAGACCAGCGCCCTGGCGGCCCAGAGCGTGATTGCCCTTCTCCGCCAGCTGGGCTCACCGCTGCGTTTTGGCTGACCCGATGCCAGGCGCGCACCCGGCAGACTTGCCGACGGACAATCTGGGCGTGGCTTCCGTACGAATACGCGCTGCGCCGCTGTCTCGAGGGCATCGCGAAGCAAGCCGGCGCGGTCGACGTATGTTCCTGGTGGGAGGTATTTCGGCAATTGGCGCGCTAACCCTGGGAGCGGCCTGCGAGACGGTTGACGCGCAGGAGATGGCGGCCTATCTGACCGAATTGAATGAGCTGCGGGACAGCACGGCCGGCGACGATGCGCTGCTGGGCGAACGCTTCAACGCCCTGATCGCCAGCGGCTCACGCGACGCCGGGGCCTACCTGGCTATTTATCGTGAGTTGCGTGCCTCCAACGCCGCGGTCCTGGCCAAGCTGGAACTGATTCAGCCGCCGACGGGACTTGAACGCCACCACGAGGACTTTGTGGAAGGGCTGAGCGACCTGGTGACGGCGCTGGATGAGGTGATCATGATGATCGAGGCTGGAAACGTGATCGAGGCCAATCGCTTGTTCCAGCGGTCCGTCACGCGATCCCAGGCCAAGCAGACGGGCGCCATGCTGCAGATCCGCCGGGTGGCTCGCAGCGCCCGCGTTCGCGTCTGACCCATGACCGCACATCGCACCGCGCCGCGCCTCGTCAGCATGGGCGAGGTCATGATCGAACTCTCGGCTCAGGCGCCGCTGGCGGACGCCGCCCTGCTGGAACGGTCGTATTCCGGCGACGCGCTGAACGTGGCGGTCGCGGTCCATCGCCTGGGAGTCCCCAGCGCGATCGTGACCCGGCTGGGCGAGGACCCATTCGGCGACTACCTGCTCGACCAATTTCGCGGCCTCGGCGTTGACCTGCGTTACGTGGAACGGGGCGGCGGATCGACGGGCATGTATGTGGTGGAGCAAGGTGGCCAGGGCGCCTACAGCATCTGGTACTACCGACGCCACAGCGCCGCATCCACCATGAGCCCGGCGGATATGGAACAGATTGACCTGGATGGCGTGGAGATGGTTCATCTGAACGGCATTGCGCAGGCGATCTCGGGCTCTTCCCGGCAGGCGACGCGCCGGCTGGCGGAGCGCGGCCGCGCCGCGGGCGCCCTGGTGGCCTTCGACCTCAACTTCAGACCGCAAATCTGGGACGGTCCGGCGGCAGCTGATGCAGCCGACGAGGTGTTGCCGCTGGTGGACGTGGCCCTGTGCGGGTTCGACGAGGGGCAGGCGGTGTTCGGCACTGTCGACCCCGAATCGACGGCGGCCCGGCTGCTGGACCAGGGGCCGCGCGTGGCGGCGGTGTCGATGGCCGAAGCGGGCGCCTACGTGGCCTGGGCCGATGGCGAAATCCGTCTGCCGACGGTCGCGCGGATCGTTGAGGGGGCGCAGGGCGGCGGGGACGCTTTTGCGGGCGGCCTGGCGGTTGGCGAACTCTTAGGTCAGAACCCTGCGACGTCGGCCCGACTGGCCACGGTCGTGGCTGGACTAAAGGTCGAGCGCGTTGGACCTCTCGTCAGCCTTCCGTATAGGGCCGAGGTACAGGCACGGGCGGCCGAACTGGGGTGGGATGATGTGGTCGCGGTGCTGGATTCCGTCGAAGCGACGCCGCCAGCTTCGCAAGGAGGAGACTCGTGATCGTCGTTACGACTGAGACCGTGCCTGGCCGTGAAATCGCCGAAGTTATCGACATCGTGCAGGGAAGCACGGTGCGAACGCGGGGCGTCGGGCGAGACATCGTGGCCGGGCTGCGCACGATCGTGGGCGGCGAAGTGCACGAGTACGCCGAGTTGCTGACGACCGCGCGGGCCGAGGCCCTGAACCGAATGGTGGCCGAGGCGGAAAAGCTGGGCGCCGACGCGGTGGTACAGGTTCGCTACAACACGGCCGACGTCATGCAGGGCACAGCCGAACTGCTCGCCTATGGAACGGCCGTGCGTCTGAAGAGCTAGCCGAGCGGGCCTACGCGGCGCGTAGGTCGGGCCAGCGGCGTTCCGGCGCGTGGTCGGACTGCTCGTAGGCGTAGGCCACGCGCAGGGCGGTGCGCTCGCGGTACTTGGCCGCCACGATCTGCAAGCCGATCGGGAGGCCAGCTTCTGTCCAGCCGCAGGGCACGGCGACCACCGGTTGGTGGGTGGCGTTGAACGGCCGGGTCAGGTTGGGCATCCAGTGGTAGTCGGTCAGCGCGTCTTCAATCCGTGGCGGCGGTCGCTGTAGCACCGGCGCCACCAGCACATCAACCGTGCCAGCGGCTCTTCGGAAGACGGCGAGGGCGTCATCGCGCTGGCTGCGCAGGCGGCCCAGGGTGACCTGGATGTCTTCGCCGGGACGCATGGCCTCTTCCAGACCGAGCTTCAGCCGGTTTCGGAGCGTCGGGTTCACGCGGGTGACATCGCCCCCGGTGGCGCCAAGCACATTCTGGTAAGCCTCAATGGTCAGAATGCCGCGCTGCGACAGCGCCAGATCGGGCACCGAGGGCGTGCCAACCTGCACCAGGTCGCCGCCCAGAATGGCCAGAGCGTCCACGGCGGATTGGACGATGCGTTCGACTTCGGGGTCCAGGTCCTCAAAGAAGTAGTTGGAGGGCACGCCGACGCGCAAGCCCTCGAGGCCAACCGGCATCTCGCTGGTGAGGTGGGCCGCGCGGTTGGCTGTGGCGATGGTCTCGTCGGTGACGGGATCGGCCATTGCCTGCAACATGACAGCGGCGTCACTGGTGCTTCGGGCCATGGGACCTGGCGTGTCAAAGCTGGGACTGAGCAGGCGCAGGCCTTCCAGGCTGACCCGACCGTAGGTGGGCTTAATGCCGACCAGGCCGCATAAGGCCGAGGGCAGGCGGATGGAGCCGCCGGTATCGGTGCCCAGTCCCCCGTAGATCAGGCCGGCCGCCACCGCCGAGCCGGTACCGCCGCTGGATCCGCCTGAGACAATCTCCGTATTCCAAGGATTGCGGGAAGGCCCCAGCTGCGACGTCGCGCCCGTCGGGTGGTAGGCGAACTCATCGCAGTTCAGCTTGCAGGCGATGACGGCGCCGGCCTTGCGGAGCCCCCGGACCAATTCGGCGTCCACGGTGGCCGGCTCATCGCCAAAGACGGTGGAACCGGCGGTGGTAACCGCGCCGGCCACGTCGGCCAGGTCCTTGATGCCGACGGGGACGCCGTGGAGCGGGCCGCGATAGTCGCCGGCCAGGATCTCTCGTTCGGCCCTGCGGGCGTCGGCCAGCGCCGCGTCGTGCAGAATCGCGGTGGTTGCGCCGAGGGGACCGGCGTAGCGGTCAAGCCGGTCCAGGGAGTTGCGCGTGACCTCGACCGGACTGACTTCACCGGCGGCGATCAGCGCGCCGACTTCCGAGATCGACAGGCGGGCGAGCTCGTTACCTGGGAGCATGCGTCGGTCTTCCTAGGAGCGGCCGGGCTCCATCAGGCATCGTCGTCCCATCCAAGCCACTCGACCGGCGCCGGCTGCCTCTCACGCCGATCTGGCCCGATCGCGGGTGATGGGTGTCCGAGATAGATGTACCCGACGATACGGTCCTTCCGGTCCAGGCCCAGAAACTCCTTGCTGGCCGCAAAGTCGCACATTTCCCCGGTACGCCACTTGGTGGCGAGACCTTCAGCATGCGCCGCCAGCATCAGGTTCTGGGTTGCGCAGCAGACGGAGGCATAGTCCTCAAGGTTCGTAACGGGATCATCGGACCAGACCTGGCTGACGACGATCACTACGGGCGACCGACGCAGCCGGACGCGGGCAGAGCGGATGGATGGAGCCGACGCCGGATCGTCCGGGTCCAGTTCTGATTCCAGGCGATTAGCGACCATGGCGCCCATCTCGTCGCGGGCCGCGCCGCAGAGGACGTGAAAGCGCCAGGGTTCCGTAAGGTGGTGGTTCGGCGCCCAGACGGAGGTCTGGATGATTCGATCGAGTACTGCGCGGTCGGGGACATCGGCGGTTAGCCCCGTGATGCTGCGGCGGCCGCGGATCGCAGTGTAGACGTCCATACGGTCGTTCCACGGATGGCTGGCGACCATCATGGTATCGGGCGCGCCGTTGCGGCGCGGACGGTTATGGTTGAATCAAACAGTTTGCAAGTGAGGTATACCTGTGCACATCGGAGTTCTGACCGGCGGCGGCGACTGCCCGGGACTGAATGCCGCGATTCGGGCCGTGACACGGGCAAGCCTTGAGCGGGACTGGTCAGTCACAGGCCTGCATGACGGATGGGCCGGCGTGCTACGCCGCAACGGGACGTCGCTGAGCATCGAGAACACCGATGGGTTCCTGAGTGTCGGGGGAACCTTGCTTGGCAGTTCGCGCACCAACCCGCTTCGGACGCCGGAGAGCTACGCGAAGGCGGCATCGGTCTTTGACGACATGGGTCTGGACGGTCTGATAGCCATCGGCGGCGACGACACGCTGTCTGTGGCCGGCGCGCTGGCCGGGGACGGACTACCTGTTGTCGGCATCCCCAAGACCATCGACAACGACGTTCCGGGCACCGACATGTGCATTGGATTCGACACCGCCGTGGAAACGATTGCCGGATCTATCGCACGCCTGCGCAGCACCACCATGTCGCATCACCGGGCAACGGTGGTGGAAACGATGGGGCGCCAGGCCGGCTGGCTGGCGGCGCTGGGAGGTCTGGCGGGCGGCGCCGATTTCATTGCCGTGCCTGAGCAGCGCAGCACGCGCGACGAGTTTGTGGCGCACGTCCAGCGGCGCTACGAGCAGGGGCGCGACTACAGCATCGTCGTGGTGGCCGAAGGTGCCGAGATCGATGGGCTGGAAGTCGGCGAGGCCGGGGTGCAGGCGACCGACGAGTTCGGCCACATCGTGTTGGCCGCGCGCAGCGTAGGCGAGAGCCTTGCCCGAGTAATCGAGGGAGCCACCGGGATCGAGACGCGGTCCAGCGTCCTGGGCCACCTCCAGCGGGGCGGGACGCCCACGACGTTCGATCGAGTTCTCGGCACACGCCTCGGCGTGGCGGCCGTCGGGTATCTGGCCGCGGGTCAGCGCGGTCAGATGGCCGCCCAGCAGGGGCCGAACATTGAACCCGTGCCGCTGGTCGACATTGCCGGCAAGACCCGACCGCTGGACGATACCTACTTGGAGCTACTCAGCCTCTTCGCGTAGTCCAACTCGCTGAGCGCTTGCCCACGAGGCGGCTCGGTGTGCGAGAATCCCGGACACCTAATCTGGTCGGGCTGGCGCTCTTGACCAATCCCACGGCTCGGGCCGTAGGCTCGCTCACCCTCAACAGGTTTTCGTGGTCGGTCGCTGCAACGCGCCAGCAATTGTTGTCATGACTCTGGATACCCCGACCCTTGAATCCACCCGGGCCGCGCTGCGCGCCAAGCTGCACGGCATCGTGCCCGAATTTGAAGTGGACCTGAAGGCGGAGCTCGCGTATCGAATCAACTGCCTGAAGGCCGAGCGAGGCGCCGTGATTCTGGGTCATAACTACATGGAACCGGCGCTCTTCCACTCGGTGTGCGACTACACGGGCGATTCGCTAGAGCTGAGCCGGGTGGCGGCGACAACGGAGGCGGACCCAATCGTCTTTTGCGGCGTGCGCTTCATGGCCGAGACGGCCAAGATCCTCAACCCCGAGCGCACGGTGCTGCTGCCGGCGCTGCGGGCCGGCTGCTCGCTGGCCGAGTCCATCACCGCCGAGGACGTGCGCGGGTTGCGCGCCCGCTACCCGGACGCCCCGATCGTGGCCTACATCAATACGTACGCGGATGTGAAGGCCGAGGTGGACGTGTGCTGCACATCGAGCAACGCGGCCAAGGTCGTGGAATCACTGGACTCCGACCTGGTGATCTTCCTGCCGGACGAGTACCTGGCGAAGAACGTGGCTCGGGAGACAGGCAAGACAATCGTGTTGCCCAGCACCGCACCGGTGTCGGCCGACGCGCGGGCCGAGGCCGCCGGCAACGGCGTGCACTACGACATCGTGGGCTGGACCGGGCGCTGTGAGGTGCATGAAAAGTTCACGGTGGAAGATGTCCAGGCGGTACGCGAACAGTTCCCCGACGTGGTTGTGCTGGCCCATCCGGAGTGCAGCCCCGAGGTCGTGGACGTGTCGGACTTTTCAGGTTCGACAGCCGCCATGACGCGCTATGTCCGTGAGATCGAAGCGCCCCGCTACTTGCTGCTGACCGAGTGCAGCATGGGTGACAACATCGCGGCCGAGGCGCCGGACAAGGAAATGGTGCGGCTCTGCTCCGTGCGCTGCCCGCACATGAACGAGATCACGCTGGAGCATGTGCTGGCGTCCCTGCGAGAAAACCGCGAACAGATCGAGGTGCCGGAGGACATTCGCGTACGCGCCCGCCGATCGATCGATCGAATGCTGGAGATCGGCTAGCTCGAAGCGTCCGAACCGGAGCGGTCAGTTGAGGCCGATGCCCGGCACGCTCAGGTAGTCGCGCAGATCGCGGGCAACGCTGGAGCGCTTGAGCTTGCGCAGCGCCTCGACCTGCAACTGCCGGATGCGCTCGCGAGTGACGCCAAAGTGCGCGCCAATCTGGTCCAGGGTCCAGGGTTCCTGACCGTCCAGGCCAAAGCGGCGCACCAGGATGGTCTGTTGGCGATCGGGAAGGATCGCCAGGGCGCGGTGCAGGTCTTCGCGCAGGGTTCCGGCCAGCAGGGCGCGATCAGCCGTATCGGGATCGGGGTCTTCCACAAAGTCCGCCAGCGACTCATCGCCGTCCTCACCGACGGGCTGTTCCAGGGAGGTGGGCGCCCGGCTGGCGCGCACGATTTCGACGACTCGCTCCGGCGCCATGCCAAGGACCTCGCCCAGTTCGGCCGGCGTCGGCTCGCGCTCCATTTCCTGGGCCAGTTCGGGTGTGACCCTTCGAATCTTGCGCAGCGCTTCGACAACGTGCACGGGCAGGCGGACGGTGCGCGAGTCGTTGGAAAGCGAGCGCGTGATGGCCTGCCGAATCCACCAGGTGGCATAGGTGCTGAACTTGAAGCCGCGACGCCAGTCAAAGCGCTCGACGGCCTGCATCAACCCCAGATTGCCTTCCTGAATCAGATCCAGCAGAGGCAGGCTGCCGGCGGCGTAGCGCTTGGCGACGTTGACGACCAATCGCAGGTTGGCGTCAACAAGGTGCTGGCGGGCAGCGGCGTCACCGGCCTCCACGCGCTTGGCCAACCCAATCTCCTGTGCGGCCGTGAGCAGCGGGATGCGGTTGATCTCGTTGAGATAGAGCCGCATGGTGTCCTCGATCGACTCGTCTGCGGTGGCGCGCGCCGCGTTCGGCGCGGCGGCTCCCTGCGTGGTGGCGTCCTGGCGGCGATCCATTGACTCCAGGTCGTTCGCCCAATGGCCCAACGCCGGCGATGGTTCACGGGCCACATCCGTCGCGTGCATTCATGCCTCGTCGGAGAGCGTCGGGGCGATCAACGGTGGTCGCCTGTCATCCGACACGGCGAGTATACACGTTTGTCCAGAAAAGTCCGTCTAAATTGTGTAAATGCCTCGGATTCGCCCGGGGAGCACCCGAAACCAGTTGGTAAGGGCTATCCGGCGGTGGTAGGTTCGATCAACGACCCGGCGCTGGCGGCGCATGTCCGAGCAATCCGCAAATCCCCGCGAGCAAATCCTGCACGCCCTCAAGATGCAAGGGGCACTTCAGTGTCGGGCGATTGCCGAGGCTATCGGCAGCAGCCTGTCGGCCGTCCGACCTCATCTCGACCGGCTGGTGGCTGAGGGACTTGTGCGCGTGCAGGTGGTGCGCGGCGGTCCCGGACGCCCGCGCCACCAGTACGAACTGACAAGTGCCGGGCACGCGAGATTCCCGCAAGGCTATGGGGAATTCGCGAAGGACTTCGTGGAGGGCGTGCTGGCATTTGGCGGGCACGACCTCTTGAATCAGATCCTGACGCACCACGAGGACAAGCAATACCAGCGATTTGCGCCGCGCCTGGCGGGCCTGGACTTTCACGCGCGGGTGCAGGAACTGCGGCGGATCATGGACGAGTGTGGCTTTATGCCGCGCGTCGACCGAACCGATACCGGGTATGTGCTGTCGGCGCACCACTGCCCAATCTGGGACGTCGCCTCAACGTGCCGAGCGGGATGTGACTCCGAGTTGCGGCTGATCCGGCGACTCGTCGAGGCGGAGGTCGTTCCCCTGGAGGTAGGTCCACGCGAGGGGTGTGCCTGCACGTACGCGATCCAGGAACGTTCGTCGCTGCCGCAGTCCTCGCCCGCCACGACCTAGACACGGCGCGAGCGGCGCGTCCCCACGCCAATGGCGGCCTCTCGCGTTTACCTCGACCACGCGGCTACCACGCCACTGGACCCAGTGGTGCGCGATGCGATCGTTGCGGTATTACAGGATCTGCCGGGTAACCCAAGTTCGCTCTATGCGGAGGGCCGTGCCGCGCGGGACGCGCTGGACGAGGCTCGCGCGCAAGTCGCGGCAGCGCTGGCTGCCGATCCAGGCGAGATCGTGTTCACGAGCGGGGGCAGTGAGGGCGCCGCCCTGGCGATCCGGGGCGCGGCGTTTGCGGCGGCACGCGAGGGACTGCGGCACCTGGTGACCACGGCCGTGGAGCATCACGCCGTGCTGCACTCGGTGCAGGCGCTGGCGCGGCACCACGACTTTGAAGCCACGGTGGTCCCTGTGGACGCCCACGGTCTGGTGGTTCCGGAGGCGCTGCTCAACGCCGTCCGGCCGGACACCGCCCTGGTCAGCGTGATGTATGCCAACAACGAGATGGGCGCCATCCAGCCAGTGGCCGAGGTCGCAGAGGCGCTGCGTGAGCATCCGGCCCTGGTTCACACGGACGCTGTGCAGGCGCCGGGGCAGTTGCCGATCGACATTCCCGCATTGGGCGTCGATATGCTGAGTATCGCCGCGCACAAGTTCTACGGGCCGAAAGGCGTTGGCGCACTCTTCGTGCGGCGCGGGGTGCGACCGAGTCCACAGATCGTTGGAGGCTCGCAGGAGCGGAATCGACGCGCGGGAACCGAGAACGTGGCCTTTGCGGTAGGCCTGGGCGTTGCGCTGAGACGTGCCGAGGCCGCGCGCCCAACCTCGGCTGCGCACAACGCACGCTTGCGCGACCTGCTGATCGAGGGAATCGCAGCCATTCCCGGAAGCCACCTGAATGGTCCCCGACGCCAGCGGTTGCCAAATAATGTCAACGTCTGCTTTGCGGGCGTGGACGGTGAAGCGTTGCTGCTGGGGCTGGACGCCGCCGGCATTGCAGCATCCAGCGGCTCGGCCTGCACGTCGGCGTCACTCGAGCCTTCGCACGTGCTTCTGGCTATGGGCGTCAAGCCGGATCTGGCCGCCGGCAGCCTGCGGCTGACGACCGGACGCGGGAACACCGAAGCGGAGGTTGGGCGGGCGCTGGAGGTGTTGCGCGAGTTGGTCCCGCGAGCGCGTCCCGCGACTACGCAATCGACCGCGCTATAGGCGACGTCGACCACGCAACGTACGCTGCCTGATCCGAGCCGTCGTAGAATCAGAAAACAGTCACTGGGCGGTAGAAGGGCCGTCGTGTCGGCAGAATTGATCGGAATCCTCAGCGTGGGCGCGACGCTGCTGATCGGGCTCGGCGGGCTGATCATCGGGGTGAGTTTCAAGCTCCATAGCGGACTCCGCAGCGATCTGCGCCAGTTTCGCGAGGAGAACAGCCGCCAGCACGGCGAGCTTGCCGCGCGGATTGACGCCCTCAACACCCGAGTCGACGACCTTGACGCGCGAGTCGAAGGCCTGTCCGCGCAGCCTTAGCCAGATACGGGCAAATGCCACTGAACATGTGGCGAGCCCTTGCCGGGTTGCGTAGGCTCAGGGTGTCGCGCGGGAATGCCGGCGACGCGTCTCGAAGCGAAGGAACGCCGACGTGGCCACAAGCGACGCGCCGACTCTGATGGACCTCCCAATGGCCGACAGGCCGATCCTGGTTGTGCAGCCTTCGGCCGCTGCCGAATTCGACCGGATGCGGACCAAGCGAAATCGCCCCGACGCGGTGCTGCGGGTGCGCGTAATCGTTGATTCCGGCTGCGGCGACTTTCGCTACGCCATGGGCATCGAGCCCGGACCGCGCGATGGAGATCGGAGCATTCCGGCCCACGGGGTCACGGTAGTCGTCGACCAGGAGAGCGCCGAACTGCTGCGAGGTTCGACGCTGGAGTACAGCGACTCGCTGATGGACGGCGGGTTCAAGGTGCTCAATCCGCGAGCCCAATCCGTCTGCGGCTGCGGGCAGTCGTTCAGCCTGACGGGTCGCGAGATAACCAGCGAGCACCTTCGGGGTGGGCTGGGGGGACTCTGACGCTCAAAGCCGGACCGAAGCGGGCCTGAATCTGGCTGCCGGCCGGCGTGGTTGTCGAACCAGGCGGCCGCGCCGTGCCGCTTGGCACGATGGGTGACTTCCAGCCTGAATCACTGAATCGGAGGTTGGCGTGCTGTTGAAGCGGCTGCGAAGGACGCCGCGCACCGAAGCGCCGGAATTTGAGACGGCGCCGGCCGTGGAGCCCACACAGCGCCGGTTCGCGACCGTGCGGCGCTGGCTACGCCGCTCCAAGCTGAGCGAGGCGGACTGGGATGACCTGGAAGAAGTGCTGATCGCAGCCGACCTGGGTCCCTTTCTGGCCATGGAGTTGCTGGATGAACTGCGCGAGACCGTGCAAACGGATGGAAGAGCCGACCCGGAGGCCGCGCGCGAGTTGCTGGCGGGGCGTCTGATCGAGGCGCTGGGCGGACACGACGCGCAGTTTGCCAGCGGTCCGCCGCCGCAGGTTGTGTTTGTGGTCGGGGTCAACGGGGCGGGCAAAACGACGTCGATCGCCAAGCTCGCGCACTTATTGCGCTCCAACGGGCACGAGGTCCTGCTGGCGGCCGGCGACACCTTTCGTGCCGGCGCCATCGAGCAGTTGCAGATCTGGGGCGACCGAGCCGGCGTGCCGGTAATCGCCCACCAGCCGGGCGGCGACCCCGGCGCGGTGATATACGACGCGTTGGACGCGGCTCAGGCACGGGGTGCGGACTATGTGATTGCCGACTCGGCCGGCCGGCAGCACAACAACGTGAACCTCATGAACGAGTTGGCCAAGATGCGTCGCGTTGCCGCGCGCAAGGCGCCGGGGGCGCCGCACGAGGTCCTGCTCGTATTGGACGCGCTCACGGGACAGAATGGCCTGCACCAGGCTCAGGGATTTCTGGATACGGCCAACGTGACTGGCATCGTGCTGACGAAGCTGGACAGCTCGGCGAAGGGCGGGGCCGCGTTTGCCGTCACGCGAGCCACGGGCCTTCCGATTAAGTTTGTCGGCGTCGGCGAGCGCCTGACCGACTTCGAGCCATTCAATCCGGACCGGTTCGTGCAGGCACTCCTGGCGCCGCAGCCGGGCGATGCCGACGACGAGGAGGAAACGTGAAGGGCGTGATTCTGGCGGGCGGCACCGGGTCGCGACTTGACCCGATTACGCGCGTGACCAACAAGCAACTGCTACCCGTGTATGACAAGCCGATGATCTTCTATCCCATCGAGGCCTTGGTGAACGCCGGAGTGACCGAGATCCTGATCGTCACCAGTGGTCCAAGCGCGGGCGACTTCTTACGACTACTGGGCAATGGTGAGGCGCTAGGCGTCACTCACTTGAATTACACCTACCAGGAAGGCGCCGGCGGAATCGCCGAGGCCATCTCGCTGGCGCAACCATTCGTTGGGGACGATCGGATGGTCGTGATTCTTGGGGATAACGTGATCGGCGGAAACATCGTGGAGCCGGCGCGGCGATTTGCGGCACAGTCGCGGGGCGCCAAGGTTCTGTTGAAGCAGGTAGAGAACCCCACCGCGTACGGCGTCGCGGAACTCAAGGGCGACCGGGTCGTCCGATTCGTGGAGAAGCCCGAGAACCCGCCCTCAGACCTGGCGGTCACGGGGATCTACTTCTACGACGCCCACGCATTCAGCCTGATCGAGCAGTTGGAGCGCTCGGACCGCGGCGAACTGGAAGTGACGGACCTAAACAATGCCTACCTGGAGCGCGGCGAGATGTCGCATGACGTGCTGGAGGGCTACTGGGCGGACTGCGGGGAGTCCATTGACCACTACCTGCAAGCCTGCAATCTGGTCGCGACACATGGAGCAAACCGGACCGGGTAGCGAGCATCGCGTCAAGAGCGTCAGCCGCTCGGCGCAGTTCCCGTCCATCCCCGGCCGTCCATGAGCCACCGGGTATCCGATCGGGCGCGCCTACACATTTCCATCCCGATACAATGCTCGGGCGGCTGTAGCTGAGGACTTCCCAATGCCCGACGACGACGACGAAATCAGTGTCCGTGTCAGGTCCAGCGAACGGCGTGAATGCGCCCTGTGCCGCCAGGAAACCACCTGGAACTACTACGAATACCGTCGGTGGTTTGGTCTGCTGAAGAACCGGTATTGGGCGTGCGGGCGCTGCGGCAAGTCCGAGAGCCTGGCGGCGCCCGCGTCCGAAGACTGACCGACCCCGCCGGGAGCGGAAGCGCTAGTACCGGAGGCTGGTAATCGCCCGGCTGCGCGCACGGCTGGGTGCGGTTCCTCCCGCCCTGGTCACTATAGTCTCGATCCTCTTCCTGAATAACGTCGCGGTTGCCGCGGCGCGTGCGCTGCTGCCGATCTACGTCGAGCGCGACCTGGGCATGTCGCCCGCGTTTACCAGCCTGCTGGTGTCGCTGGAGACGGTGATGGGCGGGCTGATTTCGGTCATCGCCGGGGCGCTGGCCGACCGGCTGGGCCATCGGCTGGTGCTGGTGATCGGAATCCTGGGGTTCTCTGCGGGGCTACTCCAATACCTGACCGGAGTGCCCTGGCTGCTAGTGGCGCTGGCGGTCGTCTTGGGGCTGGCGCACGGGATGCGATCAACCTCCGGACAGAGTTATCTGCTGACGGCGTCCAGCCGCCAGTCGGTCGGCGTGGCCACAGCCGCCTATTTCTTGGGCGGAACGATTGGCATGTCAGCCAGTTCCGCCGTGGCCGGGCCGGTCGTCGAGAGATTCGGCTTTGCCGCCTACGCGTTGGTTGGGCTGGGACTGAATCTAGTTCCGGCGATCATCACGTTGCGCTACCTGCGTGATGTGCGCCCCGAGCGCCCGGCGGGCGGCGCTGACCGGGGTACCTGGAACGTCCTGATGCGACGCGAGGTGTGGTTGATGGGTTGGTTGCGCTTCGCTTCCACGGCATTCTGGGGCATCTGGAGTCTTGCCCTGCCGCTTCTGATGTTCCGCGCGACAGCCAGCGTGCTGCCGCCGGCGCTGCTGTACGGGACCGTCGGCATGAGCCTGGCCGCGGTCAGCCAGTTCCTGATCGGCCACTGGTCTGACAGGGGCGGACGGATCGTTCCTGTCTACGTGGTACTGGGCCTTCAGTTCGTGCTGGCCATCGTCGCTTCGCTGGCCTGGCAGTCGACGCCGGTACTGATACTGACCGGGATCGCCGGCGTGGTGACCGGCTGGACGATGTCCGTGCTCGTCCTCGGCGTCGTGCGTGACCGCACGGCGCCGCTCGAACGCGGGCGCGTGGTTGGCTTTGTCCACGCCCTGTGGAGCTTCGGAATCCTGGCGGGCACGGTTATCGCCGGGACGCTGATCGATATCGACCCGGGGCTGCCGCTGGCGATTGGCGCCCTTGCCAATCTCGTTTCGATAATTATTGCGGCCATGCTGTTCCACGGCCGACGTGTGACTGCGCTGGAATCGGAGTAGCCGCCACTAGACTGATGTACTCCCGAACCCTGAGTGTCCTGGCATGACTTCGCCACAAGCCCGCCGGCCGATTGTGGCCGCGAACTGGAAGATGAACACGGGGCCCGACGACGGCGCCAAATTGGCACGCGCAGTCGCGGCCCAGGGCCTGCCGTTCGCGCGGGTCGATGTGGTGCTGTGTCCACCCGCGACCGGGCTTGCAGCCGTCGCGGCCACAGTGCGGAGCACGCCCGTGGCCGTGGGCGCTCAGCACGTGTATTGGGAGGCTAGCGGGGCATACACCGGAGAGATCTCCGTACCCATGCTGGCCGGTCTTGCCACCTACGCAATTGCCGGCCACTCCGAGCGAAGGCAGCTGTTCGGGGAGACCGACCTGGACGTGCAGCGCAAGACGCTGGCCATTCTGGCCGGCGGTCTGACGCCGATCGTGGCCGTCGGCGAGTCGCTGGATCAACGAGACGCCGGGCAGACTCTTGACGTGCTGCGCTCGCAGGTCACGCTGGTATTTGAGGCCTTGTCCCCGGACGAAACGTCGGCCAGCGTGATTGCCTACGAACCCGTGTGGGCCATTGGCACAGGACGTAACGCCACGCCCGAGCAGGCGCAGGAGGCCATCGGCTGGATTCGCGACACGGTTGCGGAAGTGCAGGGTTCGACGGCCGCCGATCAGGTTCGGATTCAATACGGCGGCAGCGTCTCACCGGACAACTGCGACGAGCTGCTCAGTCGAGACGGAATCGATGGAGCGCTGGTGGGCGGTGCCAGCCTGGACGCCGCGGCGTTTGCGGCGATCGTGCGCGCGGCAGCCCCGTAGCCTCAGGCTGTCCGCTTGCCAATAGCTCTTGGCCCGGCAGCCGTCAGATCAGGATCGGGTTGGACCAGGCGATTCGGCCGGTTGCGTCCTCCACTTCAACGCGGATGTAAACCTCCGTGCCGCGACGTTCGTGGACGGCGGCCGTGAGTGGTTCGGATCCGGCCAAGTGGCTTGAGCCCCGGGAACGCGCAGCGATAAAGCTGATGCGCGCCGCGGGCGAGGTGCAAACCCGTACCTGATCGTCGTCGACTTGCAGGTCAACAATCTCCGGCCCCATCGTTGAGTAGAAGAGCCCGCGCCGCATGGCGTCCACCAGGCCCGCAGGCGTGAAGTCCTCGGTGCGGACCATCACCCAGCCGCGGCCCTGGGCCCCATGCTTCCAGTGCGTGTCGTCGGTCGCGAACCCCCAGGTCAGGCCGGCTTGCAGCAAATACTCGTCCCAGGTAACGCCCGAGAAGCCCTTGGCGCGGGTCACGTCGGTGACCGAGTTGAAGACTTCCATCCCAACGAAGCCTTCAATCTCCAGCATGTCGTGGGCGGACTGGCCGAGCCAGTAGGGGTGGGCCATGACGGCAATGCCGCCGCCCGCGTTCACCCTGTCGATAGCCTCCTGCGGACCCCAGGACTCGCTGGAGCGCTCGAAGCCACTGACACCCGTCGCCAGGATGTGATAGCGCTCGCCGGTGTACGGATCGGGACCGTGCATCTCGACTCCCGGAATCGTCACGAATCCCGGCTGGGCGAAGGCCGTCGTGTCAGAGACGACATGGTGGTCCGATAGCGCCACGAAGTCGTAGCCGGCGTCGCGATACCACGCCACCGCGTCCGCGGGCGACTTGGCCCCGTCGGAGTTGGTTGAGTGCATGTGCAGATTGCCGCGGTACCAGCGGCCCGGGACCAGAAACGGATTGCCGTCGCCTGCGTTCGCGGTCATATCCAACTCCTCGTTGCACGGCAGTTCAGGACGAACGAAGACATTATCGGCCCTGCGCCGAGCAACGGATACAGCCGGCTCCCCAGGTCAATCGGCCAAACATCTCGAACCGGCTGACGTCACGGCGTCGAGGGGCCGACTATGATCAGCGCTTTACGCGTCACCGCCGGGAGGAAGCACGAATATGCCGACGAACGGTCGACATGTGTCGGTTTGCATCCCGGCCAAGGACGAAGCCGCGACGATCGAAGAGATCATCACCGGTTGCCGGCCGCATGCCGACCACCTATTCGTGGTGGACGGACACTCCTCGGATGCCACCCGAAACCTGGCGGAGGCGCTGGACGTCCCGGTCTTCCTGGACGCTGGCCGCGGCAAGGGCTGCGCGGTGCGGGAAGCGATTACTCGGGCGGAGGGCGACATCCTGGTAACCATTGACGCCGACATGTCGTTCGACCCCGAGGACATTCCGGCACTGGTGGCGCCGGTAGCGATCGGCGAGGCCGACTATGCCACCGGTTCGCGAATGCGCGGCGGCAGCGACGAGCTACACGGCGACTTTGACAAGTTTCTGCGCATGATGGGCCAGGACATCATCACCCTGGGCATCAACTACCGCTTCGGGGTTCGGCTGACCGATTCGCAGAGCGGCTTTCGGGCCTTCGATCTGGAAGCGGCGCGGTCGATCACACTCCAGGAAGACATCACGACCACCGAGCAAGAGATGATTATCAAGTTCCTGCGCAAGGGCTACCGGGTAGCCGAGGTCCCTACGCACGAGTACGCCAGCCGGCGCGAGCGCTCGCACATCTCCCTGCGACGGCATGGGGCGCGGTACGTCTACAGCTGGCTGCGCTACATGTTTTTCTAAGCGCGAAACTCCCGCGGCCTCGGCCGCAGTCAGGTTGGGGTGCTATCCGCCCCACATGCGACGAGGCGGCCCTTGCGGCATGGTCTGGCTGACCTCGACCTGATCCTTTCCGGGGAATCCGGTGGTGTAGAGCTTGTAATACAACTCGCGGCGGGCCAGCAGTTCTTCGTGCGCCCCGCGCTCCACGATCTCGCCGTCCTGGAATACCAGGATCAGATCAGCGCCGCGCACCGTGGCCAGACGATGGGCGATGACAAACGATGTACGTCCACGCATCAAGCGCTCCAGGCCGTCCTGGATCGTGCGTTCGGTGCGCGCGTCCACGCTGGAGGTCGCTTCGTCCAGGATCAGGATGCGAGGGTCGGCCAGCAGGGCTCGGGCGAAGCAGATGAGCTGACGCTGGCCCACCGAGAGTCGCGCGCCGCGCTCCCGCACATCGGTTGCATAGCCGTTAGGCAGCTCTTGAATGAACTCGTGGGCGCCGACAGCCGTGGCCGCGTCAACGACGTCTTGCTCGGACGCCTCCGGCCGTCCAAACACGATGTTCTGGAAGATGCTGCCGGAGAACAGAAAGCTGTCCTGGGGAACGATGCCAAGCTGGCTGCGCAAGGAACGCTGGGTAACCGACCGGATGGGATGGCCGTCGATGCGGACCTCGCCGGCGTCGGCGTCATAGAAGCGGGCCAACAGGTTGATGGTTGTGGTCTTCCCGGCGCCGGTCGGCCCAACCAGGGCGACGCGCTGGCCCGGCTCGGCGGAAAAGGACACCTCGCGCAGTACGTCGGCGCCGTCATAGGCAAAGGTAACGTCGTCGAATTCCACGCGGCCGGTGATGGGTGGGAGCTCGACCGCCGATGGTGAATCGCTGATCTCCTCCGGCTCGTCCAGCAGCTCAAATATCTTCTCGCCGGCAGCCATCGTGGACTGCAACTGGTTGTAGAAGCGCGTCAACTGCTGGATGGGCTGGAAGAAGCGCGCCACCAGCGCAATGAAGGCCACCAGCGTTCCGGTGCTCGTTTCGCCGCCGACGACCAGCGAGCCGCCAACCACAATGACCAGGGCTGTGGCGATCGCGGAGATCGTGTCAATGACCGGGATAAACCCGGACACGATGGCTCCCGCCCGCACACTGGCGGCTACGTTGGCCTGGTTGGTGGCCTGAAATCGCGTGGCATTGGTGCGCTCGCGCCCGAACGACTGGGTAACGCGAACGCCATCGATGCTCTCCTGCAGGTTGGCGTACACATCGCCCACCGTGCTCCGAACATCGCGGAACGCGTTGCGCGCCTTCGCGCTGAAGACCCGGCTCGCGCCCCACATCACCGGCAGCATGATCAGCGTCACCAGCGCCAGCTTGGCGTCCAGGACAAACATCATGATCACGATGATCAGCAGGATGAAGACATCGGTGACCAGCGAGACCACGCCCATCGTCACGAACTCGCTAATCACGTCCACGTCGTTGGTCACCCGCGACATGACAGCGCCCAGCGGGTGTCGGGTGAAGTACGACAGCGACAGCCGGTTGAGCTTGGCGAACAGGTCGTTGCGCAGCCGCAGCAAGCTCGCCTGCCCAATCGTGGCTGAAATGCGGACCTGCAGGTAGGTCCCCGCCCACATCAGGAACAACGTGACCAGGTAGACGGCGCCGATGGTGCTCAGCGCGTCAAAGTCACCCTTCGCGATCCCCTCATCGATCCCGAGCTTGAGAAGCAGCGGGCCGGCGACATTGGCGCCGGATCCAATCGACACAAGCACCACGGCCATGGCGATCATGCGCTTGTGAGGCGCCAGGTAGGCCAGCAGACGTCGGGCAATACGGGGGTTGTACGCCGCGGCGTCACCTTCAAAGCGGCCCATGGACATCCGGCCGCCACCCATCATGACGACGGGCTCCCGACCGGGCTCGGGCTGGCGCCGGCGCTGGCGGCTTCGCGACGCAGTCGCTCGGCTTCGGCTTCCTGGGCCTCCCACATTTCACGGTAAAGGCCGTCGGACTCGATCAGGTCTTCGTGGCGACCGCGCTGCACGATGGCCCCGTGGTCAAGAACGATGATCTCGGAAACGTGACGAACGCTGCGGATTCGTTGGCTGATGATCAGCGTAGTCCGCCCCTGCTGCGCCGTGCGTAACGCATCCTGGATCGCACGCTCGGTCCAGGTATCCACGCTTGAGGTGGACTCGTCCAGGATCAGGATTCGCGGATCCAACACCAGCGCGCGGGCGATCGCGACGCGCTGCTTCTGGCCGCCGGAGAGCGTGACGCCGCGCTCGCCAACCACGGTCTCGTAGCCGTTGGGCAGCGTCTCGATGAACCCGTGTATCTGCGCCAGCCGGGCTGCCGTCACGACTTGCTCGCGGGTCGCATCGGGCCGGCCGTAGGCAATGTTGGCGCGGATGGTGTCGGCAAATACGAATGGCTCCTGATGAACGATGCCGATCTGTGCGCGCAGTGAATCAATGGTCAAGTCGCGCACGTCGGTGCCGTCCACCAACACCCGGCCGTCGTTGGCGTCGTAGAAGCGCGGCAACAGATTGATGATGGAGCTCTTGCCCGAGCCCGTGCCGCCGACGATGCCGAGGGCCTGGCCGGGCGCAATCTCGAAACCAATGTCGCTCAGCACGGAATGGTGTTCGTGCTGAAAGCCAACGCGCTCAAATGTCACGCGGCCCTCGGCCTTCGTAAGCGCCTCGGCATGGGGAGATTCCAACACGTCGGACCGCTCGTCGAGGATGTCGAAAATGCGCTCCCCGGAGGCCACGGCGCGGGCAAAGCTGTTGATCGTCATGCCCAGCATGCGCACCGGCATCATCAGCAACAGCAGGTAGGTGTTGAATTCCACCAGCTGGCCGAGCGTGATTTGGTCTTCAATCACCTTCCAGCCGCCAAACCACAGCACCGCGACTTGCCCGGCGCCCAGGATGGCGTTGAACAGCGGTGCACGCATGGCGAACATGCGCATCACCGTGACCGTGCGGTCATTGAGCAGGGCGTTGACGGGCGCAAAGCGCCGGGCTTCGGCGTCTTCCTGGGCGAAGGCGCGCACCACGCGCGCTCCAGCCAGATTTTCCTGCACCACCACATTCACATCCGCCCAGGCTTCCTGGACCATCTGAAACAGTGGTCGGATGCGCTTGGCGAACGACAGCGCGATGCTGACCAATACCGGAACGATGACCAGGGACAGCAACGCAAGCTGCCAGTCGGTGATGAACAGCACCACCGCGACGCCACCGGTGACCAGGAGGATTTGCACGATCTGAAAGATGCCCATCGACGCGAAGCGACGCACGCGTTCGACGTCGCTGGTCGTCCGCGACATCAACTCGCCCGTGCGAGTCTGGTCGTGGAAGCGAAACGAGAGGCTTTGAATGTGCATATAGAGTTGATTGCGGATGGCAAATACCACCCGTTGGCTCAGCACCTCGGCCATGAACTGCCGGCCGAACTGCGAAAGACCCTTGAAGGCCGTGAACGCCACCACCAAGCCGGCGGCGACATAAAGCACGTTCTGCGCGCCATCGGTTAGGCCATCGTCGATGGCCTGACCCAGGAATTGCGGAATAGCCAGGTCGGCCACCGTGCCAACGAGGGTGACCGCCAGGGTTGCCAGGCTCAGCCGCCAATGAGGCAGGGCATAGCGAATCAAGCGGGCCAGAATCGTGGTGCTACGCATGCACGGGCTCGCGTTGCGTTCGGAAGTAACCGGCGTCCCGCTTGGCGGCTATGGCCTCGTTGAGGCGCGTGAGGGCGGCGGCGATCTGGGCAGCCTCCGCGTGGTCAAGTTCGTCAAGTGCGCCTACCAGGTATTGCTCAAACGCTTGCTCGTAAGCCTGCAGTCGTGCAAGCCCGTGGGGAGTGGCGCCAATCTGCAAGTGCCGACGGTCGACCGCGTCTTCCGTTCGGGTGACCAGGCCCGCGACAACCAGCCGATCCACCGTTTGCGACATCGTTTGGCTGCTGAGCAACTGCCAGTTGGCCAGGTCCTTCATGCGACGCGGGCCACGCCGACGGAGCGCGCGCAGCGTCCGGTATTCCGGCAGGGTAAGTCCCAAGCTGGCTTCACGAGTTTCGGCGAAGCGCTGCGCAATACGCGCGAGGCGCGAACCAAGAACCGCCAGTTCAGCCGCAGCCTCGGCGTTAGAGCTTCCCATACTCGTCAGTTTCACGAATCATCTGTAACACAAATCGTACGTAACTCGTACGAGTTCTGCAAGCCGCCGAGTCTCTCGCGGGTCTCTGAGTCAGTTCAAAGCGATAGGCAGCGGCAGCTTCAGGTGCTGTCGATCACGGAGAAGAGGAGGGCTGAGTCTGGCCAGTCGCGTTGGTGGGCGCCGACGCTGATGAAGCGGATACGGCCCATGGGATCGACCAGGAACACGCTGGGGCGGGCGATGTTCCAGGACTCGAAGTTGACGCGGACGTAGACGCCGTAGCGGCGGATGGCGGCGCGGTCGGGATCCGCCAAAAGCGGGAAGGGAAGCGACAGCCCCCGCGCGAAACGCCGCACGCCTTCCGGCCCCTGGCCATAGACACCGGTGATGGCGACGTTACGTCGCTTCCACTCCTCCAGCTCGCCCGCGAGCTGCGCCAGATATCTCCGGCAGTTCGGTCACCAGGTATGGCGAAGGAAGATCAGCAGTTGCCACTGGCGACGGGCCGGAATGTCGCAGAGCTGTTCGGGATCCGAAGCCAGCGGCAGGGTGAAGCGGGGCGCGGGGTCACCCAGCCCAAGTGTTTCTGAACCCTCGGCACGCGGCAAGACAGGACTTTCGTGGGTTGTCGGACGAGTGACGCCAACCTGAGTATCGCAACGCCGCAGGCCCGCGGCAGCCTGAACTCAGGCGACGATATCGCGACGCCGGAAGATTACGAGCGCGATGGCCGACGTCACCAGCGCGGTGACGCCCAACACCAGGGTGTCGCGCCAGATGAAGTCGCCGGGCCCCAGCTGGTCCACCGGGTTCCAGTAGCCGAAGATGCTGATCTTCTCCAGCCACTCCAGGTTGGACGCGATGTCGGCCACGATCAGCAGCACGAACATGATCACGATGATGCCGGCGGCCAGGCCGTAGGTTCGGCCGGGCTGCAGGATCAGCGTCGCCAGCAGCAGTCCGCCGCCGGCCACGGCCAGCGTAAAGACCAGCATTTGCAGGTGGACGACCAGCAATTCGAGCGCGCCCAGGTCGACCTCGCTGGCCCAGATGGCCGCGCCGACCAGGATTGCGACGTATGACGCCGCGACAACCACGGTGGTGAGAACCAGCAGGGCGGCCATGCGCGACAACAGGAAGCGCGTGCGGCTCATCGGCGCGGCCAGCAACACGTCCAGCGTGCCGGTTCCAAAGTCGCGCGTGATCAGCCCGGCCCCGAACCAGACGCCGAAATAGGCCAACACCAGCATGAGCGTGCTGGTGTACTGCGAACTGAAATAGCTGTAGAACGTGTTCTGCTGGGCCGACGCCCCTTCAACCTGGGTCCCGCCGAATACCTCGCTCCCGCCCATGGCCTGGGTCAGGTCGTCCCAATTCTCGGCGAACAACGGCCACAGGCCCATGATGAGCAAACCGAGGGCCAGAATTCCGAAGTCAAACCAGAAGATCGCCAACCGACGCGTGCGCAGGGTCAGGCGGATGACGCTGAGGCTCATGCGCCGCCCTCGCTCTCGTAGTGCTGCAGGAACGATTCCTCAAAGCTGGGCTCGTCGGTCTCCAGGTCGACCACCGTGTACCGCGCCAGGGCCTTGATGACCGGATCGATCGATCCGCTGACTTCAAAGCGCGCCGTGCCGTCTTCGATGCTGATGTCGCTCACGCCCGGAATGGTCAGGTCGGCGGGCGCCTCGCCGTCGAAGGTGACGGTGACGCGCCGCATGCGCGCGACGCTGAGGTCGGCGACGGTGTCGACTTGAACCAGCCGCCCCAGGCGAAGGATGCCGACGCGGTCGCAGAGCGCTTCGGCCTCGGAGAGCACGTGGGTGGAGAGCAGCACGGTGCGGCCTTCGTCGCGCAGCTCGCTGATGATCTTGCCGAACTCCTGCTGCACCAGCGGGTCGAGGCCGCGGGTGGGTTCGTCGACGACGTAGACCGGCACGTCTTCCTGCAGGGCCCGCACGACGACGACCTTCTGGCGGTTGCCCATCGAGAGGTCGCCGATCTTTCGGGAGGTGTCCAGCTCCAGCCGTTCGGTCAACTCGTCGCGCCGCTTGCGAGGCGCGTTGGTCAGATTGCCGAAGGCCTCCAGGTACTGACCCACTTTCATGAACGTGTAGAGGCTGCTGTCGCTAGGCAGGAAGCTCATCGAATTGCGGGCGGTGGGGCCGTCCCGATGAACGTCGAGCCCCAGGACCTCGGCGCGGCCGCGCGTCGGCCGCATCAGCCCCATGAGCAGGCGGATGGTGGTGGTCTTGCCGGCGCCGTTGGGTCCGAGGTAGCCGAAGATCTCGCCCGAACGGACTTCCAGGTCGAGGTCGGAAAGGGCCTGCACGTCGCCGTAGTGCTTGGTCAGACCCCAGGTCTGGATGGCGATGTCGCTCATGTCGGCCGGGAAGCCTCCGCCCGCCCTCGGGGCCGCCCGGTGGTTTTTGGTGGTTTGGGCGACTCAATGTAGCAGCGATGCGCCATCGCGCTATGTGGCAAACGCTACGGCCACCCCACACCTCCTAGACTGCGCCATGCGGCTGGACCTGTTTCCACTCAATACCGTTCTGTTCCCCGGCATGCGCCTGCCGCTGCACATCTTCGAGCCGCGCTACCGCGCGATGCTGGGGCGCTGCATCGAGACGAAGGGCGTATTCGGGGTTGTGCTGATCGCGGAGGGCGAAGAGGTTGGTCCCGCCGCCATCCCGTATAAGTTCGGCACAACGGCGCGAGTCGAAAAGGTCGAGTACCTTCCAGACGGGCGCTTCAACCTGCTGGCGCTGGGCGAGACTCGCTTCCGCATCGATCGCATCGTGGCCGAGGAACCGCACGTGGTCGGCGAGGTGGAATTGGCGCCGATGCCGGCCGACGACGCGGCGTCGACCCTGCAGGTCGCCGAGGATGTGCGCGAGCGATTCGAGCGCCTGGTGACGCTGATGATCGAAATCCAGGCGGGCTACATGCCGGAGTTCGACCTGCCGGCTGATCCACTGCAACTGGCCCATCTCATCGCGGCGGGCGTTCCCACGGGACCCGGCAGCGCCCAGCGACTGCTGGAAGCCGATTCACTGGCCGATCTGCTGACCCTGGAGGGCGAACTGCTGGACCTGCGGATCGAGCAAGCGCTGCGTCGCCTGCAGGAGAAGCTGGACGCGCGGAGGAATTAGTTCTCGCACCCCGCGTGCGTCGCGCTTGCCGCCACGGGCGCCCAGGACTGTCGGCAACGCCCGGTGTTCGCACGGGCGACGGCGCTCGAACGAGACCCTGGTTCACGGGTACGTTGCGTTAGCTAGAGTCCCATACACGCGAGCCAGGATCTGAGGCGAACCGATGGACGATTACCCGGTTGATGTTGTTGCCGAATACCCGGAGCGAAGCTCTCGCCTGCTGGCGCTGGCGGCGTTGCTCGGCGGCGTGATCAAGCTATTGCTTCTCCTTCCGCACCTCATCGTGCTTTCGATCCTGGGGTTCGTGGCCGGCATTGCGGCCGTGATTGGCTGGATTGCCGTGCTGGTCCTGGGCTCCTACCCGCGCGCCCTCTTCGACTTTCAGGTGGGGATCCTCCGCTGGAACCTGCGGGTGAACGCCTACTTCCTGAGCGTGACCGACCGGTACCCGCCGTTTCGGCTGGACGCATAGACGCGCAACTCCTCTTCGACGTCGGGGACCGCTAGCGGGAGTTCTGCCCGCTGAATTGGGCGGGCTCGACATCTGACGATGCACCGAGCCATTGCGCCCTGGCGGAGTGCGGCTACCTTTGCTGCTGTGACCGAGCAAACCGATCAGCCGACGTCCGCCGAGCGTGCTGACCTACACACGACCGTCGCCGACGGCCAGACGCGCGACTTGCTGGAGCTTCCAGCGGTATTGGAGCGAGTAGCCCGCTTCGCCTCGTTCTCGGCCGCGCGGGCCGGGGTGCTGGCGCTGCGACCGGTTGCTGATCGCCAAGCCGTGAGCGCCCGGCTGGAATTGACCGCGCAAGGCCGCCAGTTCCTGGAAGTCAGCCCATCGTTCACCGTGGGCGGCGCGCGCGACGTGCGCGACCGGGCCGAACGGGCGGCGCGCGGCGCGCGGCTGGATCCCGCCGATCTGCTGGACGTGCATGACCACCTGCGCGCCACCCGCCTGGCGGTGGCGGCCGTAGGGCGACAGGCAGCCGAGCTGCCCGCGCTCTGGGCGCTGGTGGAGGCCGCTAGCGATCCGCCGGACCTGGAGAGTCGGATTTCTGCGGCCATCAACGAAGAGGCCGAGGTGCGCGATGAGGCCTCGCCGGAGTTGGAGCGGCTGCGGCGATTGCTCCAGCAGGCGCGCGGACGGCTGACACGCCTGCTGGAACGCCTGGTCCAGCAGGTTTCCGCGGACGTACTGCGAGAACGCCTGGTCACTGAGCGCCGCGGGCGGCTGACCGTGCCGGTACGGCGGGAACGGCAGCGGGACTTTCCCGGCGTGGTGCATGACGTCTCGGCCAGCGGCCTCACCGTCTTTATGGAACCACTGGCGGCCATTGAGGCGGGGAACGAGATTCGCTCCCTGGAAGTGGCCGAGCGCCAGGAAGTCGAACGCATCCTCCTCGAACTTTCGGCGGCGGTCGGGGCGGAACGGGAACGTCTGTACGCCGCCGTGCAGGCCCTGGCCGACCTTGATCGGACGCTGGCCGTGGCGCGCTATGCCGACGCCACCAACGCCATTGCGCCAGACGTGAGCGAGGACACGTCCTTTGACCTGCAAGCGGCTCGGCATCCGCTGCTGGAGACGCCCGTGCCCATTGACGTGCACCTGGACGGCGCGCAGGCGCGGGCGCTGGTGATTACCGGCGCCAACACCGGCGGCAAGACGGTGGCGCTGAAGACGGTGGGCCTGCTGCACCTGATGGCGGCCTGCGGCCTGCATATCCCCGCGAAACCGGGGTCGCGGGTGGCCGTGTTCGAGCGGGTCGTGGCCGACATCGGGGACGCGCAGAGCATCGAACACAGCCTCAGCACGTTTGCCTCGCATGTGCGCAACCTGCGGGCCATGGTGGAGGCGGCCGGACCCGGCGCGCTGGCGCTGGCGGATGAGATCGGCGCGGGGACCGACCCCGACGAAGGCGCCGCGCTGGGCCAGGCGGTCATCGCCGCGCTGCTCGACCGCGGCGCAACGGTGGTGGCCACCACCCATCACCCGGCCCTCAAGGCCTTTGCCGCGTCGCACCCCTCGACCCGCAACGCCAGCGTGGAGTTCGACCAGGCCAGCCTGCGCCCGACCTACCGCCTGCGACTCGGCATTCCGGGGTCAAGCAATGCCCTGGAGATCGCGGACCGGCTGGGGATTGACGCCGCGATTGTCGACGACGCCCGCGCACGCATGTCGCAAGGGGCGCTGGACCTGGAACGCGCCATCGTCGACGCACAAAGCGAACGAGCGGCCGCGGAACGCGAACGCGCGGCGAATGCGCAGGCGCGGAGCGCCGCCGAACATTCGCAGCGAGAGCTTGACGAGCAGATCGACGAACTGGAGCGCGACCGCGACACCCTGCTGCGCGATGCACGGCGTGAGGCCCGGGAGCTGCTGCGCGACGCACGCCAGGTCTTGCAGGAAGCCAGGCGCGCGGCCCGCACGGGTCGCTCCGGCGATCGACGCGCGGCGCGCGCAAGCTTGGCCGCAACGGAGGAGCGGCTGACCCCTGGCTCACCTCCGCCAGACGAACCCACCGCGTGCGATCCGCTTGAGGTTCGCGTGGGGGATGAGGTGGAGGCCGACGGATTCACCGGCCGTGCCCTGGTGCTCGGCATCACGGATACGTCCGTGGAGGTCGCGATTGGCAGCGCTCGCGCCACGTTCGACCGCGCGCGACTTCAGCGCGTATTTGCGGCGTCGCCCCGTCCACCGCGTCGTCGCCCCAGGGCGCCGAGTGGCGGCGGGACGCAAGAGATTGACATTCGCGGGCTGCGGGCCGACGAAGCGGCCGAGATGGCGGAACGCAGCGTTGACGAGGCGCTGCGCCAGGGCGCCGCGACCTTGCGCATCATCCACGGCAAGGGCACCGGGGCGCTGCGGGCCGTCGTGGCCGAGGTGCTGACCGGGCACCCGTCGGTTCGGCAGCACGCCGCCGCGCCGCTGAACGAGGGAGGCGACGGGGTCACCGTGGCGGGCCTGCACAGCTAGGCGGTATTGGCCGCCGGTGCAGGCGCTGAACCGCGTCGCTTACTGGTGGAGCGTCTCGAAGTCGACGCCGGGTTCCACGCCAAACACCTTGCGGGCGACCTCACGCCGGAAGTTGGCGGTCTGCTCCGAGGTCAGGACGTAGGCGGTCGCGAGGCCTGCCGCGAATCCGGCGGGAAAGGCAAGCCCCACGCCCAGCAGGAGCATCTTGAATTCACGCATCGTCGACCCTACTGCACCCGAAGTACGACGGGCGCTTCCGTCCAGAACTCTTCCAATTGATAGTACGCCCGACCGTCCTCGGAAAACACGTGAACCACAACGTCGCCGAAGTCGGCCAGCACCCAGGCATCCGCCGCCTCGCCTTCAATCATCGGCCGCCGCCCGGCCTCGCCTTTCAACTCGCGGTCCAGCAAGTCGCGCACGGCACGCATTTGGGGCGTACTCGACACCGTGGTAACGACGAAGTAGTCCGCCAGCACGCTCAGGCCGCGGATGTCCAGCAGCACGGTATCCGCCGCACCGCGCGCGGCCACCGCATCCACGATGTGGCGCGCGAGTTCGATTGGGCTCAGAAGCAAACCGGAGTGATTGCGGGCGGCTGAATCATATCGCCCCGCGCGACTCGGTCCCATGGTTCGCGTACAAGCCGTGGGCGGCGATGTAATCGGCCACAGCCCGCGGCACCCAGGCGTCGACAGGTTTCCCCCGGGCGCACTGAGCGCGAATCCGGGAGGCCGAAATGTCCACCGGGGGCATACGGTGGAGGTGAATTCGTTCATCGGCTTGCGGGTGCAAGGCCAGCACCTTCCGCGCAATCTCCGTGGAATGTCCGGGCCGCGGTACCGCGATGATCTGCGCGGCCGCCAGAATCCGCCCAGCCTGGCGCCAGGCTGGAAGTTCATCCAGGGCATCGGCGCCAAGGATCAGGAACAGCTCGGCCGCTGGACGTTGGGAACCTAGTTCCAACAGCGTATCGACCATGTACGACGGCCCGGGCCTCTTGACGTCGATGGCCGAGCCTTCGAGGCTTGGCTCGCCCTCGATGGCGCGGCGGACCATCGCCAGTCGGTCGCCAGCCGAGGCCAGCGGCGGGCCCCGCAGCGGCGACTGGCGCGCTGGAATAAAGAGCACGCGGTCCAGGTCGAACGCCTCTAGCACGCTGCGCGCGACGGCAAGGTGCCCGCGATGCACCGGGTCGAATGTGCCGCCGTAGACGCCCAGCCGGTGCATGTCAGGCAGCGCTCAGGGTCTGGGTGCGACCCGACGCGGCGGCGGCCAGCACGGCACGGGTAATTGCGACGGCCCGCGCACCGTCGGCCGCGCCAGCCAACCGATTGTCAACCGGCTCAGAGGCGATGAAGGCTTGCACGAGAGTACGAAGCGCCTGGCCGTCCGGCTCAGCTCGCGCCATGAGAGCCCGACCTTCGCGCTCCAGCCGCACGCCGGGCAGCGACGGTGGGTCCGGGGACCGGCCGTCCAGCGGCAGGATTTCCGCGACACTCCAGTTCGACCAGATCCGGACGCGGGTTGCACCGTCGGTCAAGTCCAGCACGACGGGGCCGAGTTCAGGGTCCGCATCGCCGCCGCCAACCGTGATCGCGGCATGACGTTCGCGGTCGAAGAAGAGGTCGGCAACCAGCGCGTCGGCACGAGGGGGAACGCTGGACGTTGCGCTTTCATTCCGCTCGGCGGGCAGGGGGCCGCCGTCAGCCACGACTTCCGCCGGCGGACCGTCGAACAGATGCACCAGCAGGTCCAGTGCGTGGTGAGGCGTCGTCCACATGGTTTCCCGAACAGACTCCGGAGCCTGCGGCGGGCCGGGATCGACGGCCAAGGAGACGTGGGCAAACAGGGGCCGTGGCGTCAGGACGCGCAGCAGGCGCACCAGCGGCTCGAAGCGCCAGTCGAATCCCATGCCAACCCCGCCCGGCACGCTCTTAACAGCGCGGACCGCACGTCGCGCGTCCACGATGCCTCGGGCCAGCGGTGGGTCGATCAACACCCGTAGGCCGTCCCGCACGGCGGCCGCGAGAACTGCGGAGTCCAGGCGTGGGCTGGCCTTGATGAGCGTATCGAGGGCCTCGTCGGTCCAACTCGGGGCCACGGCCCCGCCGTATGCGGCGGCGCAAGCGCGGGCCGCTGCTGGATCGTCGTCTACCCAAAGCGCCAGGGCGGCAGCATCCAGGGACGCGATGGCAGCGGCAAAGGCGCGGCCGCGGCGGCCGCAGCCCACGATCCCGATGCGGTGTGGAGCCATGGAATGAATCTGCGCAGGCGCTCGCGCCGCGTCAACCCGGCTCGCGGGTTAGGATGCCAACAGTCCGATTCGCGGAGAGACCTGATGGCAGAACCGCATCCCCAGCTGGATGGCTGGGCGCTGGTGCTGGGCGCATCCAGCGGATTCGGGGCCGCGACGGCCCGCTACCTGGCGGCCTGCGGCATGCACGTCGTCGGCGTGCACTTCGACCGGCGCAACACCCAGCACCTCGCGGATGCGGTTGAGCAGGACATCGAGGCGCAGGGACGCCAGGCGCGATTCTTCAACGTCAATGCCGGCAGTCCGGCTGCCCGAAGCAAGGTGCTGGATGCGATCACGGAGGACGTGCAGGGCGGCGAGCCGCCGATCCGCGTGCTGCTGCACTCCATCGCCTTCGGCACCACGGTGCCCTATGTGGGCAACGACGACACGCCTGGCGTCACCGCCAAGCAGATGGACATGACCCTGGACCTGATGGCCCACACGCTCGTCTACTGGTCGCAGGATCTGGTCGAGCGCGGCCTGATGACCACGGGCTCGCGCATCTACGCGATGACCAGCGCCGGCACCTCGACCATCTGGCCAAGCTACGGCCCGGTGGGCGCGGCCAAGGCCGGCCTGGAGCAGCACATCCGGCAACTGGCGGTGGAACTGGCGCCGCACGGCATCTCCGCCAACGCCATTCGCGCGGGCGTCACCGACACGCCCGCCCTGCGCAAGATTCCGGGCAACCAGGCCATGGTCGACCAGGCGCGGCGCATGAATCCCGCCGGACGCATCACCACCACCGACGACGTGGCCCGCGCCATCGCGGCCCTCACCGTGGCCGACGCCGCCTGGATCACCGGCAACGTAATCGGCGTCGACGGCGGCGAAAACCTGGTGATGTAGGCGAACGAGTCGCGGCTGGCTGCGGGTGCGCTCAGGCGCGGTCCGCGTCGCGATCGCGCAAATTATCGACCGGGCTGACGCGAGTCTGTGTTCGTGCCTTGCGGTCCCGCACAGCCGCCAGCCACGTGGAGATCGCAGGTCGCGACGCGATTCGTTCCAGTTCGTCGCGCAGGAATCCCTCCAGCGACCGGCCACTTGAGGCGGCGCGTGCGGCGAGCTTATCGCGCAGGGCCTCAGGAACGCCTCGAATCGTGATATCGACTGGCATAGCGTCAGGCTGCTGCAATTGCAGGCAAGTCGGCGGCCAGTGTAGTTCTCGAGCGCCTCGTGCTGCTGTGGCCTTGCTGGATTCAGAATCCGCAAACGGTGGCGCCATGGGTCAGTCCGCGGGTGCCCGCGTTTCACAGTTCTGACTCTCGCGCGCTACCCTTGCCCAACTTCCGTGTGATCGCAAAAGAGCGAGCCAGCCTATGTAACGTCCAGAGCGCGGGGATCGAGGATGAATCCCCGCGGGGCGCGCGCCCCCAACGTGCCGCCACGGCAGGTGCGGCGCAGGCGCCCGACGACGACTCGTGGCGATGGGTGATTCCCGGCGACGACGCGCGGGCACGGAATCCAACCCCTTTTCTCTCTAGATGGAGACACGCAACGATGTCGCTTCTCTGGACGCGTGACGCGCCCCGTTGGGCCATTACGGTTCGCGCGGCGACGGCCGTGCTGCTGGCGCTCACGGCCTTCATGCTGATTCGCAGCCTGCTTTTCGCCCAGGCGGATCCGTCGGGCGAAGCCACGCTGGAGGCCGACCCGACCGTCGGCCTCACGTTTGTCTGGACGCTGCTGTCGGGCGCCCTGGTGTTCTTCATGCAGGCCGGATTCGCCTTCCTGGGCGCCGGCCTGATCCGCGCGAAGAACACGGTCAACTACCTGACCAAGAACATCCTGGACTTCGCAGCCGGTGGCCTTTCGTTCTGGGCCTTCGGCTACGCGTTCATGTTCGGCGGGTCGGGCGCATTTCCCGGCCTTGACCAGGGCAACGCCTTTATCGGCTACTCCGGGTTCTTCCTGGTCAACCAGGCCTACGACGTTTCGACGGCGATGTTCTGGTTCTTCCAGATGGTCTTCGCCGCGACCACGGCCACGATCGTGGCCGGCGCCGTGGCGGAGCGCACCAAGGTCACCGCCTACCTGGCCTACAGCTTCCTGGTCACCGCGCTGGTGTACCCGATTTACGGGCACTGGATGTGGGGCGGCGGCTGGCTGGGCGGCGAGCAGCTGGAAAGCTGGATCGGCGCCGCGGCCGTGGACTTCGCCGGTTCCGGCGTGGTCCACACCATCGGCGGCATGCTGGCCCTGGCCGGCGCCTACACCGTGGGCGCGCGCATGGGCAAGTACGGACCGAACGGCGAGGTACGAGTGCTCAAGGGCCACAACATGGTCTACGTGGTCATTGGGACGTTCATCCTGTTCTTCGGCTGGTTTGGCTTCAACGCCGGCAGCACCGTCAACGGCAACGACCCGCGCATCGCGGTCATCATTGCCAACACTTTCCTGGCCGGCGCCACCGGCGCGGTCACGGCCGCCTACATCCGGCTGGTGCAGCGCGGCAAGATCAGCGCGGCCGATACGGCCAACGGCTCGCTGGCCGGCCTCGTGGCCGTCACCGCCCCCTGCGCGTTCATCGCGCCCTGGGCCGCGGTGGTGGTTGGCGCGGTCGGCGCGATCGTCATGCTGGCCGGCGTATGGTTCATCGACACCAAGCTGAAGATCGATGACCCGATTGGCGCCTCGTCGGTTCACGGCGTCGCCGGGGTCTGGGGCCTGCTGGCGGTCGGCATCTTTGCCGACGGCACGTACGGCGTCAGCGGCTTCATTGCCGGTAACGGCGTCCAGTTCGTCGCGCAGTTGATCGCCGCCGTGGTGGCGGTCCTCTGGGCGCTGGGCACCGGACTGCTGCTCTTCAACGTGCTCAAGGCCACCATGGGCCTGCGAGCGTCGCCCGAGGAGGAGATGAGCGGTCTCGACATGCCGGAACACGGCGAAGAGACCTACCCGGTCGAGGCTTCGTAGAGCCAACCCGCCCGTCCGCAACGGGCAAAACGAGGGGCCGCGGCGACTGCCGCGGCCCCTCGTCGGGTTTCGGCGTGACCTACGGGTGGGCTTCCATCGGCCCGGTCGGCCACATGGCGCCGGGGTTCATGATGTTGTCGGGATCGAACGCGCGCTTGATACGGCGCATGGCGTCCAGCGTCGGCGGGTCGTAGGCACGGTCGATGAATGGCTGTTTCACCCGACCCAGGCCATGCTCGCCCGAGAGGATTCCGCCTGCGGCCAGCCCGGCGTCGGCCACGATGGGCAACAGGCTGAACGCTCTGTCTCGCTCTTCCTCATCCGTCGGGTCGTAGAGCATGTTGGGGTGCAGCGTGCCGTCGGCTGCGTGGCCGAATATGGCCACCACCACGTCGGCGTCGTCCGCGGCCTGCTTGATGGCCGCGAACGTGGGCGCCAGTTGCGAATACGGCACGCAGATGTCCTCGCCGATCTTGGCGGGCCGAATGCGGGCCAAAGAGGCGGTGATGCCGCGCCGGGCCTCCCACCAGCGCTCGGCTCGGATGGGATCCACGCTGTCCATCCCCCCGCCCGCGGATCTGAGCAACGCATCCAGCGCATCTGTCTCTTCGTGCACTTCCGCTTTTTCGCCATCAAGCTCAACGAGCAGCAGACCACCGGCATCGCGCGGGAATCCCCAGGGGCGGGAGCGCTCCAGCGACTCGACGGTGATGTCGTCGAGGAACTCGAGCTTGGCCGGGGTGATTCCGCTTTCCATGATCTGCGCCACTACTCGAAGCGCGGATTCGCCATCGGGAAAGCTGGCCGCGCGCACGCTCCGGTGCGACGGCAGCGGACGTAACTGCAACGAGACTTCGGTCACGATGCCCAGCGTGCCTTCGGAGCCAATGATCAAATCGATCACGCCATCGTCCGTTCCGCGCGTCAAGCTCAGCAGACCGTGGCGCGGCGTGGCGACGCGCAGACCAGTGACAGCGTCACGCGTGACGCCGTACTTGTAGGCGTACGGCCCGCCAGCGTTGGTGGCCACATTGCCGCCGATCGTGGCGGCCGCTTCCGACGACGGGTCGGGCGCATAGAACAGGCCGCGAGCGGCGGCGTAGTCACGGAAGTCGCGCGTGACGACGCCGGGCTCGACTGTGGCGCGCCGCCGTTCTTCGTCGAAACCCGTGATCCGGCGCATTCGATTCGTGTCGATCACCAGAGCCCCGTCGGGCGGAACTGCTGACGCCGACAGGCTGGTGGCCCCGCCGCGCGCCAGACAGGGAGTGCCCTGTTTCCTGGCGGTGGCCAGCGCGTCGACGACGTGGGCTTCGGTCTCGGCCATCACTACCGCAGCCGGTGTTCCCCGGTAGCCCATGGTCGCGTCGTAGCCATAGGCCACCAACTCGTCGGGATCCACCAGCACCTGCGGGGCGCCGTCAAGTCGACGGACTTGGGCAATCAGGGCCGGGTTCATTGACCGCGCTGCGGAATCGGGATCGGGACTGGGTCCTGGCGCATGCGGGCATGGTAGGCGGAGAGGCGGCAAGGGACTGTGGCCGGCGGGCAATCAAAGATCGCAGGCCCTGGCTGGACCCACCCGTTCGTTTTTTGTATGGTATTTCAACGATGCGCCGCCGGACGCTGCCAGAGATCCAGATGGCGGCCTCACTCCTACGGCGCCGGGGCGGCCTGCCGGCCTCCGCGCCGATCCTGGACGCGGCCGACCTGGCGCGAACCGCAACGTCGCTTCGCGTCTACCGGCGTCCGCTTCCCCTCGGAATCCGCGGGCTGCTGGCGAGCGTTGGTAGAGGTCGTCCGGCGCTCGTCATCAACGTGCGGCTGCCCGCCGTGGACCGCAACGTCAGCGCGGCCCACGAACTTGGGCATTGGGTGCTGCATGCGGGCACGACGCCGGACGCCGCCGAGCGCGGCGAGCGCCGGCGCCGGGAATGGGAAGCGGATCGCTTTGCGCTGGAACTCCTGCTGCCAGGAGCCCTGGTTTGGCGGGTGCTTGCCGAGCGCCGTTGCCCAATGGCAGCCGCGGCAGCGCGGCTGGGTGTGCCTGGAACCTATCTGCTTCGTCGGATTCGCGAACTGAGGCTGGCTAATCAGCCCTTCTTCAGAAGAGGAAGCCCGGTGCGCGGGTTTTCCGACACCACGTAGCCCTCGGGCATCTCGTCAACCGCCCCCTCGCCTACAGTCTTGGCGAAGTAGTAGATGCGCTGCTGACGGCCGCCGCGCAGCGTTACCACCCGCGAGTGCAGGTGATACGTGTGTCCGGACTTCTGGCTAATTACGCTATACGCCACAGTCTGTCCTCCGTGATACGCCGCGCCTGGCGCGATTCCTGAGCGGGAAGCATACCGTCAAACAGGCGCGGCACAAAGAACTGCGTCGCCGTGAACGATTCGTGGTCCGTTCGGAGATTCTCGTCGGGAGTTCGCGCGGGGCAGGCGAGTCTTGTGCGCCGAGCGCGAGCCGCCTGGCCTTTCGCCAGCGCCAGGGGTCGGTGAGACTGGACACGGCGCTGAGCATGCATGAGGTCAGTTGACGGACGCGGCGATTCTCTGGGCCCCGCTGCGGGCCTCGGTGATCCGGAAGCGGCTGTGCGCGCAGGGACTCTACGCGCCGGTGACGGTGTCAGACGAAACGAGCTCGACTCAGAACGATGCCCTGAACGGACTGCGAGCGGGCGCACGGCACGGCGCGGTCTATGCGGCCGAACACCAGACACAGGGGCGCGGTCGCCGGGGCCGCCGTTGGCTTACGACGCCCGGCGGGTTGCTGTTCTCGGTGATCGTGCGCGACGGTGTCGCATCCTCGGGTCCAGTTGGCCGTCTCACTGTCGCGGCCGTGATGGGGACCGTTCGCGCTATCCAGGACTGTACGGGGGCCTCGGCGTCCATCAAATGGCCGAACGACCTGATGTTCGCGGAGGCTAAGGCCGGGGGCGTGCTCGTGGAAACGTACAAGGACGCCGCCGTGGTCGGCGTAGGGCTCAACGCCTTGAGCGGGGCGGGCAGAGCCGAGGGACAGGCCACAACGGCCATCGCGGCGTTTGCGACCCGGGTCTTTGACCGTAACGACCTGCTGGCGGCCTGCGTGCTCCAGATTCTGGATTGCCTAACGGCCGAAGGTGCCGCGTGGGACGCGGTCTACTCGGAGTGGGTTGGCCGGTCGACGCTGCTGGGTCGCCAGGTCGAGATCAGCGGAGCGCTGTGCGCCCGCGGCCTGGTTGAGGGCTTTGCGCCCGACGGCGCGCTGCGCCTGCGCGACGAGGCCGGCAATCGCCGGCAGATCCGCAGCGGCGATGTTTCCTTGCGGCCGATGGAGGACGCCCAAGCGGGCATCCATGAGTGACCGCGCCGCCGCGCTGCGGTCGAGCGCGTTCAACGTGCGCGCCCTGACTGCGCGTCAACTTGCGACAGCCCGCGCGCTGCACGCGGTCGCGTTGGCCACCGTGCTAGCCACGGGAACGGCCCTGCGTCTCGTCGGCCTGGACTGGGACCACGGGCAGCACCTGCACCCCGACGAGCGCTTCCTCAGCCTGGTGCTGCTGCAGATCCAGCCGGCGCCGCATCTGTGGGCGTACTTCGATCCAAGCCGCTCGCCGCTGAACCCGTTCAACCACGATGTCTCGTTCTTTGTCTACGGGACGTTCCCGCTGTTCCTGGTGGAGTCTGCGGCGAGGGCGCTAGGCCGCACCGAATATGACGAGGCCTACCTGATCGGTCGCGCACTCTCGGCTCTGTTCGACCTGGGGACGGTACTGGTGGTGTACCTCCTGGCCCGACGGCTCCTGGGGCCCTGGCCAGCACTCGTGGCGGCGGCGCTGCTGGCGCTGGCCGTGCACTCGATTCAGATTGCGCATTTCTTCGCGGTCGACACGTTTGCCACGTTTTTCGCGACGCTGACGCTGTGGCTACTGGTTCGCTACTCGAAGTCCCGGGACGCGCGCAACCTGGGGCTGGCGGGTATCGCCGCCGGGCTGGCCATGGCCAGCAAGCTCAGCACGGGTCTGCTGCTGGCGCTGTTTACGGCGTGGTGGGCGTTTCGGGCGGTCCGCGAAGGCGTGCTCGGCGACGCCTGGGAACGCCGAGCAGCCTGGCTCGCCCACCTCGCCGCGTTTGGTGTGCTTGCGGCGCTGGCCTTTCGCCTATTCCAGCCCTATGCGTTCGCATCGCCCTGGCCCTGGGACTGGCGACTGGCCCCCGCCTTTGCCAATGCGTTGGCCCAGCAGCAGGCCATCCAGTCAGGCACGTTGGACTGGCCGCCCGGTATCCAGTGGGCGGGCACGACCGCCTGGCTCTATCCGCTGGAACAAATCGTGCGCTGGGGCGCCGGCCCGGCGTTCGGCCTGGCGGCGATGGCAGCCTCTGGCCTGGCGGCGGTGGTGGGGTGGCGCACTCGGGGGCACGTTCTGGCGCTGCCGCTGGCCTGGTGCGGGTTGAATGTCTTGGTGTTTGGCGCGTTCGTTCTCAAGACCATGCGGTACTTCCACCCGGTCTATCCGGTACTGGC
>WTFW01000183.1:2386-5739 GCA_011523785.1 Chloroflexota bacterium | reverse complement strand
GCGTGAGTCCGAACAAAGTCTCGGCTCGCGCTGGGGGATTCTTCTACCCTGCCCCAGCCGTACCAATACGATGCGCACAGTCCGGGAACATGAGCTTTGCTCGACTCCGACCCTGGCGTCCCGTTGGGTCTATCCCGCGCCTCACCCCGAGGTGGCGCCCAAGATCTGCGCTCGGCCCTCCGCGTCCCGGGCCTCGTAAAACATCCGAAACCGCCCATCCGGTAACTCCATCACGCACGGTTCCGACACCATCCGGCGGTCCAGTCGGCTGTCCAGGTCCAGCAGCGGCTCCGGCGACTTGGTCCACTCGATCCCGTCGTCCGAAACCGCGGTGAAGATGCCGCCGTCGATACCTTCGGCCCATCCGGCATAGAACATCCGGAAGCTGCCGTCGCCCACGCGAATCACTTCGGGAGCGTAAACCGCGTACGTCTCCCGCTCAGTCTCCTGGGCGATCCGCACGCCGGGCTCAATCTCGAAGTTCAGCCCGTCTCGGGACACTGCGCTGACAATGTGATTCTGCGCGTCCAGACCCGACGTCAACGGATAGGAGTAGTGGTGAAAATAGAGCCGGTAGACCAGCCCCCGATCGGTCGGGAAGTACACGCAGCGCGGCGACCCGTAGGACCACTCGCCGTCGCCGATCCTCACCCCGTCTTCCAGCTCCCAGTCCACCCCGTCCGCTGACGTCGCGCTCAAAATTACCGTGGGAGCATCCGGCCTCCGCGCCTCGTAGTACATGCGATACCCGCCGCCCGGAATCGGAACCACATCCGGGCACAGCGTGCGCTGGCTGGCGTGCGGGCCATGCACGGCAATGCGCACACCGTCGTCGAGCGTCCACGCCGACCCGTCCACCGAAGAGGCGCTCAGGATGTGTCCAAGGTGTTCGTTCTTCGTAACGCCGGGCGCAAAACCCGTGTAGTACATCCGGTACCCGCCCCCGGCCAAAGCCACCACATTCGGCGTCAATACGCCGCTGGCGGGAACCAACGAGTTGAACTCAATCGCTGGCGTCGCGTCCTTCGTCCACGTAGTCCCAGGATCAGTCTCGTGATAGTGGACCGAGGTCACGTGGTCGAACTCGCGGTCAGACAATGCAGCCCCGTTTCCCGCCCACTTTGCTAAACGTCTCTTGCTGCCCTATTCGGTAGCCGGCAGCCGACGCAGTGTCCCTTCCCAGTCGAGAATCCGCTGGTCCGCGGTGATCAGTTCATGACCACGTTCAAGGGCCGTGGCCACGATGATCCGATCAGCCGGGTCGCCATGCATATGCGCCAGCCGGCTGGCGCGAACCGCGATGGCACCGCTCACCGGAATCTCGATCAGCCCTTCGCCAGCAAGTCTTGACGCCACCCATCCAGATCAAGGTCGAATCCCAGCTGTTGCTTTTCGAGCCGCATACCCACTTCCCAGAACGAGATGGTGGAAACGGCGACGAGTCCTTCGCGGATTCCCCGGGCGAACCGACGCCGCGTTCGCGTGCCGAGACTCCGACTACCCCGCTCGTGCCACAAGAGGACGTGGGTGTCTACGAGAACTGAAATAGCCCATCGTCGGAGTAGTCAGGGTCCTCAAACCACTCGGCGGGCATAGGCGACACGATGTCGCCGTGAATCTCGATGTTGTCCCGGTTGCGGCCAAAGGCCAGCGACGACTCTTCTTGGCAGGACACCAGCCGAGCGACCGGTCGACCTCCTCTGGTGATCACGACCTCCCGACCGCCTTCTGTCACTTCGTCCATCAGCTTCAGGCAGGCGGCCTCGAACTCGGACGCCGTCACAGTGACATCGCCGTCAGCGATGCGGCTCTCTGTAGCCAACGCGAAGCCCTCACTTCCGTTCGCAGCCCACGTCAATGATATCCCGGAGTGTGACCGCCAAAGACTGCAGATGTTTCGAGCACGACCCTGTCTTCGTCCAGGTGTGCGCTGCCCGTTGGCGATCCGGTGACCACGTGCGGCTCTAGCCTCCTAGGTACCCCTCCACCGCCCCCGCAAACTCCTCCGCCTCGTCCTCATACGTCTCAAACGGATCCGGCATCTCAAAAATCCGTCCCCGCACCCCAATCCCGTCCCAGTCCACCAGGTACGGCACGAACGACCAGCCGCCAAACTCGTCCAGTTCCCGCCAGTGTTCGATGTACTGGTACACCAGGTACAGCTGGTTTTCCCAGCTCGCCAGGGCGCCCAGGTTGTGCTGGATGTCCTTCCAGTCGATGTGCGAGTCCGCCCGCGCCTCCGAGAGCGCCCGCACGATCCGCCCCCGCGCCCCGGCTCGAGTCCCCTCCGGTATCGCCAGCGGATTCACCGGACCCGAGACCAGCCTGTACATAAGCCCCCGCCGCTGCAACTCACTGAACAGGCTCACCGTCGGGTCCACGTGGTGGTACGCCAGGTCCAGCTTCACCAGGTCCGGGTCCGCCCAGCCTTCCGGGGAGTCGTCGGCGTAGTCGCGCAGTTCGGCTAGCTTCGTCACCCAGTCCACTTTGCCAATCAGGCATTCCGGGTCCGATTCCAGCCCGTCCAGGCACTCGCTCCACGCCGCCAGCGTCCAGTCCGTATCGGCATCGCGACCGGCAAACGCCGACGTCGCAGCCGCCAGGTAGACCCGCTGCACGTCGATCGCCGAAATCGTCCGACCGTCCACCAGTTCCACCGGCCACGGCCCGCCCGGATTCCGCGAAATCGACTTGATCGACCGAACCGCCTCGTCCAGGTACAGCTCCGGATTCCACCCCGCCGCCAGCAGCTGCGCCACCAGCGCCGTGGTCCCCACCTTCAGGGCCGTTGCGTACTGCGACTGGTTCGCGTCGCCAACCACCACGTGCAGCCGCCGTAGCCCCGTCCGCTCGCTCAGCGGTTCGTCCCGCAGGTTGATGATCGGCCGCCCCCCAAACCGCACCCGGTGGCTCACGTCCACCGACACGAACGCCGCCCGCTGGGACATGTGAAACGGCAGCCGCCCGCCCGCCTCCTTCGGGTTCAGCGTCATCCCCGCCCCCGCATACAGCTGCCGCGTCGTCAGGAACGGCAGCAAGCCCAGCACCAGTTCGCGGCTTCGCGGACTCGTCACGATCGAGTAGTTCTCGTGGTAGCCGAAGGTGTTCCCCAGGTGGTCCGTGTTGTTCTTGATGAAGAACAGCTTCCGGTTCATCTCCTGGCGTTCCACCGTGTCCAGCAACACGGCTGACGCCGCGTTTTCCTGCTCCACGATGTCCCGCAGCGTCCGGCACTCCGCCGAGGCGTACTCGATGTGCCCCGAATCCAGGTACAGCCGCGCCCCGTTGAACAGGTGCCCGCCGTTCCCCGGCTCCTCGTCCCACTCCCGCGGCGCCGGATCGATCAGCCCGAA
>WTFW01000183.1:0-2286 GCA_011523785.1 Chloroflexota bacterium | reverse complement strand
CAACGTCGTCGAATCGCAGTGTCACGTCATATCCGTTTCGACGAAACACCACCCGGTCCCATTCCACCGCGCTGATGTCATCGCCAAACCGCCGCAGCACGTCCCCGCGCACCGCCGCCCGTGTCCCTGTGGGCGGCGCCGTGAGCGCTCGCTCGATGTCCGCATCGCTCACGATCCGCCGCATGCGTCCTTCGTCCACCAGCATGTCGTAGATGCACCATTCCGGATCCAATACGTGGTACCCCAGGTCCACCCGCCGCGCGTCCTCGTCCTTCCATTCGGGCCCAAAGTCCTCCCGCATTTCGGCGATCAGGCGCTCCTTCGCCACCCAGTCCACCCGATCCGCTGCCAACGACCGGTCTCGTCCCAGGTCGTCCAGCACTGCCGCCCACTCATCCAGCACGCACGTCGTCTCCGTGTCCCGCCCCCGGTAGCGCTGCGCCGCCTCGCAGTACCACCCCTGCACGTCCAGCGCCGAAACCGGTCCGCCCCGCTCCAGGTCCACGACACTGCCGCAATCCAGGTCGTGCGACACCTGGCGTACCGCCCGCACGGGATCAGTCAGCCGCTCCGACGGACGCCAACCCTCCATCGCCAGGTCCAGCGTCAGCGCCATGGTCCCCACCTTCATCGCCGTCGCCCATTCGCTGCGGTTCGCGTCGCCTGCGATCACGTGCAGCCGCCGGTATTTTCCCGCGTCCGCGTGCGGCTCGTCCCGCGTGTTGAAGATCGGACGCCGCGCCGTCGTGTTGATCCCGGTCACTTCCTCGAAGAAGTCCGCCCGCTGCGACATCTGCAACTGCAACGGGTCGCCACCCTCGATCCCAACCCGACCCGCTCCCGCAAACACCTGCCGCGTCGCCAGGAACGGCACCGTCACCCGGATCAGATCGTCCGTAGGAATGCGCCGCGACGTCAGGTAGTTCTCGTGGCAGCCATAGCTGCGGCCGTGATAGTCCGTGTTGTTCTTCAGCAGTCGAATCTGGCCGTATCCCAGCATCGCGTTCCGCGCCGACTCGGCCGCGAACATCACCCGCTCGCCCGCCTTGTCCTGCGCCACCAGGTCCTTCAGCGTCAGGCACACGTCCGTGCAGTACTCTGGATGATTGTGGTCGTTGTATAGCCGCGCCCCGTTGAGCAGCACCGTGTTCGACAGCAACTCGTCGCGCGACATCCGGCTGCTGCGGTCCGTCGAGCCCGTCAGATCGCGCGGGTCCCGCTCCAACCGTTCCGCCCGCCCGCCTCGCAGGTCCCGGTAGGGGTCCTCGCCTACGTAGTCCCAGCCGCGAAACGCGCCCGCCACCGGCGCCGCCTGGATCAGTCGAGCAGCCTCGTAGGCGAAATCAGGTTCGCCCGCAAAGCCCTCGCAGTTGAGCCCGTATTCGGTCTCGATGCCTGCGGGACGGTTCATGCGCCGCTCGTACCGGGGAGTGACTCAATACTAGCGCCGGCGGCGCCTACGGAACCTGCGTGCCCCGTCCCGCAGCCTCCGCCCGTTCCACCACGGCCTGCGCCATCGCGATATCCCACAGCGCGATCCCCTGCGAGGCAAACAACGTGATCTCGTCGTCCGACGTGCGACCCGCCACCCGTCCGGCCACCACCTGCCCGAGCTCGATCACCTGCCCCCACTGCAACACCCCGGCCCGCTCCGCCGCCATCAAATCGCCGCCCTCCACGTGCGCCCCGTCCAGGTCGTCCACGAACACCCGATCCACACGCGCCACCGCAGCCGCGTCCACTTCGCCATGCACCGGGTTGTTACTCCCCATCGCCACCACGTGCATCCCGGGTTCCAGATCGTCCGCCAGCAGCACCGGTCCCGCGGCGGTCGTCGCCGTCACCACGATGTCCGCCCCCCGCACCGCCTCCGCCGCTGACCCACAGGCAACCAGTTCCGTGCCAACTCGGTCGCGCATCGTCTTGACATAATTCTCCACATTCGCCGGATTCCGCGAATACACCCGCGCCTCCGCTAGGTCGTGAACCCCGCTTAACGCCTCCAGCTGCGTCCGCGCCTGACGACCACTGCCAATCAACCCGACGACCTGGCTGCCCGACTTTGCCAGGTACTTGCTCGAAATCCCGCTGGCCGCCCCCGTCCGCAGTTCACCCAGCCGCCCGGCCTCGATCACCGCCCGCAGCGCACCGGTCGCCACATCAAACAGCACCACCACAAACCGCGCGCCGCCGCCAAACGACCCGTAGATCTTCGCGCCTGCCGCGCCCAACTCCTGGTCGGCTCCGCCCATCACATTCAGCGACCCGGCCGGAACCGTCGCCCGC
>WTFW01000085.1 GCA_011523785.1 Chloroflexota bacterium | reverse complement strand
CGCGCGTGAGCGTGTAGTGGCCCAGGCTGGGACGGGTAAGGAAGAGCGAACCCTTGGCGTTGAGGATCTGCGGGTTCAGCTCCGGCACCGGGCCGCTGGACGCGCCGTAGAGAGCTAGCAGACCGCGCGGCTTGAGGCAGTCGAAGCTGCGTTCGTAGGTGGCAGCGCCTACGCCGTCGTATACGACCTCGACGCCGGCGCCGTCGGTCAGGCGGCGAACCTCGTCCAGAAAGTCGGCCGCGGTGTAGATGATCACGTCGTCAGCGCCGGCCGCGGCGGCGATTTCGGCCTTGGCGGGGGTTCCGGCGGTGGCAATGACGCGGGCCCCGGCGCGCTTGGCCATCTGGCTCAGCAGGCGTCCCACGCCGCCGGCGCCAGCGTGCACGACGGCCGTGTGCCCGGCGGCCAGCGGATAGGTGCTGTGGGCCAGGTAGTGGGCGGTCATGCCCTGGAGCATCGCGGCCGCGGCCTGGCGGGTGTCGATGGCGTCGGGCAGCTTGATGAGCTGGGCGGCCGGGACCGCCTGAAGCTCGGCGTAGGAGCCCAGGTGCATGGCGTGGGCGACGCGGTCGCCAGCCGCAAGGCCGCTGACATCGGACCCGACAGCCTCGACGACGCCGGCGCCTTCCATGCCCAGGGTGAACGGCGGATCAAGCGGATACAGGCCGCTGCGCTGATAGGTGTCGATGTAGTTGACGCCTATGGCCTCAATTCGGATGACCGCCTCGTCGGCGGCCGGACTGGGGTCGGCGATGGACTCGTACGAAAGGGCGTCGGGTCCGCCCGGCTGGTTGACGCGAATAGCCTGCATTGAATTCCCCTAAGGCACGACTGCTTTCCTCATTGTCCACGTTCGAGCCAAGCGTTGTGTCTTAGCATGCGCGCTCGTGCAACCCACGGGCGCGCTCAACACCCTGACGTCGCTGGTTCCGCGCGTCTATCTTCCGGCCTTCCTCAGCTCGGTCGCCACCGGCATGCTGGTGCCCACGCTGCCGTTGTTCGTCGCCGACCTGGTCCGGGATCCCGCGACCGGCCAGGAGAACATCACGCTGGTCGGTCTGGCCGTGGGGATGGCGGCTCTGGGCACGCTGCTGTGGACACTGCCAGCGGGGCTGCTTCTGAATCGGATATCGGAGTGGATGGGCCAGACCGCGGGCCTGGCGGTTATGGCCGGGGCCGTGATGGTGCTCGCGCTTTCGCCCCCGTACTCGGTACTGGTGGTTGCCCGGCTGCTGATGGGCGCCGGGATGGGGCTGTGGGCGTTGTCGCGCATGCAGTACATGCGGCGCGTGACCCCGCGACACCAGCGCGGGCGCATCATGTCGCTCTTCGGTGGAACGAACCGTATCGGCATGTTCATCGGACCCGGACTCGGCGGAACCATGGCCAGCACGCTGGGTTACGAAGCGATGTTCCTGATCGCCGGCGCGTGCATGGCCGTTAGCCTGCTTCCGGCGGTGGCCTACCGGGACGCGCCCGACAGCGATAGGCGGAGCAGTCAGTCGGCCGTGAGCTTGCTTCGTGGGCTTGGAGCCACCCTGCAGGCACGTCGAAGCATCCTGCTCAGGGCCGGAACCGGTCACATCTTCGCCCAATCCATCCGCTCCGGCCGGCCGGTCGTGTTGCCGTTGTATGGCGCGTTTGCGCTGGGGTTGAACGAGCAGGAGATCGGATTGGCCGTTAGCGCCTCGGCGGCCATCGACATGACGCTTTTTCCGCTGGCTGGCTACTTGATGGATCACTTCGGCCGGAAGTTCGCCATTGTTCCGTCGTTTGCGTTGTTCAGTGCATCGATGGCGCTATTGAGCCAGGCTCGGGACTTTACGGGGCTCGTCCTGATCGGGCTCCTGATCGGGTTCTCTAATGGAATCGGGTCAGGCTCGATGCTCACCCTGGGGACCGACTACACGCCGTCGGAGCGGCCGGGCGAGTTCCTGGCGATTTGGCGCCTAGTTGGGGGGATAGGCGAAATGGGCGGGCCGGTGGTGGTGGGCGGTGTGGCCGACCTGTTTGGCCTGATGCTGGCCCCGTTTTTCGTGGCTGCGCTCGGGTTGTGTGGAGCGCTGACCTTCGGCTTTTTTGTCCCTGAAACGCTTGAGAAACGATCGACGGCGTCAGAGGCTGAACCGTGATCGGAGTTGGTAACGTGACTCAAGGCGGGCTCCCGGAGATTCTGGATGTCGGATTCCTTCGCGGGGTTCCCGCCCGAAGGTCTTGACTTTCTCCGAGACCTTGCTGACAACAACAACAAGCCCTGGTTCGAGGCCAACCGGCGCGGATTTGACGAGCGGCTGCTGGGGCCCGGGCGGCTGTTTGTCGTGGCGATGGGCATGGCGCTGTCGGAGTTCGCGCCGGGGATTCACGCCGAGCCGCGAGTAAGCGGGTCGATATTTCGCATCCATCGCGACACCCGGTTCAGCCGGGACAAGCGGCCCTACAAAAGCCACTTCGACATGTGGTTCTGGCAGGGGAATCGGCACAGCCGGGACTGCCCGGGCTACTTTCTGCGGTTGGAGCCGGATCGCCTGAAGGTTGGGGCCGGACGGTATCGGTTTGACAAGGAACCGTTGCAGGCCTTTCGAGCAGCGGTGGCGGACGATCGTCGCGGGGCGGCGCTGGAAGGCGCGCTTGCGCAGGTGCGAGCGGCAGGCGGCGAGGTGGGCGGGGAGCACTACAAGCGGGTACCGCGCGGGTTCGCGCCAGATCACCCGCGGGCGGACTTGCTGAGGTACAGGGCGCTGCACGCGTGGATCGATGGACCGTTGCCGCCAGAGGCGCACTCGGCCGACTTCGTGGAGTACTGCGCCGAGCGCTGCCGCAAGCTTTCGCCGCTGCAGCGTTGGATACTGGACCTGTATGACTGGTAGCGAGCCGGCGGCGGCGAGAGGGAGCGTGACCCGATGACAACGACGGACATCAGCACGGCCTCGCGCGCCGTAGCCGTTGCCGCCGAGATGGCCGATGCGGCTCAGGCGTTCGTTGCTTCGCTGGACGCCGCTCAGCGGGACGTTGCGACGTTTCCATTCAAGGGCGGCGAGCGGTACCTGTGGCACTACACGCCAGTGGCACGCAACGGCCTGCGGCTGAAGGAAATGACGACATCGCAGCGTGCGGCGGCGTTCCGAATGATGAATACCGCGCTGAGTTCTCAAGGTGCAGAGAAGGCCAGGGCAATCATCGAGCTGGAAGCCATCCTGGACGAGTGGGAGGGCATCCAGAACACGCGGATGCACTGGCTGCGGGATCCGGAGATTTACTACTTCAGCGTGTTCGGGGACCCGGGCGGCGAGGAGCCCTGGGGGTGGCGGGCCGGCGGACATCACATTGGGATTCATGCCACGGTGATTGCCAATGCCTACGTGTCGGTGCTGCCGCTGTTCCTGGGAGCGAATCCTGCGGAGGTTCGGCACGGCGAGCACAAGGGACTGCGGACCTTGCCCGAGGAGGAGGACCTGGCGCGCGAGCTACTGGGTCGGCTGGACGCGGAGCAGAAGGCGTTGGCGATCGTGGATCCGACCGCGCCGGACGACATCCTGACGAAGAACTATCGGGTTGCCGACCCTGACGAGATCCCCGGTGGGGGAATCACGCTGGCGGAGTTGCGGGACGGGCAGCGGGACGGATTGATTGGGCTGCTTCGACACTATGTCGAGCGGAAAACCGCGGACCTGGCGGCCAACGAGTGGCGCAAGATCGAGCGGGACGGACTGAACGGCGTGCGGTTCCTGTGGGCCGGTCCGGAAGCCCGCGGCGCGGGGCACTACTACGCGCTAGTCGGGCCCTCCTTCGTGATCGAGTACGACAACACCCAGAACGAGGCGAACCACATTCACTCGGTCATGCGGAGCTACGCGGGCGATTGGGGCGAGGACCTGCTGACGGCGCATTACGCGAATGGGCATCACCACTAAGACCTAGCTGGCGGCGGTTTCGGCGGCGCCGGCGTCGGGGGGTGAGGGCCAGGCGTCGATCAGGGTGATTTGGCGGCCGGGTTGGGCCGGGACGCGGGCGTCGGGGGTGATGACGCCGGTGAGGTTGAGGGGATCGACGGCGGCCAGGCGGAGGGTCTCGCTAGAGCCCTGATCGCGGCGTGCACGGCGAAGGGCGTTGACGGCGTCGGGGAGAGCGAACTGTTCGCCGGCGAAGCCGGCGACGAAGCGGCCGCCGCGGACCTCGCCGCGGGCTTCGAGGCGTCGCAGCGCTCGGAGGACATCGCGCCAGGGAAGGCGAAAGCTCTCGCGGCGAACGACATCGCGGAAAACGACGCCGTAGCGGTCGAGGAGGGTGGCGGCGACGGCTTCGGCTACCTCGTCGGCGTCGATGCCGGCAGCGGGCGGCCGGAGGGTCGACCAGCGGCCCGGGGGACCGCCGACGGCGAAGCGCCCGGCGCGGCGGGTGTGGCGCCAGCGGCGGCGGCCGGTGCTGGACCAGCCGGAGGCGATGGCGCGGAGGCCCTCGTAACCGTCGGACGTGACGCGCCCGGCGGCGATCAGGTCGCGCAGGCCGTCCTCGACGTCGGCGGCCAGGCGCCGGGTGCGCATGACGATCTGCTCGAAGAAGAGGGCGCCGCTTTCTTGTAGGAGCGCGTCGATGGAGCGGGCGGCGCCGGCGAGTTCGGGCGGCTTGCTCTCTGAATCCGCGCCGCCATTGCGCCAGCGGGCGGCCTGGAGGAGCAGGTCGAAGTCACCGCGGAGGCCGAGGGTGACCGGGGTGGCACGGGTCGCCGGGGCGCTGCGGCGCTCGGGATCGGCGTTTCGTTCGCTGAGTCGGCCCCAGACGACGTCGCCGGCGAGGCAGAGCTCGTCCAGCCACTGGGTCCGGAAGCCGCGGACGCGGGCGGGGAGCACCGCGCCCTCCCAGGCGGCGGCCGGGACTTCGAAGCCCTGCAGGCGCTGGATGGCGCGCCGCAAGCCGGTCTTGCCGTAGAGGGTGTGGCCGGGGGCGGCATGTTGCCAGCGAATGAGGAAGCGCATGAAATCGCGGACGGCGACGGGCTCGATTTCGCGGCGCAGGCGATCGAGGGTAAGGCGGTGGATGCGGGCCAGCAGGCGCCGGTCGCAGACGTCCTCGATGGTGGGATCGCGGAAGTGTCCGGGGAGGATGAAGCCGCTGACCTGGAGTTGCATCAGGCCGCGGGCGACGTCCTTGGGAGTCAGGCCGCAGCGGCTTGCCAGCTCATCTGGAGTGGTTGGCCCGCAGACCTCGGTGTGCCCGCGCAGCAGCAGGCGGCGCGCTTCTTCGCGATCGGCCACCTGGGTTGCCGCACCGGGCGGGAGTGCCAGGCTGGGCACGGCATCAGCACCGAAGAGTGCGCCGATGACGTCCACGTTTTCGGCGGCGAACCAGAGGGTGCGTCCGTCGATCTCGCACATGGCGGTACGGCCGTGGTCTTTCAGATCGTCGAGCCAGCGCTTCCAGTTGGCGACTGCGGTGGCGTCGATCGCGACGAGGCTGAGGAGCGCGTCGTGGACTTCCTCGGCGTCGCGGGGCTGAGGCCAGGCCTCGTCGACGACCCGCTCGATGGCGGCCGGGTCGAGGCGGCCGAGGTCGCGGGCGCTCTCGGGGAGAGCGCGGCGGGTGGCGACAGCGCGTGAGCGGCGCTCTTCGAGGGGAGCGTCGTCGAGGAAAGTGTAGGGGCGGCCGTTGAGGATCTCGTGGGCGAGGGGCGATGGTTCGGTGGTGTCGCGGGCGTGGAGGGTGATCTGGCCTTCGTCGATGCGCTGGAGCACCTTCTTCAGGC
>WTFW01000191.1 GCA_011523785.1 Chloroflexota bacterium | reverse complement strand
GATAACGAGTGGCTCCGCGGCCGCAAGGCCGTCACGTACCACTGTAGCGGCGCCCTCTGGGGAATCCACACGCTCCGCCCTGAGGCCGAAACTTCGGGCCAGGGCGACGAAGTCGGGCGGAGCAAAGTCATTGGGCAGCGGGTCGTGTTCGAGCTCTTCGGCTTTGAGGCGGATGAGGGCGAGCGACGCGTCAACGAGTACCAGGTAAACGAGGCCGGGCGGTCGCAGCCGGGCCAGGGTGCCGAGTTCGCCGGCGAACATGAGCGCGCCGCCGTCGCCGGTGACGGCCAGGGCCGGCTGGTCGGGACGCGCCAGCTTGATTGAAATTGCACTGGGCAGCGCCCAGCCCATGCCGGATAGGCCGTTGGCCACGAAGTAGGTGTCGGGCGCGGGGGCGTCCCAATACTGGGCGAGATAGAGCTTGTGCATGCCGACATCCGAGACCAGGGCCGTGTCAGCCGGGGCGACAGCGCGAATGGCCTGGAAGAGCGGGTCGACGGCGATACCGTCGGACGGGGCGTCGGCCGGGTGATCGGTACCGGCCGACCCGGCCTGGAGATCCTGGCGAGCCGCCTGCCGGGCTTTGGCGGCGCGCGCCGCGCCGTCCGTGCGGCAGTCAGGGCGGCCAACCACCGCCAGGCGCTCCAGCATGGCGGCCACATCGCCGACGACCGGGGTGTGAGGCAGCGAGCCGTCTGGCATGTCGTAGGCGGTGAGGTTGAAGCCGGCCGGGCCGTCCCAGGGCCAGATGAGGTCAACGCCGTCCAAGCCGACGCCCAGCACCAAATCGGCGCCGCCGATGAGATCAACAACGCCGCGCGAACCGTACGAGGCCAGGGTGCCGGCGTGGAGCGGGTGGTTGCCCGGAAACCAGCCGCGGGCCTTGACCTGGGTAACGACGGGAATGTCGGCCGTGCCTGCCAGGCGGGCGAAGTGTTTCGCGATGGGCGGCGTACGCGCTTCGAGGCCGAGGACGGCGACGGGACGGATGGCTTGGGCCAGGCGAGCCTCGACTTCGTGTAGCTCAGGTGGGATGAATGACGGGGGCGCCGCGCCGTTCCAGGATGGGTCAGGCACTGCGGAGGCTGGGAGCGTGGCGGTGGAGCTGGCAACGGCGAGATGAGCCGCGCCGGGCATGCCGCCCACGGCCGCCGACCAGGCCGCCGGGAGGACCGTCGTCAGGTTGTCCGGGCTGACGCGGGCGGTGTATTTCACCGCGGGGGCCATGGCGCCGGGAATGTTGTAAACCTGATGCCGCTGGCCGGCGGCTTCGTCAGGCGTGACGTCCGCCGTGATGCCGAGGACCGGCGAACGCTCGAGGGTGGCCTGGGCCAGGCCGGCGAAGAGGTTGGCGGCGCCGGGGCCGAGGGTGCTCAGGCACACGCCGGGCCGGCCGGTCAGCTGGCCTTCGGTGTCGGCCATGTAGGCGGCGGCCGCCTCGTGGTGGGTCAGGATGAATTCGACACCATGGCGCTGGAGGGCGTCGAGCACCGGCAGCATCTCGCCGCCGGTGACCCCGTAGGCGCGGCGGACGCCTTGCCGGGCAAGGAAGGCGGCAATGGCGTCAGCGACGGTTACGGCAGGCACGGGCGGTGAGTCGAGTAACGGGACATGTTCCGAGTGTAGGCGACAGATGGCGAGGTGACTGGCGACGGCACGCGAGCAAATGGCCCAACCGCGGGCCAGGCTACCCGCGCAGCCAGCCGAGACATGAGCCCGTCACAGGCTCCGTTGGGCACCGGATGTCTGTGCGGGTGCTGTTTCTATACTGGCAATCCGTCCCCAGGGGTGTTTGTGGGTTTGGTGCGTCTGATGCCTGCGCCGGTAATCACGATCGATGGCCCGGTGGGTTCCGGAAAGAGCACGGTGGGGCAGTTGCTGGCCGAGCGGCGCGGCTATCTGTCCCTGGATAGTGGGCTGTTCTACCGAGCGGCGGCGCTGGCGGCGCTGCGAGCGGGGGCCGATCCGGCGAACGCTGACGAGGTTTTGCCGGCAATTGCCAAGCTCGATCTGGCGTTCCGTCCAGAGACTGACGGGGCCTATTACACCGGCGTGCTATCCGGAGGCGAAGACGTGACCGAGGGTGTCTACAGCGCCGCGGTAGAAGCGATCGTGTCTGATGTGTCGCGTCTACCAGAGGTTCGGGCTCATTTGCTGGGTGAACAGCGGCGGGTGATCGGGAAGGGCGGCGTGGTGGCCATAGGGCGCGACATCGGCACCGTGGTGTGGCCGGAAGCGGAGTTGAAGGTCTACCTGGATGCGCCGCTGGAGATCCGGGCCCTGCGAAAGTGGGAGCAGCGCCGGGCGGACGGCGAGTGCATCGACCTGGCACGCGTGCGCCAATTGCTAGAGACGCGGGACCGGATCGACAGCACCCGCGCGGACGCGCCGTTGGCGGCGGCAAACGACGCGGTGCGGATCGACTCCGCGGACTCCAGCCCGGCGGACGTCGTGGCGCAGATCGAGGCCATTCTGCGTGCGCGCGGACTTGCGGAAAGGTGTTGCGGTGCGTAGGGACTCGAGCTGGGAACCGCCGTGGATTATTAGGACGATCTACGCCTTTTGGCAGTTGCTGGGACGATTCGTGGTGTTTCCGTTCCTCTTTCGGGTGAGCGTGGCGGGGGTGGAACGGGTTCCCGAGGAGGGCTCCATCATCGTGGCGTCGAACCACTTCACGCAGTTTGACCCGATCCTGACGGGCTCATACGTGCGGCGGTACCTGACCTTTATGGCGAAGCGCGAGGTCGTGCAGTCGCCGACGGTTGGCTGGCTCTGCCGCGCGTGGGGCGTGTTGCCGGTGAGTCGGGACGGGATGGACCTGCCGGCGGTGCGGCAGATGTTGCGGATCCTGCGAAGTGGCCAGGCGATGATGATGTATCCCGAGGGCACGCGCAGCCGAACCGGGACGTTGCGCAAGCCGCAACCAGGGGCGGCGTACGCGGCACTGAAGCTGGGCACACCAGTGATACCGGTGTCGATCTGGGGAACCGAAGCATTTTCCTGGCGGCGGCGGCTCACGAAGGGTCGAATGCCGGTGAACCTCAGGGTTGGCGAACCGCTGGACCTAGGACGCCGCCCGGGCCGAATTCCTGACGACGAGCTACAGGCGGCGGGCGACACCATCATGCGGGCGATTGCCGCGAATCTGCCGCCGGGTTATCGGGGCCCGTATGGGTAGGAACAGCCCAGACGGCCTACGTCCCGTCGCATCAGTGGCGGCGGGAGCGGCGCTGGTCGCCATTGTGGGACGTCCGAACGTAGGGAAGTCCACGCTGTTCAATCGCCTGATGGGTTCGCGGGTGGCGGTGGTGGCCGACGAGCCGGGGACGACGCGCGACCGGATTTACGGGGAGATCGAGTGGCGGGGGCGCGGCCTGGCGATCGTGGACACGGCCGGGATCGCCTGGAGGGATCCGGCGCCGGTGGCCGCACACGCGGAAGCGCAGGCGCGACTGGCCGCGGCGGAGGCCGATCTGGCGCTGATCGTGACCGACGCGACCACGGGGCCGACCGAACTGGACCAGACGGTGGCCCGCGAGGTGCTGCGGGCCGGGCGGCCGCACTTGCTGGTTGTGAACAAGGTGGACGCGCCGCAGCATCGGGACCGGGTACCGGAGTTCTATTCGCTGGGTCTGGGCGATCCGATGGCGATTTCCGCCATGCACGGCACGGCGACGGGCGACCTGTTGGACGCGATTGCCGAGCGCCTGCCCGGCTCCGAGTACCGCGCGGCGGCCGACTCGCGCCCGCGGATTGCCATTGTGGGACGGCCGAATGTCGGCAAGTCATCGTTGCTGAACGCCCTGCTGGGCGAGGCGCGGGCCCTGGTGCACGACGCACCCGGGACAACGCGCGACAGCGTAGACACGCTGGTGGAGTGGGAAGGCAACGAGGTCTGGCTGGTCGACACGGCTGGCATTCGCCGTCGCGGGCACATTGAGCGCGGCATCGAGCAGCACAGCGTGTTGCGGGCGATGCGTTCGATGCAGCACGCCGACGTGGGGGTGGTGGTGATTGACGCGTACGAAGGACCGACCCAGCAGGACGCGCACGTGGCGGGGTTTGTACTGGACGCCGGCAAGGGTGTCACGGTGGCGGCCAACAAGTGGGATCTGGTGCGCGGGAAGGAAGAGGTGGCGCGGGTGGAGCACCACCTGGGGCGCATCTTCCACTTCCTGCCGCAAAGCCCGTTGGTACGGATTTCGGCCACGACGGGCCGGAACCTGGATCATGTGCTGCCGATGGCGCTGGAGATACACCGGATTCGACAGCAACGGATCTCGACTTCACGCTTGAATGCGTTTCTGCGAGCGTGGGTGGGGCGGCGCGACTTGCCTTCACGGCGCGGTCGAGCGGCCCGGTTCAAGTACGCCACGCAGACGGGAACCGCGCCACCGGAGTTTGCGCTGTTCTTTTCGAATCCTGAACACGTGCATCGGAGCTACGTGCGGTACCTGGAGAACGGGCTGCGGCAGGAGTTCGGGTTTGACGGGACGCCGATGCGCCTGAGTTTGCGGTCGTCCTGAGGTGCGCTGTTCTGGTTTGACAGCGGAGCGGGCCGGGCCGAAGCTGGCGCAATAATCGTCGGGTTGTGGGGGCGCTCCCGGTGACGACGATCCAAGCCGTGCAGGTCGTTGGCCTCCTGGTCGGCGCGTACTTGTTAGGCGCCGTGCCGATGGGCTGGCTGGTCTGCCGCGTCGGCTTTGGCCTGAATATCTTCGAGCATGGGAGCCGGCGCTCGGGCGCGACCAACGTGTACCGAACCGTGGGTCGCGGCGCGGCGGTGATTGTGTTCGTGGGCGACATGCTGAAAGGGTTCGTGCCGACATTGGTCGCACGGATCCTGGTGGGTGACCTTGAGCTGGTTCCGCTGATCGTGGCGGTGCTGACGGCGGTTGGTCATAACTGGTCCGTATTCATCGGCCTGCGCGGCGGTCGTGGCGTGGCGACGAGCGCGGGGGCGGTTATCGCGCTGGCGCCGCTGGCGGCGCTGGTTGGGTTTCCCGTGGGCCTCGCCACGGTTGCCATTGGACGTTACGTCTCGCTCGGGTCGCTTGTGGGGGCACTTGGATTCCTGGTGGGCGCGATCGTGTTCTATGCGCTGGGCCTTGGCGTGACTGGCTTTCACGTGACGCTGGTGGCGATTTTCGTGGTGTTTCTGACATCACAGCACCTGGACAATTTGCAGCGCCTATTTGCCGGGACGGAGCGCCGCCTGGCGCCGTGGCCGGAATTGATAGGTAGCCGCGGCTCGGGCGACCACGGCAGAGACTGAGCCAGCGCCGCATATGGCGGCCCGCGGCGGCCGAAGTTCCGACCCGCTGACAATTGCCCTGCGTTTCCTGGCCTCACGGTCGCGTTCGGAAGCGCAGGTTCGGGAGCGACTTGCCTCTCGCGGGGTGGGCGCCGAGGACGTTGACGCTGCCCTTGAACGCTTGCGGGAGCTGGGCTACGTGGACGACGCCGAGTTTGCGGCGGCGGTCATCCGGTCACGCACGCAGGGCCGAGCGCGCGGGCGCCGACTGGTAGGAGAGGAGTTGCGGGCCAAGGGAGTGGACGATGAGGTGGCTACCGAGGCGTTAGACCGCCGGTATGGCGATGAGCTCGATGTTGCCCGGCCGGTGGCCGAGCGGCAGGCGAGACGGCTGCAGGGACGCGGGTTCGGGGACTTTCGGCAGCGGTTAGGAGCGTTCCTGGTGCGGCGGGGCTTCGAGCACGCCACGGCAGAGTCGCTGGTGACGGAGCTGTGGGAGACCTATGGCGCACCGGACTGACGCCGCCGCTGTCCGTGCCAGCGTCTGCGCCCGGGGCCTACGCGCCGCTGGTTGACCGCAGGCCTGAGCGCATCGGCAACCTCTTCCATAGGGACGCCGCGGTCGTCTCCGCCGCCGGCAATGCGGGCGGCGCGGCTGTGGAGCCAGACGCCGAGTCGGGCGGCAACCGTGGGCGCCAGATGCTGGGCCATGAGGGAGGCGATAGCGCCGGCCAGCACGTCGCCCGAGCCGGCGGCCGCGAGGGCGGGGTTGGGTCG
>WTFW01000100.1 GCA_011523785.1 Chloroflexota bacterium | reverse complement strand
CTTCTTCGTGAACCCCGCTTTTTCGACTCGCTCTAGCGCCCCCGTCTTCCCTAGCGCAAACAGCACCCCCGGCAACATCGATTCGCCCACGTGCGGACGCGGAAACCGCTCCCGCTCCAGCAACGTCACCCGGTACCCCTGCTGCTGCAACAACGCCGCCAGCGAAGACCCCGCCGGCCCCCCGCCAACCACCGCCACATCACACTCAACAACCCGCATGCCGTCCATCCCCGGCGCCTGATTCCGTCAGTGTGTCAGATCGACATACCCGCCACCCGCGACTCCTTCAAACCATCTCGGGCTGGCCAAGCCTCATGGTGGCCTTTTCCAGGGTCGCTCGGAGAGCCGAGTCCACGTCGACTCTGAAACTTCACCGCTGCATCCCGCGTCACGACGAATCAGAAACCCGGCGAATCCCTCCGTCCTCACCCACCACGTCATACCGAGCCTCCCCATCAGCCAATACCTCGAATCGAATCAGCGGAAAGAGATGTGCCTTTCGATGCTCGTCACGCAGCCGCATCACCAGCCACCACCGCCCTGGGCCCAACCCGGACCCCGATGATGGGACGCGCGAAAAGGTGCCATCGGTGCTGCGCACCAGCAACCGGCCTTCCGCCGCGAGGAATCGATAATCGAATCTCGTCTCCCCAGGCCTCGGCTCAATCTGCCCGGCGAACCAGGTCGTGCCCCGACCGGACTCGAGACTCTGGAGTACGGCCCACAGCGTGGCGTCCGCGTCTAGGACGACCCAGTCCTGGCTCGTCCAGCGTTCGGACGTAGGATTCGCAAACGTCGCCGCGAATCCAATCCGCTCATCACGCACTTCCACCCCCGATAGCGTCACGTGCGGTGCAGGCGACGCCGGCGGTGGCATAAGGGCGGCAATGCTGCCCCCCGGCGCGTACACCGCGACGTGATCGTTCCTCCAGATTGCAGTGGCGTCGCTAGCTGCAACCGCTGTCGGTGGAATCTGCGTTGAAGTAACCACGACGTCTGGAGTTTCGTCCCCAAGCGGCTCGACATTGAATCCTGTGAGTGGATGGAGGTTCGCCGTCGACACCTCGCCCACCACTCGCGCGTGGGACAACGCCGACGCCACCTGGATTGCAGACACGGGGTCCATCTCAGGCGACAGGTATACGGTCGTTGTCGACGGGACCGCACGCCGCAGCGCCTCGAAGGAACCTCCGTTCGGACGAGAATCCACTTGCAGAAACGCCGGCAACACGCGGTAAAGGGCGTCCGACTTGCCCTCCGCGGCCAGCTCGAAGTATTCCGCGTTTGCCAGCCGGTCAGCTGCAACGTCGGGCAGTGCAGCAGCCCAGGCATCCGTCGCGTGGACGAGTGAAATGCCGAGGCGTCGCAGCGCCGCCGGCTCTAGGTAGGCAATGGCGTCGCGATACTCAGGCCCGCTGACGGGAAAGAGGTGAACGAACGACGTGTGGCCCGACGCATTGGGGCGTCCTGTGTTGACTGTCATCGCGTGTGGCTGGGTTGACAGGACACGCGCATCAGCCGCCGTATGGTTCTTAATCCACTACATGACTGCTTCCGAAGCAAATGGACTCATCGATTCACGTCCCATGAACCAGGCTGCCTCGGCAAACGCATGGGCTCGGGCATCAGCGTTGGCTACCTGAACGCCGTTGCCGACTGCGAGCCCAACGCTCCGCACCGGCCTTGCCACCGTCGGCCAGGTCACCACGATCGCGATCAGAGCAACTGCCACGATTCGCCACTGCACACGCAAAGCAGACACCCGATCCCCAACCGCTACCAGAATCGCCAGCAGCGCAAAGTTCCTCGCGTGTCCGTCCATTCGCACCACGTCATGCTCGGCAAACTCGTATTGCAAGCTCACGGCAGCCAGCAGGAAGGCGGCGCTCGCGCCAGCGAGCGTGAGAGTCAGCAGATCGCGCCGGGCCAGAACCGCGGCAACGCCTGCGACTACCACCGGTCCCAGCCCCAGGATCCCCACACCGCCGGCCAGCCCCACGAATGAACCCAGGAGCGTCCGTCCTGACGCGTCCGCCACCCAGCCCAGCGAGAGTCCACCCCCCGCCGAACCAGTCAATACGCCGCTGATTACGCCACCCCCCACAGCCAGCAACAGCGCGGCCAACGCCGGTCCACTCCCCGCGCGTGCTAGGAGACGTCCGGCCTCTCGCCAGGTTGGCCGACCCCCAATGACCCGGCCGGCTTCGAGCACGGTCCACAGCCCCAGAGCCACCAAAGCCACCGCTTCGTCTAAGAGGCCGGCAAACGCCAGCAGGCCTGCCACCGTCAACCTCGCGGGCCATCCCTGGCGCCGCATCGCAACCACACGTTCAAGCGCCACGAATGCCAGCGCATAGGCCAGCACAAAGCTCGGCCGCCAGATATTCGCCGGCGCGGCCTCAGTCTCAGCGGACCACGGCAGGGACACTGTCGGGAGGTATTCGTCCGCCAGCGATGACCTCAGTCCCGCTGCTGGCAGTCCGTTAGGGACCGCAATCTTCAGAATGCTCGGCACCTCCGTGAAGATCACCAACGCCCAGGCCCCGGCGGTCAGCAGCAACGGCGTCAGCACCATCGCGCTGGTCCAGCCCCCGCGCCTGGCTAGGGTCGTCCCGACAATCAGCGCAAACGCCGTCCACGCATAGGCGCCCAGCACTTCGCTGGTAAACGGCAGGTCGGGTCCAACCGGCGGCGCCAGCATCCCCATCAACAGGGCCGCCGCGTAGTGATACGGCACCTCATGGTCCGGATTCCACGGCAGCGCTGGCGGCCAGTTCCCCGCGTTGATCGAAGCCGCCAGCGCCAGGTGAATCGAATCGGGATTCATCAGCAACTGCCGGCTCGCCAGGGCAATCCAGAACAACCCAAACGCTGCCGCGGTAAATCCCGCCAGGGTGCGAATCGGCACGCGCAAGTCCGCTGCGGCGCGCCACCCCATCCAGGCCCCGGCCGCCAGCACCGCCATCCAGGTCAACAGCAACCCGGCCAGGCCCGGGACAAACCGCAGGACGAAGTTGAGCGCCAGCCCCCACAGGGCCAGCCCGATCACCATTCCCTGCGCCAGCGCCGACAGGTCGTTGCCCTGCCGCAGCCCAACCCGGGCCACCACAAACCCGACCGCTGCCAGTGCCAGCAATTCCAGGACTAGAAGCAGAAAGCCGGGAACCACTGAAGGATCAACGGTCAGTTCAACGCTCTCCTTCCAATTCGGCAGCCCGAGCGCTGCTCCCCACGGAATGAAGCCACCCAGTCAGGCCGCCGGCAGCGACGAGCCGCAAGGCTAGAGCAGCACCCTCGCCATCGCCAAAGCCCACCGCGCCCTACACGCGCTTCGCCCGAACCCTCCCTGGCGCCTGCCTCCCGGATCCGGTCGTCGATCGCCCGCCGCAGTTCGTGGTGAGCTGGGCCGGGGAACCCGCCGGCCCGTGTCGAACCACAAACCTCGAGCAACCAACACATTGGTTATCCCATCGTCCCCGGCCGCATCCCCCGTCTCAACACCCCGCCGGCGAGGATGACCCTCCGAAGAGAATCCGCAACAGTTCGGGGCGCTGTAGCATGCAAGGTCAGGCCGTACCGGATCGGGAGGTTTGCGATGGCTGTCACGGACCTGGGCGCCCGCCTGCTCACGGCCGCTGACCTGCTGCAGCTGTCCAGCCAGGGCGTGCGCGGCGAACTGATCCGGGGGGTGCTCTGCCAAACCATGCCAGCAGGACAGGAACACGGCGAGATCGTGGTGAATCTGGCCTCCGAACTCCGCAATTTCGTGAAGCCCCGCCGGTTGGGACGCTTGACGGCTTCCGACGCTGGCGTCCAGTTGGAATGGGACCCCGACACCGTGCGGGAACCGGACATCGCGTTCATCTCAGTCCAGAGGTCGCCGCTGGACCAGCGCGTCACCGGCTACACCGAGGTCGCGCCCGACCTCGTGGTCGAAATCGCCTCGCCCGGCGACAGCGGCTCGGAAGTCGTCAACAAAGCCCTGATGTGGCTCAGCTTCGGCGTACGCCTGGTCTGGGTCGTACATCCTGACCGGCGGACGGTCAACGTGCACCGCACCAACCATCCCGTCCTAACCCTCACCAACGCCGACATGCTCGACGGCCTCGACATCCTCCCCGGCTTCCACTACCCCGTCGCCCAAATCTTCCAACCCTAGCCCAGGCACCTCCCACCCGCCTGCCGTCCTCAACCGCCGACATCCCGGCGTCCCCGAAAAGCCTGCCCTGAGCCTGCCGAAGGGCACCTCTTTCCTTCGCCTGTGACCCCGGCACGCGTATAGGAGCTTCGCGAGGCGCCCTACTTCCGCGCATAACCCCCTGGACATGCGGTGCTTCCTCGTACCTGAGAAGTCCTCTCCCCATGCCCGGCCGCCTCCTCACCGAGTACTTCCTCACCGACGGCATCCTCCAAACCCCCGAGCGCCAATCCCAGCGCCCCGCCTTCAACGCCTTTCGTAAAGAAGCCCGCCTGAGTGTGTAAACCATGTCCCCGAACCTCTGTAAAACATGTGTCCGGCCTGGACACTGGGAGAGGGTTGGCGCCTGCCCCGGACTCGATCCGGGGGTGACGGTATTCCCGGCAACCACCCTCGGGATACGCAAAGGTCTCCTGTGGGAGAGATTGGGGTTAGGGTGTTCCGGTCGGAGCTTTCTGATATCGAGCCGCAGCGGCCTCGATCAAACCTCGCCATTCCCCGCCGCCTGCCGCCGCCTCACCAGCGCCAAATTGTTCGAAATCACCTGGTGCTGCTGCGGATTCGTCGCCGGCGTATACACCGCCAGTGCCTGCTCATAGTGATACGCCGCTTCGCGCAGCAGATCCGGCTCGTTCTGCTTCGCCATCCCAAACAACATGCTCCCCAGGTTCGCGTGCGCCACGGCCGCCTGCGGCGGCGCGTTCGGACCCGTCCACACCTGCAACGCCGCCCGGAACGCCGCCACGCTCGCCGCCAGGTCCGTCTCGTTGCGGCCCTGCGCCCGAAACGCCAGCGCCATCCCCAGGTTGAACTGCGCCACGGCATGCGGCTCCGGATGCGTTCCCAGCGGACGCGCCGCCGTCGAGGCCTGCAAACTCGCGATCGCCTTGTCCAGGTGCGCCGCGTCCCGCCCCGTCGAGTGCAGCGTCATGTACACCAGCCCCGCGTTCAGTTGGCTCGCCCCCGCCTCCTCCGGCTGACCCAGCGACGTCCACAGTGCCGCCGCCCGGTCCAGCGCCTCCGCCGCCTCCGCCAGCGAAGCCTCCAGCCCCTGGCCTGCCGCCGTCATGATCGCCGACCCCAGGTTATTCCCCAGCTGAGCCTCCAGCGCCGTCGCCTCGCCCCCGCCAGCCGCCGCCAGTCCCTCCCGGAACGCCGACACCGCCGCGCTCGTCGCTCCCGGAATCCCCCGCTGCGCCAGCTCCGCCTGCGCCAGCCCCCGCTCATTCCACATCGAGGCCCGCTCATCGCCGTGCACGTCGTCCGGCATTCGCTCGATCGCAGCCTCCAGCGCCCCATCCGCCTGCCGCAGGTTCTCCACCCGGTCCCCGCCCGGCCGCTGCGCCCATGCCATGCCCATCGCCCGGTAGAGCCGCGCGGCATCGGCCGGATGCTCCGCCAGCCCCGGCAGATGCACCGCCCGCTGATAGCTCGCAATCGCCTCCCGCAGATTCGAGTCCCGGTCCCCCGTCTCCCGCAACCCATAGGCCGCCGCCCGGTTTCCGTGCACCGGCAGCGCCGCCCCCAGGTCGTTGTCGTCCACCAGCGACGCCGCCTCGTCAAACCGTGCCAGCGCCGCGTCCGCGTGCGGAGCGCCGTCGGCCCCCGGGTTCGACGCCATCAGCCGTCCCGAATCGTTCAGCAACGACGCCAGCAACGCCGTCGATTCCGCCCGCCGCGCCGCTGCGATCCCCGCGTCATACGCCCCAATCGCATCGCCAACGCTGATCCCGTCGCCAGATCCGGCCGCCCGCCCCAGCAGCCGCGCCAGCATCGCCAGCAACCGCGCCTCCAGCGCATATCGCCCCGCTGCCCCCAGCGCACCCGCCGTCTGTGCAAACG
>WTFW01000057.1 GCA_011523785.1 Chloroflexota bacterium | reverse complement strand
GCCGGTGTTTATGGGGGATACGACGACGCGGTCGATGCCAAGCAGGTGGAAGCCGACGACGGCGCCGACGACATCGAGGACGGAGTCGGCGGCGCCGACTTCGTGGAACTCGACTTCTTCGACGGGGGTGCCGTGGACGTGGGCTTCGGCTTCGGCGAGGCGGCGGAAGATCTGGCGGGCTTGATCTGTGACCTGAGGCGTGAGTTCGGCGGCGGCGATGCGGGCATCGATGTCGGTGTAGGGGTGGTGGTGGTGGCCGCCGCGGTCCTGGATGTCGAAGTCGACGAGGCGGGCCTGGATGAGGCCGCGTTGGACGCGTTCGTCGCGGAGTTCCCAGGGGGGCAGGTCCAGCTTGCGGAGTTCGGCGAGGAGGCGGGATTTGTCGAGGCCGGCGTCGAGCAGCGCGCCGAGGATCATGTTGCCGCTGGCGCCGGCCTGGCAGTCGAAGTAGGCGGTGGTCATGCGGAAGCGCGGCGGGCGATGAGGGTGGCCTGGACGCCGGCGCCGAAGCCGTTGTCGATGTTGACCACGGAGACGCCGGGGGCGCAGCTGGTGAGCATGCCGAGGAGGGCGGCGAGGCCGCCGAAGGCGGCGCCGTAGCCGACGCTGGTTGGGACGCCGATGATGGGGCGATCGGTGAGGCCGCCGACGACGCTGGGGAGGGCGCCTTCCATGCCGGCGACGACGACGATGGCGTCGGCGCGATCGAGCGCGGGGCGTTCGGCGAGGATGCGGTGGAGGGCGGCGACGCCGGCGTCGTAGACGCGTTCGACGTGGGCGCCGAGGGCGTCAGCGGTGATGGCGGCTTCCTCGGCGACCGGCAGGTCGGAGGTTCCGGCGGAGACGACGGTTACATGGCCCTGGCGCTGGAGGGGTTGGCGGCCGGGGGCGGTGAGCATGCGGGCGGTCTGGTGGTGTTGCACGTCGGGGAGCCTGGCGCGGACGGTTTCGGCCATTTCGGGGGTGACCCGCGTGGCCAGGAGCGGGGCGCCGGTGGCGATTAGCCGCTCGGCGATTTCGGCTACCTGGGCCGGGGTCTTGCCCGCGGCGTAGATGACTTCGGGGATGCCGGTGCGGAGGGTGCGCTGGGTGTCGACGCGGGCGAAGCCGAGGTGGTCGGTGGGGAAGGTGCGGAGGCGTTCGAAGGCGTCGTCAGTCGAAAGGGCGCCCGTCGCCACGTCGGCCAGGAGCCGGCGAAGCTCCTCGGGGGTCACGTCCAGTTCCGGCGGATGTTCGTGAAGGCGCGTGAGCCGGCGTAGCGGGCGGCGTCGGCGAGGTCGGATTCGATGCGGAGCAGCTGGTTGTACTTGGCCACGCGGTCGGTGCGGGCGGGGGCGCCGGCCTTGATCTGGCCGGCGTTGGTGGCGACGGCGAGGTCGGCGATGGTGGTGTCCTCGCTTTCGCCGGAGCGGTGGGAGATGACGGCGGTGAAGCCGGCGCGGTGGGCCATGTCGATGGCCTCGAGGGTCTCGCTGAGGGTGCCGATCTGGTTGACCTTGACGAGGATGGAGTTGGCGGCCTTGCGTTCGATGGCCTGGCGGAGGCGGTCGGTGTTGGTGACGAGCAGGTCGTCGCCGACCAACTGCACGCGGTCGCCGATGGCTTCGGTGAGGGCGCTCCAGCTGTCCCAGTCGTTCTCGTCGAGCCCGTCTTCGATGGAGACGATGGGGAAGCGGTCGACCCACTCAGTCCACAGGTCGACAAGCTCGGCACCGGTGAGCGTGCGGCCTTCCTGGGCGAGGACGTAGCGACCCTGGTCGTCCAGTAGCTCGGAGGCGGCGGCGTCGATGGCGAGGAAGACGTCGCGGCCGGCTTCGTAGCCGGCGCGGTCGATGGCCTCGAGGATTACTTCGAAGGCGGCGGCGTTGGAGCCGAGGCTGGGGGCGAAGCCGCCTTCGTCGCCGACGCTGGTGCCGAAGCCGCGTTCGGTGAGGACGTCGTGGAGCTGGTGGTAGATCTCGACCGAGGTGCGGAGGGCTTCGGTGAAGGAGCCGGCGGCGACCGGCATGACCATGAACTCCTGGAAGTCGGTGCTGCCCGCGGCGTGGACGCCGCCGTTCATGATGTTGAGCATGGGGACCGGGAGGGTGGTGGCGCCGGCGCCGCCGAGGTAGCGGTAGAGGGGCAGGCCGAGGCCGTCGGCGGCGGCGTGGGCGACGGCGAGGGAGACGCCGAGGATGGCGTTGGCGCCGAGGGAGCTCTTGTTGGCGGTGCCGTCCAGGGCGAGGAGTTGGGTGTCGATGGCGGCCTGGTTGACGGCGTCCTGGCCTTCAATTTCCAGGGAAATCGCGTCGTTGACGTGTTCGACAGCCCGGAGGACACCCTTGCCGCGATAGCGCTGGGCGTCGTCGTCACGAAGCTCGTGGGCTTCATGCTCGCCGGTGGAGGCGCCGGAGGGGACGATGGCGCGGCCGCAGCCGCCGCTTTCCAGGGTGGCTTCGACTTCGACGGTGGGGTTGCCGCGCGAGTCGAGGACTTCGCGCGCACTCAGGCTGGAAATCAGCGTCACAGAGGGCTCCGGCGGCGGCGGCATGATGAGTGGGCGTTGAGTATACGAACGGGCACCGTCTGGGCGGCGCGGCCATACACTGCGCACGAGCCTGGCGCCGCGGACCTGGGGATTAGGGCATGGAACCTGAACTTGTCGTGCGAACGCGCGCTGAAGTCGGCGAGGGGCCGATCTGGGACCCCGGGACGGCGACGCTGGTCTGGGTTGACATAACTGGATCGGCTGTCCATCGGTTCGATCCCGCGACGGGGCAGGACCAGCGCATGGATGTGGGAATCGACGTGGGGGCGGTGGCGGCGCGGGCGAGCGGCGGGTTGGTGATGGCGGCGGCGGATGGCTTCCGGTCGCTGGAAGCGGACGGCTCGCAGACGGTGCTGGCGGAGGTGGAGGCCGACGACCCGGGCATGCGAATGAACGACGGGAAGTGCGACCGGCATGGGCGCTTCTGGGCGGGCACGATGGCCTACGACGAGGCGGGTCCGACCGGCCTGGGGACGCTTTACCGGCTGGACCCGGACCTGAGCGTGCAGGCCATGGTGGACGGCGTGTCGATTCCCAATGGGATCGACTGGAGTCCGGATGACCGGCTGATGTACTTCATCGACAGCCTGACCCGTCGGGTGGATGTCTTTGACTTTGACCTGGACGATGGCGCGATATCCAACCGGCGCACGCTGATCCAGGTGGATGCGTCAGTCGGATTTCCCGATGGAATGACGGTGGACGCGAATGGTGATCTGTGGGTGGCCGTGTGGGGCGGATCGCGCGTGGTGCATTACGCGCCGGACGGGAGCGAGCGCGGCACGGTGCGGTTTCCGGTGAGCCAGACGTCAAGCTGCGCGTTTGGCGGGGCGGACGCGCGGGACCTGTATGTGACCTCGGCGGCGCGGGGGATTTCGGAGGACGCGGAGCCGGAGGCCGGCAGCCTGTTTCGGGCCCGGCCGGGGGCTGTGGGGCAGGCGCCCAACAGCTTTGCCGGATAGGCGTTCAGGCCCTAGCGGAGGGCGACGTTGATGCCCTGGCCGACGTCGTCTATGGGGATGAAGGTAATGGCGTCGTGCAGCTGGGAGGGAATGCTGTCGAGGTCGTGCTCGTTCTGGCGCGGCAAGACGATCCGGCGTATGCCTCCGCGATGCGCCGCCAGGATCTTGGCCTGGACGCCTTGAGCGCGACGGACGTGTCCATGGGCCGTCATGCCGCCGATTGCCAGGAATTCCCTGTCCGCGGCGCGGTCCCGCATGAGCGACACCATGGCGATGGCTGCCGCGATGGCCAGGGAGCCTTCGTCGCCCGGCAAATCACTGGCGGGAACGAGCAGGTCGGTGTCGAACTCTTCGAGCGAGCGTGCGGATACGCCGAGGTCCGAAAGCCGCGACCGGACGTAGGAGGGCACGATGGCGTAGCGGCCGGTCAGATCCGCGCCTGCCGTGTCCAGGATTCGAATCCGCCCGGCGCCGGGCATTTGCACGGCTTCGATCTGGCCGAGCACCCCGCCGCTGCGGCGGACGACCGCCCCCGCCGTCATGCCTGGGACTTCACGGCGCCGGCGATGCAAGCCGAGCCGCGTAGGACGGCCGACGGTGGCTCCCAGGTCTTCAATGGCGACCAACACCGGATCGGTTTCGCCACGTAACGCGCGGCGAGTCAGCGCGCGACGAACGACCTTGCGAATGAGGCCGTCGAGTTCGTCGACGCCGGGCTCGGCCGTATAGCTGCGCACCAGGGCTGACAACGCGTCGTCCTCAATCTCAACGTCATCGGCCGCGACGTTGTATTCGCGCAGCATGGCGGGCGCCAAGGAGTCACGCGCGATCGCGACCTTGTCATCGTCCACGTAGCCGGCGAGTTCCACAACGTCCAGACGCCCCCGCTCCAACGGTGGAATGTCCGGCAGCCAGCGCGCCGTCGTGATCACGAGGACTCGGGATAAGTCGAACGGGACGTCGAAAAATCGGTCGTGGAACGTGCGGCGCGCGGCGGCGTCCGTGAGGGCAGCCAAGAGCGCGGCGCGGGCCGCGGCCCAGCGGTCACTGATTGCTTTGCCCGGGGTCGAAGCCGCGGGCCAGCCGCCACCGATGGCGTCGATCTCCTCGAGCAGCAGGACGATCTCGCTCTGGCCCAGCCGCTCGACCGCTCCCATGATCTCGCCTGGGGCCTGCTCATTTCCAAATAGCTCGTCGGGGGAACGCAAACGGTCCAAGCGGATCGTTGCCAGCGGCAGGTCGAGTTGCTCCGCAATCTCCTGGGCAATATGTGACTTCCCAACCCCCGGGGGGCCGACCAGACACAGCAGGGCTCGGGGCCCGGACGCGTCGGGCGCCGAGGTGAGCTGGTGCTCACGTACGACCAGGTGGTCACAAATGAGGTCGGCAACCTCATCGGTGACGAACAGCTCGTCCATCAGCCGTGAATGAAGCTCAGCGAATTGCGGTCGAGCGATGCTGGATGCCGTCCAGGGCAGATTCAGCGCGCGATCCAAGCGATCTTCGCCAGCAATGCTGCCGTCCAAGCTGTCGAGCTGCCGACGCAGTACGGCGGCGACGTCTTCAGGGGCTGATGACTCTGCAAGGCGGGACGCGAGTTCGGTGGTGTTCACAGGAATGTCGGGACGAGGGCGTGACCGATCATAGCGTTGCGGTGGGCATTGCTGTCAGTAGCGAAACTTGCAGGACTGATGCCAATAGCGTTGACCTGACCGCCTGGCGGCGCGATGCTTGAGTGTCGAATCAACTGCCGATTGGTGCCAAACGATGGGTCTGCCTGGAACGCCTGACTTTGATGTCGATATTCATAAGGCGAAGGAGATGATCGAGAACGGTGAGGTGGACGTGGTGGACGTCCGCACGCAGTTTCACGCGCCGGCCATGCCAGGCGCCGACTACGTGCCGTTGGACGACATCCTGGCGCGTCCCGCCGAGGTGATCCCGTCAGGGAAGCCCCTGCTCTTCATCTGCAATGTCGGGCAGACCAGCGCGGTTGCCACGCAGATGGCCCGCGCGTTGAACGTGACCGAGGCGTACAACATGGCCGGCGGCATGACCGAGTGGGCCGAGGCCGGCTACGAAACCGAGGAACCACCCGCCGGGCACTAAGCGCCGGCATCACCTGGAAGGCTCCTGATCGTGTTCACCGTTGAGCAAGTTCAACGCTACAGCCGCCACATGTTGCTGCCCGAGGTTGGGGCGGCGGGGCAGGCGAAGATTCTGAACGCCAGCGTGCTGGCGATAGGCGCGGGCGGGCTTGGCTCTCCCGTGCTCTATTACCTGGCCGCCGCCGGGGTGGGCACGCTGGGCGTGGTGGATTTCGACACCGTCGACCGTTCGAACCTGCAACGACAGATTCTGCACCGCGACGATCGGGTCGGGATGCCGAAGACCGCGTCAGCGGAAGCGACGCTGACGGGCCTGAACCCGGACGTGACGGTTGTGCGCCACGACGAGCCGCTGACCTCGGATAACGCGCTGGAGATCCTCGAGCCGTACGACATCGTGGTGAACGGCTGCGACAACTTCCCCACGCGGTATCTGGCGAACGACGCCGCCTACTTCCTCGGTAAGCCGCTGGTGGATGGGAGCGTGATGCGCTTCGAGGGCATGGCGACCGTGTTCGAGCCAGGCACGGGTTGCTACCGCTGTCTGTACCCGACGCCGCCGCCGCCGGAAATGGCGCCGAGTTGTGCCGAGGCGGGTGTGCTGGGCGTACTGCCGGGCCTGATCGGGCTGATTCAAGCGAACGAGGTGCTGAAACTCATCGTGGGCAATGGCACGTCACTGACCGGACGTTTGCTGCTGCTCGATGCCATGGAAATGGAGTTCCGTGAATTGAAGCTGCGGCGTGATCCCGAGTGCCCGGTCTGCGGGGAGGCCCCGACGATCACGGAACTGATCGACTATGAGGAGTTCTGCGGTTTTGCCGGCGGCGACGCGGCTCCGGCTGAGATGGAGACGGTGGCCGTCTAGCGAGGACCATTGGGTCCAATCGCCTGCGGTTGGCTGAGGTTCCGGTCGTAGCGACGTAGGCGGCGGGTGCGGGCGTATGCTGGGAGCGCCCGCTGCCAGGGGGCAATCCAGTGGCTCGACCCGCCAGTCGCACACGTCGTCAGAGCCTCGGCGAGTGGCTCGCCGCGGAGAATCGCCGCCGCGGGGGCCTGGCCCGAATCTGGCCGCGGCGGGCCGTTCCCCTTGCGCTGGGTCTGACGCTGTGGGTCGCGGCACTCCTACTGGCCACAACGGTTGCGATGCAGCCGTTCGAGCACGGGGCGACGGTCGTACCCGCTGAGCGGGGGCAGTGGCTGATCGAGAGCGTGACGCAGGGCGGGCCGGCCTGGCGCGCGGGATTAAGCGCCGGCGAGGTCGTTGCCTTGGGTGGAGCCCCGGAAGAACCAGCGGGACGTCCAGTTGAGCTAAGCGCCGAGCTCGGCGCAGGGGCGGTTGCCGATCCAGGGACTGGCGCCGCGATTCCGATCCCTGGTCAGGATCCGGCCATGCGAGCGACCACGTTGGTGCTTGCAACAGTCTTCGCCGCCGGTGGCGCGGTAGTCGCCCTTTACGGACGGCGTCGGGTGCTGGGGTCGGCGACCGCCGCGATGTTTGGCGTGGCCGTCGCCCTTTCGCTTGGGTCCGTGGCACCGGACGCCGATGGCTTGCTGACGCTGCTGGTCTTCGCGGCGACGGGCGCGACGGGCGTCGCGTTGCTGTGGTTTGCGGCCGTCTGTCCCATCCGTGGACCGGCGTTCATCGTCCCGTACGTTCCGGCGTTGGCGGTTAGCGCGCTGGCCGGACCGATCGCCGTGCTGGTGGCGTCTTACCAGGGCCGGCCAGATCTATACAACGCAGCCTGGGTGACGGTGGCGATTCTTCCGGCCCTGGGCCTGACCGGGCTCTTGGCCAAGTGCCTGGTCACGCTGGTGGATATCACGTTTCCCCGTGACCGGCGGGTGGCCCGGGTATTGCTGGCGACGTTCCTGACCGCCGCACTGCCGCCGACCGCGCTTTCGCTGGTGCCGGCGGTCGTGAGCGGCGCCGAGATTCTTCCGTATTCGGTCTCCCTGCTGGCCATCGCGGCCACCGCGCTGGGCGTCGTTCACGTGGCGGTGCCTACCTGGCGCATTCGGTCTCAGCGGGTGCTGCGAACCCTCTTTCTGCACGGCGCGGCGTGGATTCTGCTCTTTACGTTTTATGCGCTGCTGGTGGGCGTGATCGGTCGATACCTGACGGACCGCGCCGGGGCGCTGCCGGTGGTGTGGACGTTGGCGGCGGCGCTGGTTGGCATCGGTGTGACGGCGCCCTTTGCCCGCTGGCTGGTTCTTCGAGTGTTGTCGGGTTGGGTGTACCAGGACAGCTATGACACGCAGCGCGTGATGCGGACGGCCAGCGTGGCGTTGGCATCGACGACGTCCGTGGAACAGTTGGCCGGATCCGTGCTGGCTCCGGTGCGACGTGCCATTGGACTCGACTGGATTGCCGTAACTCGCGCGGCGCCGCCGCACGATCTTGCGGCCATCGCGTTCAACAGCCTGGCGCCGACGCCCGACGACGCGCAGGTGCGCTCGGCCGTCATCGCGGCGGGGGGCGGGGGACGCTCGGAGATTGCCGCCGTTGTCGTGCCGTGCAAGATCGGCGAGTCGGTGGCGGCCTATGTGGTCGCCTCGATCCGCGAAGAGTCGTTTGGTCTGAGCCAGGCCGATGCCGACTTGCTGGACGCGCTGGCCAGTCAGCTGGCCAGCTTCATGGTGCGGGTGGATCTGTGGGGGCAGCTGCAGGACCGTTTGCGGGAACTGGACGAGACCACGCAGCACCTGCAGGAGAGCCAACAGACGCTGAGCGATCTGTACGACCAGGTCAACGGTATGTTGGAGGCCGAGCGGCAACGCATTTCACGCGACTTGCATGACGAGCCGCTGCAGAAGCTGGTGCTGCTGCAACGCGCGTTGCGCTCGGCCGCGCCGGGGCCGTATCGCAGCCGCGAGGCGTTGCTGCAATTGGTGGACACGGCCGCAGGCGACTTGCGGGAAATCTGCGAACGACTGCGTCCACCGGTGCTTGACGACCTGGGGCTTGACGCGGCGTTGCGGTGGCTGGTGGACGAGGCGGGTCGAGCGGCGCCGTTCACGATTGACCTGCAGATTGACGGGACGCCGGACGCGCAGCGACCTGACGCCGACGTGGAGACGAACATCTACCGCGCGGCCCAGGAGGCGCTGAACAATGCGCTCCGGCACTCACAGGCGTCGCGGGTACGGATTCGCATGACGTGCGCGGCCGATGCCATTCGGCTATCCGTCCACGACGATGGCCGGGGCTTTGCCGCGACGGCGGACCTGGCCGCGTTCGCGGCGACCGGTCACCTGGGACTGGCGGGCCTCCGGGAACGATTCAGCCGCCTTGGCGGTCGCGTGGACGTGGCGTCCCGAATCGGAGGGCCAACGGTGCTGACGGTTGAAGCGCCGCTGCATCCGGCGGAAGTCGCGCGCACGTGAGCGCCAGTCGCCCGATCCGCGTGCTGCTCGTCGACGATCACGCCATGGTGCGCGAGGGGACCGCCGCGATTCTGGCGGATGTCCCCGATGTCGAGGTGGTGGGTACCGCCGGCGACGCGGCGGCGGCGGAGCGGGCGTGCCGCCGCCATTCGCCGGACGTGTGCCTCCTGGACTTCCGGATTCCCGGCGGCGGACCGGCGCTGGCCCGTCGCCTGGCCCACATTGCGCCCGCGACCCGGATCCTGGTGGTGTCGGCTTACGGCCAAGGGGACTACGTTCAATCCATGCGCACGGCAGGCGTGGCGGGCTACGTCCTGAAAAACCTCGATACGGCAGGCCTTGCCGACGCCGTACGCCTCGTCCATGCCGGTGAAACCGTCTTTCACGAACTGCCGGAGGCCGCGCCGGAGACCGGCGGCGGACGGTCAGTTTCGGAGCCGCTGACGATGCGGGAGCTGGATGTATTGCGGCTGGTAGCCGAGGGCGCCTCCAATCGCGAGGCGGCGGTCTCGTTGGGCGTTTCAGCCAAGACGGTTGAAGCTCACCTCAGCAGCGTCTACGGCAAGCTGAGGGTTCGCTCACGCACGGAAGCCGTGGTCACGGCGGTACGCGACGGAATCATCAGCGTAGACCGGTCCGACGGCGGGATGTAGGGGAATCTCCTCGAGCTCGATCCTGCGACGGGCGCTCATCGCTTCGTATATGGCGTCGGCCAACTGAACGGCGCGGGCGCCATCTTCCACCGTGGCCAGCGGCTTGCCATGGCCGGCGACCGCATTCACGAACGCGCGCAGGCTCTTGTCCTGCGGAGCGATGGCGTCGAGGCCAGATTCGGGCACGAGCCGGCTGGAATGGCCGGCTGTGTGCGACGCGCCGCCGAGCAAGTCACCGTGCGTGGTGGCGGATACGACACCGTCCGTTGCCCAGATGCGCCACCCGGAGTCACTGGGAGCGCGGCCATATTCGCCGACGATCAGGCGAGCCAGCCCTCCATTTGCAAAGCGAATGCCCGCACAGACCGTATCGGCGAAGGCGGCGCGGCGCGCGTGTCGACCGCCCAGCGCATGCACGAAGCATGGCCGGGAGCGCATGAGATAACAGGCCAAATCCAACGTATGACTGCCGATGAGCGCCAGCAGCCCGCCATGTTCGGCCGTGCCCATCCACGAGCCATGCAGGGGATCAACGACGGCCTCAATCTGGACTAACGTCGGTCTCGGGATACGGTCGTGGACCATCCGTACGCCGGGCGCGTCGCGCCTCCAGAAGTTGAGGGCAACCAGGGTCTCGGTGGCGCGTGCATGCGCCAGAAGCCGCAGGGCGTCGGGAAAGCGGAGGGCCAGTGGAGGCTCCAGGAAGACAGGCAGTCCGCGCTCCAGCGCCTGGTGCGCCAACACCGCGTGGCTGGCGTGAGGCGTTGCGACGATGACGGCATCCACGTCGGGACGTCGCATGACCAAGCTGGCGTCGTCGGTCCAAAGCGAGGCGCCTAACGCACGAGCGCCTTCTTTGGCTCGCCGGAGGTTGACGTCGACGACGCAACTCACGGATACGCCAGACAGCGTCTGAAGCGTCAGCGCGTGCGCACGGCCAGTCTGACCGTACCCGATAATGGCAAGCTGCACTCGGGAGCCTCTGGCTTGGCAATCTGTAGGCTTCAGCGTACTCGCCGGGTCTGCGCAGCTGGGATTCGAATGGCTGCGGCGTAACGTTTCGGCGTTACGCTTCGCTCTGTTCTCGGGGTTTACAGCGAGAGTCCAATGGGCAACTCGATCCACCACATGCGCACCTGTCGTATAGTGAGCATTCCGCTCGACATAACGCAAACTTGGCTTCATGTCGTCTGACCCTTCCCGCAAACCTGCGTCCGGCCGCGCGAATCGCCTCCGACGGGCCGAAGTCATCAGCGTCGCATCGGCCGGCGCCGTGTTCGTTATCGTGGCGGTCCTGGGCGTGATGGTCTGGCTGCGGTCCGGGAGCGCAACGGAGGTTGCGGTTGCCCCGACGCCGACGGTCGCCGTGCCACGGACGCCGGCGCAAACGCCGGTGGTCAGCGCCAGGGCGTCCCCCGCGTTTTCACCCTCACCGATAGTCGAAGCCAGTGTTACCCCTGAGGCTCCAAACCCGCTGGATCTGATTGCCGACTGGCCTGAGGACCGACCGTTCAGCGTGCTGTTTCTGGGTCTGGACCGGCGCCCGGGTGAGGGAGGCGGTCGAACGGACGCGATCATCCTTGCCCACGTGGAGCCGCGGACTCGAGCCGCGACTCTGGTGTCCATTCCGCGTGACATCTGTGTGGCGAACTGCCGCACAGATCCGTTCCGGATCAATTCGGTGTGGCAGGAGGAAGGCGCGGACGCACTGCGACGGCGGGTGGCCAACCTGCTGGGCGTGCAGGTGGACTACTGGGTGACGCTGGACTTCAACGGGTTCAAGCGGCTGGTCGACTTCTTTGGCGGCGTAGAAGTTGACGTGGCGTCGACCATCTACGACCCGTCGTACCCCAACGCGACCGACACGGGCTTTGAGCCGTTCCACGTTGAGGCGGGTCCCAATCACTTCAACGGGGACAAGGCGTTGCGCTACGTGCGCACGCGGCATCAGGACGGGGCTTTCGCCCGCGAAGTGCGCCAGCAGCAGATCCTGCTGGCGTTGGTGGAGCAGGTGATCTCGCCGCAGACGCTGGTTGAGTCGCCGGCCTTTCTCAGCGAACTCAGCAACGCATTCGAGTCAAACCTGCCGCCAGACCTGGTGCCCTCAATGGCCAAGCTGGGGATGCAGATTGGCTCAACTCGAACCGTGTCCGGGGCGATTCGTCCCGAGGACGGCATGGTGCGCGCGGTGGTCGCGGACAATGGCGCCTACGTGCTGCAACCAAATGTGCCCCTGATTCATGCTTATACGGCGGACCTGATGCGGCGGAGCGAGTCACTGCCCCCGGCCGACGCGGAGCCCCAGGTGGAGCTGGCCAACCGGCAGCAGCCGGCATCCTAGGTCCGCCGCGCGACGACGTAGAGTTCCGACGGCTCGTAGGCCACCTCCAGAAAGCGCCGCAACACGCCGGCGATCCGCTCCAACTCCTGCCGCGTGTGCAGGAGGCTGTCGGAAACGTCATGAATCGCGCGTTCGAGATCCTGGCCGTAGTCCGAGTCGGCCAGGCGGGCGGCGACCCAGCGCGACGACCGTGAAGCGGATGGGCTGGACGCGCCCTGGGTTGATGTTGGCGGTTGAAGGTCCAGATCAGCCAGCTCGACCGGCAGGCCGCGTTCGGACTCCGGATTGAGCCCGGCCGAGACTGTTTGGAGTCCGGCGCCGGCGGTCAGGAATTCGATCAGCTCCCGGTCGTAGGGTCGGACGTGCGTCGGATCGCGCCAGAACTCGTGGGCGATGGTGGGCAGGCTGCCCGGGTTGGGCGTGGCGATGATGAGCCGGCCGCCAGGACGCAGCCGGTCCGCGGCGAGGCGAATCATTGCCTCGGCATCGCGCACGGCCAGGTGCTCGATGACGTGGTATGCGGTGATGACGTCGTAGCGGTCGGGGGTGCTTTGCAGGAAGTCCAGCGCGTCTGCCTGGCGTACCGGGAGTTCCCGGGCCTCGGCGAGCATGGCCTGATCGTGATCGAGACCAAGCACGCGGTGGCCCGCCTCCGCGGCGGCCGCCAGAAACTCGCCCCGGCCGCAGCCCAGGTCCAGCAGGTCGCCCGGTTGGGGGATGAATCGCAGGTACCAGGCGCGCGCCTGGCGTACGGTTGCCGTCGCGAACCCGCGCTGTTTGTACCAGTCGGCGCCCATGCCCTGCCAGCCTCTGCCTATGCTGGGCGGCAGGCTAGCACCGGACCCGGCGGCTCAACTTAGAATGCTCTCCGATCTCCCCTCGCAGCGGCGGGCGACATGAACGACGACGTTGAGATCTTCTCGATCGGAACGGAGCTCGTTTCCGGCCTTGTGCTGGACACCAACTCGCACTGGCTGGCGGGGGAGGTGTCGGTTGCCGGCGGCGACGTTCGCCGGATCACCGCGCTGGCCGATGATCTGGACGCGCTGATTGCGGAGTTGCGCGCCGCCGTGGCGCGCAAGGCGCGTGTGATTCTCACAACCGGCGGCCTCGGTCCAACGCCTGACGACATGACGGTGGACGCTATCGCCGCCGTTGCGGGCAGCGGCACGCATACGCCGTTTGAGGTCATTGAAGACTACGCCCAGCGTCGCAACATGACGATCGAGGAGGTTTCGGTACCGCCACGCCTGAAGATGGGGTCGATTCCGCGGGCGTCCACGGTGCACCTCAACCCGGTTGGGTGGGCGCCCTGCTTTTCGACGATGGTCAATGAGACGACGATCTGGTCGATGCCCGGGCCTCCGCGCGAAGTTGAAGGATGCTTCGAAACGCATATCCGGCCGGCGCTGCACGGAATGTTCTCTTCGCAAACCGCTCGCATGCGCGTGTTCATCGACTCGTTTGAATCGGAGACTTCGCCGTTCATGCAGCGGGTGATGCGCGAAGTTCCCGTGGCCTATTTGAAGGCGTACGTGGGACAGTCGCGTGTGAATGGCCTGCCGGTTGACATCGTGGTTCGAAGCACCGAAGGCGGCGATCCCAAGGTCCAACTCGACGCCGCCTACGACCTCTTTTGCGCCATCGCAGCCGAGGCCGGAAAGACCGTGACGCTGGAACCAACGGCGCCGCTGCGCGACTAACCGGAGTCACATCGGTGCAATCCCGCTGGTCGTCGGAGGCCGCGGCGGGCCTGGACCCGCTGGCGCTGCGCGTTTATACGTCGCGCCTCCTGGGTGCGGAGCCCTCGCTGGTTCTGTTTGGCGGCGGCAATACATCGGTCAAGCACGAGGCTGCGGATCCGCGTGGCGGCGTGCGACGAGCGCTGACGATCAAGGGAAGCGGCACCGACCTGGCCACCATCGGCGCGGACGGGTTCGCTCCGCTTGGACTTGACGACCTGATTCCATTGCGCGAGCGCGACGTCCTGGACGACGAGGCCATGGTGGAACTGGTCACGCTGGCGCTGCTGGACACGCAGGCGCCGCGTCCCTCAATCGAAACGCTGCTGCACGCCTTCATTCCGCTGGACTGGATCGACCACAGCCACGCGGACGCGATTCTCACCCTGACGAACCAGGCGGACGGCGCGTCGCGCGTGCAAGAGGTTTTGGGAGATGCCGTTGGCGTGGTCCCATATATCAAACCCGGATTCGAACTCTCGCGGGCGTCGGCCGATGTGTTTGATGCCGACCCGTCGGTCGACGGCCTGGTACTCGACAAACACGGCCTGGTGACGTTCGGCGAGACGGCCCAGGCGTCCTACGAGCGGCACATCGAGCTGGTGTCGCGGGCGGAAGCGCGAATTGCGCGTTCCTGGTTTGGACCGCGTAGGTCGTCAGCCGAGCCGCAAAGCGACGCAGCCCGCATGGCCACTACCCTGCGCGGCCGGCTGAGCCGTCGCCGGCACATGATTGTCCGTTCGGACTCCAGCCCCAGGGTCCGCGCCTTCGTTGATCACCCAGATGTTGCGCGTTTCGCTCAGCAGGGTCCGGCAACGCCTGACCACGTGCTGCGCACCAAGCGATTGCCGCTGGTCCTGGATTCGGATGATCCGGCCGACGCCCCTGGCGCCGTGGATCGCTATGAAGCGGCGTACGCGGAGTACGTGCGGGAGCACGCCGATCCGGCCGACGACTTCAGGCATGACGCGGGCCCGCGGGTGGTGTTGGCGCCCGGCATCGGGATGTTCACCACGGGCCGTTCGGCTGCGGAGGCAGATGCCGTGGCCCGGATTTATCGCCAGACGATGGACGTGATCGAGGGGGCGGAGTCGATGGGAGGCTACGCGGCGCTGCCGGCGCGCGATCTCTTCGACATCGAGTACTGGCCGTTGGAACTCTACAAGCTGAAGCTGGCGCCGCCCGAGCGCGAGTTGGCCGGGCGGGTGGCCCTGGTTACCGGCGCGGCCAGCGGGATCGGCCGCGCCACGGCCGAGCGCCTGGCCTCGGCAGGCGCTCACGTCTTTGTGACCGACGTTGACGGAAGCGGTGCTGAAGAGGCTGCCAGGCGAATTTGCGGTGACGGTGACGCGGCCGAACCGCTGACGCTTGACGTGACGGACGAGGACTCGGTGACAGCGGCCATGCGGGCGATTGCGCTTGCGGTGGGTGGGCTTGACATCGTCGTCTCCAACGCCGGAATCGCCGATGCGGCCCCGATAGACGCTCTACCCCTTACCGAGTGGCAACAGAGCCTTGACGTGAATGCCACCGGACACTTCCTGGTGACACGGGCGGCAGTTCGGGGCATGCGCCAGCAAGGCCTTGGGGGCAGCGTGATCCTGGTGTGCACGAAGAACACGTTTGACCCGGGCCGGGACTTCGGGGCCTACAGCGCGGCCAAGGCAGCCCAGCTACAACTGGGCCGGGTTCTGGCTATTGAGAACGGAGAGCACGGGATTCGCGTCAACATGGTGAACCCGGACGCGGTGTTCACGGATTCGCGCCTGTGGAGCGACGATCTGCGGGCCGGCCGCGCCGCAGCTCACGGCGTGGAGGTTGATCAGCTTGAGGACTTTTATCGCCGCAGGAACCTGCTGCAAGCGCCGGTCGGCGCGGGTGACGTGGCGGAGGCCGTGCTATTTCTCGCCAGCGACCGGGCGGCCAAGACAACGGGCGCCGTGCTGCCGGTAGACGGCGGAGTTCGTGGCGCTTTCCCGCGCTGAGGCGCGGGCCACTCCTCGAGCCTAGGGAACAGCGACGCCGGAGACGAGCAACTCGCCGTTGGTTATCACCAGCGTTTCAATGGCAATCGGCAGGCGAGGCAGTCCGGCGTCCAGGGTGCTCTCGGCCAGAGCAAGAAGGAGCGAGCGTACGAAGGCGGGCGCATACACCTCGCCCACCTGAAAGCGTGTGATCTCGGCCGTGCGCTGGCTGTTCTCGGTCGTCACGACGATGTCGATCCGAAACGGAAAGCTCAGACCGACTGAATGCAGGACGCCCGTCAACGTGAGGGTTCGCAGGCGAAACGTGAGCTGCACGTCGGTGACCGAACCAAAGCCATGCTCCTGCCCGGCCCAATCCCGAAGAAGCGCCGTCATTTCGTCGTGGGTAAAGGCAACCTGAGCCGGGATGGCGCGGCCGGCAAGGCGCGCCTGCTCGGATGTCTGGCCGAATGCGTTGAGTTTGGCTTCGGCCTGCGTGCGCACGAGTGGATCCGGCTGTAGGCGCGCGAGGTCCGAGATGTCAACGGAGCCGCGAGTTGCAAAGACGCCGAGGACAACCAGGATTCCCGCCACTGCGAGAAGCACCCAGATTCCAAAGACCAGTGCGCGACGCACGCGGACTCCCCCATTTCGCCGCCGCGCCGAGACTCGTCGGCATCGTGCAACGGCTGCACATGTCAGATCGCAGCCAAGCGCCGCGCGTGATGCACGGCGGACCGCTCGGCCGGAGTGCGTATGCTAGCGTCCGATCTCTGACGCGCCGCCGCCTCGGGAACTCTTGTGACAAGAACCGTGTCCTCAGGCGCCATACGCAAGGCCGTGGTACCCGTAGCCGGCGTGGGCACCCGCCTTTTTCCGGCAACCAAATCTCAGCCGAAGGAAATGCTGCCGGTGGGCCGCAAGCCGGTCGTGCAATACGTGGTTGAGGAACTGCGCGCGGCCGGGGTTGAGCAGATCCTGTTGATCACGGGCCGAAAGAAGGCGGCGATCGAGGATCACTTCGACGCCGATCTCGAACTCAGCCAGGTTCTTCACCAGGCAGGGAGCGTCGATCCGGCCGATCTGCCGATTGCCGACGGGATCCGCGGCGTCTTCTATACCCGCCAGGGGTCGCCCAGCGGCGTCGCGGACGCGGTGGGCCTGGCGCGCGACTTCGCCGGCGGCGAGCCCTTTGTCGTTGCATTCGGCGACACCATCATTCACGGTGGCGACCTGGTGGCCCGGCTTATGGCAGCCCACGGAGACAGTGGCGCAAGCGGCGCGGTTGCCGTGGAGCAGATCGCGCCGGAAGACGCCTTTCGCTACGGCATCGTCGATGTGCGAGATGTGAATGGCTCGCTCGTAGCGGTCGACCTGGTCGAGAAACCGGCTGCGGGCCAGGCGCCCAGCGACCTGGCCATCGTGCCGCGCTACGTTTTTGACTCGTCCATCTTCGACGCGATCGAGGCGACGCGGCCCGGGTTGGGCGGTGAGCGCTGGCTTACCGACTCGATTGCGATCCTGGCGCGGGAGTCGCCGCCGGTTCGCGTCGTTCCCCTGGAGCCGAGCGAGCGCCGGTACGACATTGGCAACTTTGCGTCGTACTACCGGGCGTTCATCGACTTTGCGCTCGCCGACCCACAGTACGGCGCCAGTGTTCGGCAGTACGTCAGCGAGCTCGGCCAACGGCTGTGACGCCGCGCGGTCCGGTCGTGGCGTCGGCGCCTGGACGGGCGGGGCTGCTGGGCAATCCCAGCGACATGTACGGCGGGACGGTCGTGGCGTTCGCGATTCCGCGACGGGCCTACGTGGCAATCCAGCCGGCTCCCCGACTGCGCCTGCTGGCGCTGGACGCCAAACTCGATCTCACGGTGGAGTCCTCAGACGACCTGCGTCTCGCTGCCGCCCCAAGCGCGCTTGCGGCGGCCAGGATGCACCCGGAGACCTTGGCCGAGGCCCGGCGCTCGACTTACTTGAACGTGCTGAAGGCTGTCGTGGCCGCGCAGGGTATGCAGCGCGCGCAGGTCGAGCTCCGGTGTTGGAGCGAGGTGCCACCTGGCGCCGGCCTCTCCAGCAGCAGCGCGCTGCTGGTCGCCGCGCTCCATGCCACGAATACCTGGCTGAGCCGCACGACGCCGATGCATCAGTTCTCTGAAACTGCCCGTGAGATCGAGTTCAGCCGCATGGGAATTACGTGCGGGTTCCAGGACTTCTACGCGACGACCTTCGGCGGACTGATATGCATGGATTTCCGGGGCAAGGAGGACTGGCGCGGACCGACCGTCGATCCGCTGGCGACCGTTGAACCGTTGCTTGAGCCCGATGCGGAGCTTCCGTTCGTGCTGGCCCATACCGGGCGACAACGTGACTCCGGCGAGACCCACCGTCCATTGCGCTCCCGCTGGGTGGAGGGGGACCCGCATGTGCGGGCGGCCATGCATGCCCTGGGATCGATAGCTCGGCAGACGAAGCGCGACCTGCTGGAGCGGAACTGGCCGGCGGTCGGCACAGCCATGAACGCCGCACATCGTCACATCGCGACCGTCGGCGGGTCGGGGCCCGTGGTCGACGCGTTAACGGAGCGGGCAATCAAACTCGGCGCGCATGGGGCCAAGCTCGCCGGCGCGGGCCTGGGCGGCACCATCGTCGCGTTGCATGACGACCCGGCGTGGCTGGCACGAACGATCGTCGAGCACGGGGCTGCGTCCGCGTTTCCGGTCCCCCGGGCGGCGCCAGGCGTGCGCGTAGAGCCAGCCGGCTTCGCTGTGCCGAGCCAGGGTCTGGCATCTCCGACGCCGGCATGAGGCTTCCGGCGGTCATCGGGCTGGATCTCGGCACCACGGGTGCTCGCGCCGTTCTGACGGACGTTTCGGGAGCAACGCTGGCGGTTTACGAAGCGCCGTACGAGTTGCACACCCCGAGGCCCGGCTGGGCGGAACAGTCCCCGCAGGACTGGGAGCGGGCGGCCTTCAGCGCAATAGCGGCGGTCGCTTCACGGGCTCATCTGGCGGACCAGGTTCGCGCGATTGGGCTCACCGGTCAGATGCACGGACTGACGCTGCTCGACCGCGCGCAACAGCCGCTGCGCAACGCGATCCTGTGGTGCGACTTGCGCACCGGACCGCAGCGTCGCGAACTCGAACGCAGCGTCGGCATACCCACCCTAGTCCGCCACACGGGCAACCTGCCGCTGGAGGGCTTCCAGGCGCCCAAGCTCGTCTGGGTCCGGCAGCACGAGCCGGAGCTGCTTGCACGCACGGCCCACGTGCTATTGCCCAAGGACTTCATCCGCTTGCGGCTGTGCGGTGAGTGCCTAACCGACGTCTCGGACGCCAGCGGAACGGGCTATTTCGACTCGGCCACCCGCCGGTGGTCCGACCAGATGCTCGACATGCTGGCGATAGATCGGGCCTGGCTGCCCGACGTTCGCGAGTCACCTGAGACGGCGGGCAAGCTGACGCCCGCTGCCGCCGAACACCTGGGGCTGCCACCCGGGATCCCAGTCGCGGCCGGTGCCGGCGATCAGCCGGCTGGCGCCGTAGCGGCCGGAATAGTCTCTGAGGGCGACGCCGCCGTGACGATTGGCTCGTCCGGCGTGGTCTTCGCCGCCGCCTCGGCCTATGGCGCGTCCCCCGATGGACGCGTGCAGATAGGAGCCCATGCCATTCCGCTGCGTTGGTACCTGATGGGCGTTACGCAGGCGGCCGGTCTCTCGCTGCGGTGGTTGCGCGACACGTTCATGCCCGGCATTGCGTACGACCAATTGGTTCCCGAGGCCACCGATTCGCCGCCGGGCAGCCGGGGTTTGTTGTGGCTACCGTATCTGCAAGGGGAGCGAACGCCGCACCTGGACGCCGACGCCCGAGGTGCGCTGGTGGGATTGACGACCGCGCACCGCCGAGCCGACATCGTGCGGGCCGTGCTGGAAGGGGTTGCCTTTAGCCTGCGCGACGCTGCCCAGACCATTCAGAGCGTTGGCGCCTCGGTTGACCGCTTCAAGCTGGCTGGCGGAGGCGCTCGCAGTCCGCTCTGGCGGCAGATCGTCGCCGATGTGTTTGACGCACCGATGCGGATTGAGCCCGAGGGACGCGGTCCGGCCTTCGGGGCCGCCCTGCTGGGCGCGGTTGCGTCGGGGTTGATCGCATCGGTTGACGAGGCCGTTCGGATAACGGCTGCCCCGTGCGAGTCCACGACGCCCAGTGCCGGAGGCGTCGCCGCGCTGGAGGCAGCGTATGCCCGCTACCGGGACCTCTACCCCGCGTTGGCCGAGGCAAGTCAGGCCGCGGCCGCGGCCCAGGCAACAGAAATTACGGAGGCGTAACCAGGCCGGCGGAGCACCGTTGCTATATTCGACGCATCGCCCGTGCCCGACTGGCCGGGCCTGAGCCCATGCCCCATGCTTGTTGATCGATCGACACCCGACGCCGTTCTCCGTGCCCTGGCCCGGCGCCCGCTGCTCTTTGACGGCGCCATGGGCTCGACACTGAACGACTTGCCGGAACGCGATTGGGAGGCGCCCGAGGAAGCCACGCTCCGCTTCCCGGATCGCATGGCCGAGGTATACCAGGCGTATCTGGACGCCGGCGCCGACGTTCTGTCGACCAACACGTTTGGCGGCAACCTCATCCGATTGGAGCGGGCCGGTCTGACGGAGAAGTCCGAGGCCATAAATCGAGGCGCGGCGGAACAGGCCAGGGCCGTGGCCGGCGACGACGCCTGGGTCGCAGGCGATATCGGACAGAGCGGCGACTTCCTCGAGCCGCTCGGCGATGTCACCGAAGCGCGGATGACCGAGGCATTCCGTGTTCAAGCCGAGCAACTCGCCGAGGGCGGCGTTGATCTACTGCTCTGCGAGACCTTTAGCGACATACGCGAAGTCCAGATCGCGATCGACGCTGCCAGCTCAACCGGCCTGCCGGTCTTCGCGACTATGACCTATGACATCAACCTTCACACCATGATGGGCGTGGCTCCGGCGGACGGACTGCGTGCGTGCGAGGAGGCCGGCGCCGCCGTGGTTGGGTGCAACTGCGGAAACGGGCCCGAAGAAATGACGCAGGTGCTGGACCAGATGCTGGCGGCCGGACCGCGTCGTCCCCTGATGGCCCAGTCCAACGCCGGCGTGCCCGAACTCATCGATGGGCGAGTCTGTTACCTGTATCCGCCCGAGAAGATGGTGGAGTTCGCCCGTCAGTGGATCGAGAGCGGCGTATCCGTGATTGGCTCGTGCTGCGGGAGCACGAACCAGACGACCTTCCTGTTGCGGGAAATGATCGATCGTCTTCCGGCAACGGCACTTGCCTGACCTGAGCCGCCGATCGGCGACGCGCCGGGCACTCCTCGGCGTCGGCGCCCGCCCGGGCCTCGGCTACCATGCGTATGGGAGGAATGGCGTTCCTCCGTGATGGCGGTGAGGCGCTGTGGCTGAGGTCTTTCGACACACCTGGTGGGCGTTTGCGCAGGTCTACTATGACCTCCGCGCGTTGGCGCTCGTCGGGAACTTCTTTTGGTTCCTGGCGATGCTTCCGTTGGTCCCAATCGTTGGGATCCCAGGCGCGTACGCGCTGCAGCAGGCCGTGCTGCAGACGGACGCCCCGGTTACCGGCCTCCAGTTCTTCGTGTTCATCGTCGGCGGCACCGTCGTTGGCGGTGCGCTGGCGGGTCCCGGCACGGCCGCGCTCTTCCACGTGGCGCACCGCCACGTGGAGTACGAGAACATCGAGGCTCGAGACTTCTGGGTCGGATTCCGGCTGAATTTCGCGCGGGCCTGGATCCTGTTTGTGGTGGACCTGTGCCTGCTCTACGGCCTGGTCGTCGGGTTCATCTTTTACACCGGAACGGGGCAGCTGTTGATCCAGGCGTTGGGATTCCTCTCGCTATATTTCGTTGTGCTGTGGACGGCGGCCCAGGCCTATCTGTTCCCAATGTTCATCCGCTACGACATGTCGCTCTACCACTTGTTCCGCAACGCGGCGGTCATGGCGCTGAGTTCCCCAGGATCATCCATCGCGTTCTTTATCATCGTGGTGGTCAGCGTTGTGCTGAGCATGTTGCTGATCTTCCCGGCGGTGTTTCTCGTGGCGAGCACCCTGGCGCTCGTGGCAATGCGAATGACGCAAGACCGACTCCACGCATTCGGCGTGGAGCCGGAGGGGCGAATCCTGTGACGACTCGCCGATCGGAGTCAACAGAAAACTCGGAGGGGTTTGATGCCTAACGTTCAGATTCGAGACGCGCGGGTGATCTTCAAAGAAGACAGCGACCCGGCAGCCGTGATATTCGGCCAAATGGGCGGCACGCCCGACGAAGAGAAGTCCGACCTGGTAGGTCAAGCCAACTACCACGACGGCATGATTCATGCCATTGACGGTGTGGATCTCGACATCCATGACGGCGAGTCCATCGCCATCCTGGGGCCGTCCGGCTGTGGCAAGTCCACCATGCTGCGAGTGGTTGCCGGACTTATCCGGCTGGATTACCCCAACAGCGGAACAATCCAGTACGGCGAGGAAGACTGGACGCTGCTCGGCGCCAAGGAGCGGCGCGTGGGCATCGTGTTTCAGAACTACGCGCTCTACCCCCACATGCACAGCAAGAAGAATCTTGGATTCTTCTTCAAGATGCACAAGCGCGAGGAAGAAGTCGACGAGCGCGTTGAGATCGTCTCGCAGATCATGGGCGTTGGATTCGATCAGCTCCTGGATCGTCGTCCGAAAGCCCTTTCCGGCGGCCAGCAGCAGCGCGTGGCGATCGCCCGTTGCATCGTGCGGGACCCGACGGTATTCCTGTTTGACGAGCCGCTGTCCAACCTCGACGCCAAACTGCGCAGCCGCACGCGGGTGGAGATCAAGCGGTTGCTGCGCCGGTTCAACATCACCACGGTGTACGTCACGCACGACCAGACCGAAGCCCAGGCCATGGGCGACCGGATTGCCGTGATGCAGGCCGGCAAGATTCAACAGCTCGGTACCTACCGCGAGATCTACGACAACCCGGCCAACATGTTCGTGGCGGGATTCGTGGGCCTGCCGCCGATGAACCTGATGCCAGCCAAGGCCGAGCACGGCGGCATTCGCGTCGACGGCCACTTCGTTGACCTTCGAAATGACGCGCTTGGCAGTCGCGAAGGCGCATCGGTGAATCTGGGCATCCGCCCCGAGGCAATCGAGTTGTCGCACCACCAGGTGGACGGATCCGTGCCGGTTGACGTGTATTGGGTGGAGAGTCACTTTTCCGAGCAGCGCAAGGAAGTCACCTTTGATCTCGCCGGATCACGGGTGATCGCCAAACGGCCGCTGGAAGAGGAATGGGACCGCAATACGACGGTGTACGCCAAAGTCCCGGTGGATGAGGCGTATGTGTTTGACGCGGATGAGAGGCGGCTGATCTAGCGGCTGGATTGGCCACGTTTCCGCAGCCGGTTGTAGGATCAAGCGGGGCTTCCGTGACGGCTTTGTAGCTTCAAAGCTATTCCTTGCGGCAGATTCGCCCAAGCTCAGCGGGCAGTGCTAGACTATGGTCAGCCGCACTGTCTGCCACGGGCGGGCGAGGGTCCGCCCTATTCCCGGGGGAGGGAAGCGGTCCAAACGTCCTGAGGAGGCTATCCCGTGCGCAGTGACTTCATGTTGGCGCTGCAGCAGCTTGCCGACGAGAAGGGCATTCAGATCGATGCGGTCGTTAATGCCCTGCGCACAGCCATCACCTCAGCCTTTGAGGACTACAACAGCGACTACGACGACATCGACATTGAAATCGACCCGGAAACGGGTGACTCGACGGTATATGCCAACAAAACCGTGGTCGAAGTCGTCACCGATGACATTCACGAAATCTCGCTGACCGAGGCTCGCAGTTACGACGAGACCATGGAGCTTGGTGAGGTCTTTCAGATTGACATCACCCCGCCGAACTTCGGACGTATCGCTACGCAGAAGGCCCGGCAGGCCATGCAGCAGGCCCTGCGGGATGCCGAGCGGCTGGAAATCTACACGCACTTCATCGAGCACCAAGGCCAGTTGCTGGTTGGGCGCGTGACGCGCGTGGAGAATCGCGGCGTCTTTGTGGATCTTGGGCGCGGCGAAGCGATCATGCTTGCGGGCGATCAGGTGCCTGGCGAGTTCTATCGCTCCGGTCAGCGCATGCGCGTGCTCCTGCTTGACGTGGCCGAGGGCGGCCGTGGCGCACAGTTGCGCGTTTCCCGCTCGCACGCGGATTTCGTCCGCCGCCTGTTTCAGCGCGAGGTGCCCGAGATTCAGAACGGGCTAGTTGAGATTGCGGCCATTGCGCGCGATGCTGGCGTTCGCACCAAACTGGCCGTTCGCTCGAGGCAAGAGGGGCTTGATCCCGTTGGTTCGGCGGTCGGCATGCGCGGGACGCGCATCCAGAACGTGCTCCGCGAGCTTGGACAGGAGAAAGTAGAGATCATTCTGTACGACGATGAGCCGCGCGTGTACGTGGCGAACGCGCTCAGTCCCGCTCGTGTACGCAACGTCCATGTCGATCTGAACCAGCGGATGGCCGATGTGTTTGTGCCGACCGACATGGTGTCGTTGGCCATTGGCCGTGAAGGGCAGAATGCACGGCTAGCCGCGAGGCTGACGGGGTTCAGGATCACGATCCGGGATGCGTCGGAACCGGCTGAAGCCGTGGATGTCGCAGTACCGGAGGACGAGCTGACTGAGGAATTGAGCCACCCGGGTACAGGCGCTCCACAGGACGACGCCAGTCTCTCGTCGGAGGCGCCTTCCGCGCCGATGGCGGAGCGTGTCGGCCGAAGCGCCGACGGGTCGGGGAGTTGACCATCGCCCGCGCCGAACCTGCTCGCACGTGTGTCGTCACACGCGTGAAGCGTCCCAAACGCGAACTGATCCGCATTGTGCGAACGCCTGACGGCGGCGTGCGCTGCGATCCTTCTGGTCGGCGGAACGGGCGGGGCGCGTACCTTTCACTGGAGCCCGGTTGTGTGCAGAAGGCGCTGGCGCGCGGCATCCTAAGCAAGCAGTTGGGAGTTTCCCTTGATCGTGCACAGGCCGAAGTTTTGATCGAACACGTTGAGCGTGAGCGGCTTGTCCGGATAGCCGGGAGCGCCGGCTAGCATGGCGCGCCGCCGACGAACACGTCGCCGCCCGCCGCCGCGGCCGCGCGCGAGGCGCCGCCCCCAGCAGCGGCCGGGTCCGGCCGCTGAGGAGCGCCCCCCCGAGCCTGAGGAAACTCCGGCCGTCGAGCTTCGCCAGGTCGCCATGCCGACTTCCGCCGCGATAGCCGACATTGCCGAGCGCGCCGAGGTGCCGCCGACGGACATCATCATGGAGCTGCTCAACCGAGGCGTGCTGACCACGATCAACGCGGCCATCGATCGGGATACCGCGCGCGCGGTGATGCGCAACCTCGGAATCGCCATCGTCGCCGAACCTGCACAGGAGCGGATCGCTCCCGCGGCTTCGCCGAAGCCGGTGGACGAAGAGACCGAAGACCCTCCGGACGGTGAGCCGCGCCCACCCGTCGTGACGGTGATGGGTCATGTGGATCACGGCAAGACGACACTGCTGGATGCGATCCGCAACACCAATGTGGTCGACAGCGAATTCGGGGGGATCACCCAGCACATCGGGGCGTACCAGGTGGCCGTGAATGGCAGCGCCATCACCTTCATCGATACGCCGGGCCACGAGGCTTTTACGGCGATGCGCGCGCGCGGAGCGGGGGTCACCGACATTGCGGTGATCGTGGTTGCCGCCGATGACGGGATCATGCCCCAGACGGTGGAAGCGATTGGGCACGCCCGAGCGGCCAGCGTGCCGATCATCATTGCCGTTAACAAGATTGATCTGGAGACCGCAAATCCCAGTCGCGTGCTCCAGCAACTTACGGAGCATGAGATTGTTGTGGAGGACTTTGGCGGAGATGTCGTGGCCGTGCCGCTATCGGCCCTCCAGGGTGAAGGAATCAACGATTTACTGGAGTACATCAACCTCACGGCCGAGCTGGAAGAGTTGCGAGCGCCGGTGGACGGGCCGGCAAAGGGCACGATCATCGAAACACGGCTCGATCACAGTCAGGGGCCGGTGGCGACCGTGCTGGTGCAGCGCGGAATTCTGAGAGTTGGTGACACGCTCACGACCGGCGAGATTAACGGCCGCGTACGAGCGTTGTTTGACGAGAGTGGCGGGCGTCTGCGCACGGCGAGTCCATCGACACCTGTCGAGGTCATGGGTCTGGATGCGATGCCGGGCGTTGGCGATCCCATCAGTGTCATTCCACGGCAGCGCAAGCGGCGCCGACAGCAGGGCCGAACGCCAACTCGCGGTAGTGGCGATCAGGCCATGCGTCTGAGTCTTGAGTCGCTTGCCGCGCAAATGACGGCGGGCCGCCTCCAGCAGATCAACCTGGTGGTGAAGGCGGATACCGCCGGATCCGTTGATGCCGTTGTCAAGTCAATCAACCAACTAGGCGACGACCGGGCTCGGGCCATGGTGGTATTTGAGGGTGTTGGATCGGTCACCGAGTCCGATGTGAATCTCGCCGCCGCCGCCAAAGGCCTGGTGCTTGCCTTCAATACGCGGGTTGACGCGACGGCGGCAGCGGAAGCCGAACGCCAGAACGTGAACGTGCGGAACTATCGCACGATCTATGAACTCATCGACGATGTGGACGCGGCGCTCAAGGGCTCAATCAAGCCTGAGCAAGTTGAGGTGGTTGACGGTCGCCTTGAGATTCGTGGCGAATTCCGAACCGAGCGCACCCGCCAGATCGTGGGCGGCATGGTGCTTTCGGGGCGCGTATACACCGGCGCCCAGGTCCGAATTTTGCGCGGCAACGAGGAGATTGGCACCGGCCACATCCTCACGGTGCGCCGCTTCTCCGATGAGGTGGATGAGGTTCGACAGGGCTTTGACTGCGGATTGGCCATCGAAACGACCACCAAGATTCAACTTGCCGACATCATCGAGGCCAGCCACACCGAAGAACGGCTCCCGTAGCTCCGGAGGCCGAACCATCGCTACGCGCCGTGCGCAACGGATTGAAGCCCAGATTGCGCGAGAGATCAGCGGCCTGATTGAGCGCGAGCTCGAAGACCCGGCCATCGGTTTCGTGACCGTGCAGCGCGTATCGATTTCTCCAGACTTCGGACAGGCTGTCGTGTTCGTGACGCCGCTGGGCGACGCGCACAATGCCAGGGAATCGTTGGCGGCCCTGGAGCGCGCGTCAACGTTTGTCCGTCGTGCATTGGCGGCGCGCATTCGCGTATATCGCATTCCGCGTATCCGGTTCCAACTCGATCCCGAGATGCTGACCGTCGAGGTGGATTCCCAGCGCCGCGCCGACCAGAGCGCCGCCGACAATTCGGCGCAGGCTCGCACCGCTCAGCCCAGCGATGGCCCGTGATGGTCAGGCCCCGCCCAATGGCGGATTCATCAACGTCTACAAGCCCATCGGCGCCGGTTCCACGCAGGTTGTCGGGCGAGTCCGCCGCGCCGTTGGTGTGCGGCGCGTGGGGCATTGCGGCACGCTGGATCCGCTGGCTTGGGGCGTGCTGCCGCTTGCGATTGGGCGCGCCACCCGGCTGAGCAGGTTTGTCCTGGATATGCCCAAGACGTATGAGGCCGCCGTGCTCTTTGGGGTCGAGACGCCGTCATTCGACCTGGAGACGCATCCGACGGCCGAACCTCGACCGCCGCCAGGGCCGGATGCCGTGGAGCAGGTGCTGCCCTCGTTCACAGGCGCAATTGAACAGCGTCCGCCGGAGTATTCAGCCCTGCGAGTTGATGGGGTGCGCGCCTATCGCTCCGCCCGGGCCGGCCGGCAGGTGGAATTGAAACCGCGTCGAGTCCACGTTCGGGCGCTGCATCTTGTTTCGGCTGGCCGGATCGGCGTGCGGATGATTGACGGTCGACTCCAATTTGGTGGAGGAGTGGGCTGGAGCGACGCTTTGCTGGCCGGTCTGCGTATCGAATGTTCGTCCGGTACCTACATTCGAGCGCTGGCTCGCGATCTCGGAGCGGCAATCGGCTGCGGAGCCACGCTGTTTGGTCTGGTACGTACGCGCGTGGGGCCCTTTCGCCTGCCTGCGGCGACCGAGTTGTGGCAGCTAGAGATCGCAGCGCGCAGTGGTTTCCTCAACACGTTGCTGTACGCCCCGGACACAGCGGTGGAGCACCTGCCCGCGGCCATCCTCAGCGACACGGATCGCGCTGAATTCGGTTACGGGCGCTCGCTGCGCCGCGGAGGTTCTGGGTTGCACCGCCTATATGACGGCGCTGGCGGCTTTCTCGGACTCGCGCACGGTGAGGCCGGCTGGTGGACGCCTCGCACGGTGTGGATAACCCCGCAGTGACGCAGGCCCCGAGCGGTCGCCAGGTCCGCGTATTCAGGGAAGACGACACGTTTGTTCCGCTGGGCGGCGCGGCTGTGACGATTGGCCGCTTTGACGGGGTGCATCGAGGTCATCAGGCGTTGCTGCGGGCAACGTGCAGGGCCGCTGCGGGACACGACGATGGACGTGCGATCGCCGTCACGCTCTGGCCCCCACCGGAATGGGTGCTGCGGCCGTCAGAACCCCGTCGGCTGCTGACGACCCTGGACGACCGAATCGACCTGCTGGCCGCCTCGGGAGTGGACGACGTGATCGTTATGCGCTTTGACGCGCAATTCTCACGCCGTTCAGCCGATGAGTTTCTCCAGGATCTGATCAAACGGCTGGATATGCGGACGCTGGTGACCGGACCTAATGCGGCGGTTGGACGGGATCGCGAGGGGACGTTGGATGTCATCGCGAGCTTGGCATCGCGCTTGGGGTTTACTCACGTGGCCGTGCGCTATGAGGGCGAACCCGGCGCTATTTCGAGCAGCCGGGCCCGAGAGGCACTGGCTGCCGGTGACGTGGACCGGCTTCACGCGCTTCTGGGCCGAGCGCACAGTCTCGTTGGCACGGTTGCCAGGGGAGATGGTCGAGGCCGTGACCTGGGCTTTCCTACGGCCAATGTTGACACTCCTCCGTGGCTGGTCCTTCCAGCGGACGGCGTCTATGCGGGACGAGCGCTGGTGGACGGCGATTCCACGCTCTACCCGGCCCTGATCAGCGTTGGCACGCGCCCCACGTTCGGCTCGAGCGTCCGTCTATTTGAGGTTCATCTCCTGGAATTCGACCGCGAGATTTACGGCCGCGGGCTGCGCACGTTTCTTGGTGCCTGGTTGCGTGGCCAGGAGGCGTTTCACTCGATTGAGCAGCTAGTGGCCGCCATGCATCGTGATCGCGAGTCCGCTGAGCGCATCGATCTTGGCGGGTCGGAACAGGCGATGCCGTTTCTTCGAGCGCGGGGCTGACTGGGTCGTCGCGATCCAGGAATCGTGGACGCCAGCTAGAGGTCTGGCTGTGCCACCATGGGTGCGGAACACCGACATCGTCAACCGAGTCTCATCGTCGGTGATTTGGGCGTTTCAGGCTGAGACCAACAGTTTCGGGCGGTAGGCGATGCGTGAGTCAAGGCGGAGCGCTGAACGGACGGCTGGCCGATCTCCGGATGCCGGCGCGCTGAAGCGACATTACTTGCAGCAGGTCGAAGTATTCCAAGACCTTACCGAGGCGCAGATCCACGAAGTCGAGCGCTGTGCGCGCATGTCGACCGTTGGTCCAGGGCGGACTCTGTACCAGCCGGACGATAAGTCTGAAATGCTGTTCCTCCTGAAGTCCGGCCGTGTTCAGATCTACCGCATCTCGCCCGATGGCAAGCGATTCGTAATCTCCAACATCGAGCCAGGGATGTTCTTCGGCGAGATGGCGTTGCTGGGACAGGCGATTCACGACTCGTTCGCCGAATCGACCACGGAATCGACGCTGTGTGTCATCAGCCGACGGGACTTCGAATACCTCATCAGCCGCTTCCCAACCATTGGCGTTCGCATCATGCAGGCTCTGGCCGACCGTCTGAGCGAAGCCGAAACGCAGCTCGAGGATCTGGCGCTCAAATCGCTCACCGCTCGACTCGCTACCTTGATCTTGCGTCTCTCTTTGGATTCCAATTCACGCGTTACCGGATTGACCCACAGCGACCTGGCCGAGCGTGTCGGCACATCGCGCGAGACGGCAACGCAGGCCCTGAACGAACTGAAGAATGCCGGACTGATTGCCATTGGCCGCAAGCGTATAGATGTGCTGGACCGCCAGGCCCTGGAGGACGTGGCTGACGAATACTGATACCCCGCGCGGTGACGCAGTTGGCCCGTATGGCTTGAAGATATGCCACGATGCCTGCGAGCGAGCATCATGCGGCTTTTCGCCTATTGCAAGGAGCTAAGCGCCCATGTTCGGACGGCGGCCAAGCGTCACTTCCCGCCGAGGCGTTGTCGCGGCGGCGCATCCCCTGGCGGCGCAGGCGGGCGCCCGCACCCTGTCCAGCGGAGGCAACGCGTTTGATGCGGCCGTAGCCACCGCAGCTGCCCTCAACGTGGTTGAGCCCTACATGTCGGGGCTTGCCGGCATGGGCACGGCCATGGTTTACGTGGCTGCGGAGCGCCGTGTGCGCTGCCTGGACTTCACGCCGGCGGTTCCGCTTGATTTCGACCCTATCGCGCGGCGCTACGACGATCTGACGCGCGGTCCGCACGGCGTGGGCCCGCCGGCCAGCCTGGCCGGCTGGATGAAGCTACTCGATACCTACGGCACGCGCACGAGGGCCGACGTCTTCGCCGATGCCATTGATATGGCGCGGGGCGGATTTCCCGTTTCCGAGGGGAACGCTCACATGATCGGCGGCCGCTTGCAGGACATTGCCGAGATCTTCGACGGCTGGTCGGAGATTTTCCTGGACAACGGCGAAGAGCCCGATGCCGGCTGGATGTTGCATCAGCACGATCTGGCGAACACGTACGAGGCTCTTGTCAGCGAGGGGCCCGGCTACCTATACGACGGCGCGCTGGGGCAGGCCCTGGTCAACGAGATCCAGGCGCTTGGCGGCGCGCTGTCCATGGACGATCTGGCCGCCGTCGAAGCCCGCTGGCAAGACTCGATCCGGATCGACTACCGCAGCCTGGAAGTGAATGGCGCGCCGCCGCCGTCCGAAGGCTTCCAGATGCTGATGACGCTCGGGCTCATCTCCCACCTGGACATCGGCGGGCTGGAACAAAACGGTCCGGAGCATCTGGACGCGATCATCCGCGCGGTTCGTCTGTCGTCCAGAGCGCGCTTCCGGCATGCCAACGCGCCGATCGAGATCGTTGAAGAGATCTTGGGAGACGAGAACCTGGATCGACTGCGCGGCCTGCTGGACTCCCCAGAGGCCATCAGCGGACCCACGGAGCAGATCGGGGCCGCGCCGCCGCCGGGCTCGCAGCCGGATCCCATGCTGGAACACACCACCTCGTTTTCAGTGATGGACGGAGAGGGCAACGCCGTGTGCCTGACCCAGAGCCTCGGAGCCGGGTTCGGCTCCGGCATCGTCGTCCAGGGCCATGGGGTGCTGACCAACGATCTGCTCCGCTGGGGTGATCTGAACCCGCTCAGCCCGAATCACCTCTATGCGGGCGCGCCCCTTTCGTTGCCGATTGCTCCCACCATCACCCTGCGCGATGGCGAGCCGATCCTGGCGCTGGGCACGCCGGGCAGCTACGGCATCTGCCAGACCCAGCCGCAGGCGCTGGTGCAGCACGTGGACTTTGGGCTGGACGTGCAGGCCGCTATCGAAGCACCACGAATGCGTCTAATGGATGGCGACCTGGTACTTGTCGAATCACGCATCGACCAGAGCGCGATCGACGCCCTTTGTGCCGGCGGCCACGGCGCCGAAGCCACCGACCCCTGGACCATGTCGGTCGGCGGCATGCAGGGCGCCAGCCGCAACCCGGCCACCGGCGCCCTCCAGGGAGGCGCCGACCCGCGCCGCGATGGGTACGCCATCGGCGTGTGATCGGGAGCCGAGGGTGATGAGGTATCGGGCGGCGTTGGGCCATGCGACCTCGTGCCTGGAGCGTCGCCGTTTCGCTGCGTCGCCGCATGCAGTCGCGGTTGGAGCGCCGTCCGAGTGCGCGTAGTCCATGCGGCGGATATTCACCTGGATACTCCGTTTCGGCGACACGACGCGGCGTTACGCCAGCGGCTTCAGCAAGCGGGCCGCGAAGCCTTCAGCGCATTGGTGGACCTCACCCTTGAGGAGCGAGCCGACGCGCTCCTGATCGCCGGGGACCTGTTCGATAACGAGTGGCTGACCATTGCCACTGAGCGGGTGCTGACGAGCGAGCTGTCCCGACTGACCGATGCCGGCGTCACGGTGGTCTATGCCACCGGCAACCACGACCCCGGTCGAACCAACTACCGCGCCGCTCACATCGACTGGCCCTCCGCCAACTTCCATCTGCATAGCTCCCGAACGCCACGCAGGATTCCGATCAATCGTGGTAACGATCGGGTTGGCTGGGTCGTGGCCGCGGGACATCAGACCACGCATGAAGCGACCAACCTTGCGTCGACCTTTCCACCGGCGCCCGGCCCTCAGCCGGCGGTCGCGCTGTTGCACGCGGACGTTGGAGGCGCGCAGGGGGCGCCGGACGACGAAGCGGGCAACACGTACGCGCCCGCCGCCCTGTCAGATTTGGATCCAAGCTACGACTACTGGGCACTCGGCCACATCCACAAGCGCCAGCGCCTTCGTGAGGACTCGCCCGCCTGGTACCCCGGAAACCTGCAAGGCCGCGACTTTGGCGAGACGGGCGCCAAGGGGGCGCTGATTGTCGATCTCGACCCGCCGGCGCCTCCACAAGTCCGCTTTCGGCCCCTGGCGCCGGTTCGCTGGGAGCGGCTCACGGTGCCCGCCCTGGGCGAAGCGAGCGCCATCGGCGACATACAGGCGGCGGTTCGGTCTCGGTTCGACGGTCTGCGGCAGGAGGACGGGTTCGTCCTTCCGGAGCAAGACTGGATTCTTCGCGTGGAGTTGTCGGGTCCTTGCCCCCTGGCGACGGTGCTCCGAAACGACGAGGAACGCGACGGCCTGGCCGAGTACCTGGGCGAGTCGCTCGGCGCGCTGGACGTGGAGGTTCGCGATGCGGGGCTCTCGCCGCCGATTGACCTGAGCCGCCACGTTGGCCAGCGACACGTGCTCGGCGAGGCCCTGGAGCTGATCGCGCAGGCCGGCCGCAACGACAAACTGCTGTCTCGATTGGCGCCATCGGAGTTGGCGCTCGGCGAGGAGAAGGCCGAAGAGGAGGAACGTCTGCAGTACCTACGCGGGTTGCTCGACGGACTTGACGCGGCCGCGGCGGAACGTCTGCTACGCCCGGACTCCACATGAGGATCGACGGTTGGACCATCGGCGCCTTTGGGCCGATTGACCAATGGACTGTGACAGGTCTGGCGAACAACGACGTCGTTGTCGTGCTGGGACCCAACGAGTCGGGCAAGAGCGCTTTGTTCGAGTTCTTTGCCAGTGCCCTGTTTGGTTTCTCGCCCGCCACGGCCGAGGCGCATCCTTATCGCCCTTGGGACGGCCGCTTTCTCGACGGGCGGCTCGACGTGGAGTTAAGCGGGGGTCAGCAAGTTCGAATCGCCCGCAGGCTTACTTCCAGACCCGAAGGTCGCATCCTCCACCCGCAGAGCGAAGAGCGACTGGCCAATCGACCAGTCCCTTCGGTTGGCCTGATGACTCGCGACGTCTTCAAGAATGTCTATGCCCTAACCCAGGAAGAAGCGCTCGGCCTTGACCCTCGGGCCTGGCAACACGTTCAAGACCGGGTGTTGGGCGGCAGTTCGTTTGACTTTCTGCGTCCGTCGCGCGAGGTCGTGCGCGCGCTTGACTCCGAACGCCGGCGTCTCTGGCGGCCTGACCGACGCGGCCGGCCGGAGGCACGTGAAATCGCGGCTCAGATCAGAAGCTTGCGGGACGGTCTGCGCGAGGCTGCTCAGCGGCGGACGGAGATTGAGACAGCTGACGAGCGACTCCAGGACATCGGGACGGAGCTCGCCGACAACACTCGTGAGTTGCAACGCATCGAGCTGGCCCTGGAGCGTGACGCGTTACTGGCGCCCCTGGTGGGGCGCGCGGCACGCATGAGCCAGCTGAGCGTCCAGGCGGACGAACTGGTACCGGAAGGCCTCCTACCCGCGGAAACTCCGGAGCGGCGCGCTGGCCTCGTCGAGCGCCTCGAGGATCTTGCCGAGGCGAGCGGTTCCCTCGTTCGGCAGATTGAAGACCTCGAACAGCAAGCCGAGATCGGCGATCTGACCCGTCGCCTCTTGGACGAGCGCGTGGCGATCGAGCGCCAGGACCGCGAGCTTGCACTTGCCCGTGCGGATCAGGATCGGATCGACAGCATGAACGCGGAGATGCAGCGCCGCGACGGCGCCCTGCGCGAAGTCGCGGTGCGGGCGCTGGTCGCCGAGAACGTCGAGTCGGAAACCGGCGACGCCATTCTCGGCCTTTCCGTCGCGGAACTACGTGGCCGGCTCAGCGCTTCCAACGAAGCGCATCGCAGGTTCGAAGCGGCTTCGGACACGCTGCGCTCGGCCGAGAGCGAGCAAACTCGTCTTGAACAGACGCTCGATGCTTCCGACGCGACGCTCAGCAGCGCCGAGATCGACTCGCGTCTCCGGACACTTCACGAGCTTGAGGCAGCGCGCAGATCGCGGGCAGCGACTTCTTCGGCGGCCCAGTCTCCGCCGCTCGCGCTGCTTGCCGCCGTCGGATTGGTCGGCGTGATGTTGCTCGGGCTTGGGTTCGTGGTTGGCGGCGTACCGGGCACGTTGCTGGCCATCGCCGGTGCGGCAGGGTTAGTTGGTGCAGCCGCCCTCGCTTTGTCGGGCCGCACAACTGCCAGGGCTTCGCCTGCCGATCTGGATGCGCTGCTTCGTGAACTGGATCTTGACTCAAGTGTCGATATCGCAGCCGAGATCACCCGTACCCAAGCCGCCCGCGACACCGTGGTTCGGCGGGAGTTGGATGCCGAGCGACTGGCGCGGGCGCAGGAAGCGGCGTCGGCGGCCCGAGAGGGTGCGCAGGCCGCCGAGGCCGCCTACCACGATGCCCGCGCCGAGTTTCTCGGGGTGATCGCCGACGTACCCGTGGCTCCGATCCACCGCGAGGCGCCGTCGGACGGTCTGGCTCGGGACCTGGAGGAGATGCGCCAGTCGATCCAGGACACGCGCCGGCTCACACGCAACCGAGATGATGTCGCGGGACGGCTGGCAACCTGGCGAGGCGAGGTTGAACGCCTGCGCCAGACGCTCCAAGTCGAACTGCCCGCCGATCCGTTCGAAGCAACCCCGGCCGCACGTCGTGCGCTCGTGGAGGCGCTGGAAGCCGAGCGGGCCGCAGCCGAGGCCGCGGCGGAACTCGTTGAGCGACGGCAGCGTCTTGAGTCCTGCAATCGAGACCGTGACGCCGCAAGTCTCGAACTCGAGCGGATTGATACGTCCTTGGCCACACTTGACCCGGAAGGCGCTGAGCCGCCGGTGGGACTTGAAAGGTTGCGGCAGGCCCTGGAGCTCCGGGCCGAGGCGAGCCGGATCCTGGCCGATCTTGAACGCGAAACACCGGGCTGGCGAGAGCGCGTTACCGAGGCGGAGCGACTCGTCGCCGCCGGGGAGTCTGTTGGCCTGAGCGACGCCGAACGAGTTGAACATCGCCTGCGAGCGGAGGATTTGCGGGCAGCGGGACAGGAGCTCGCCGCCGAGAAGGGCCAGTTGACGACCGAGCGCGATCGGCTAACCAGCGAGCCGGGACCCGCGCACATCATGGGCGCCATTCAGGCCGCCGAGGAGCAGTTGGACTTTGTGCGACGGGAACACGACCGTCTGGCGTTGCTGCGCCAGGTGGTTCTGATGGCCGAGCACTCGTATCGCGAGCGTTACCAAGCGCCGCTCTTGCAGGCCGCCGGTGGGCATCTGCGTCACTTCACCGGTGGGCGCTATGACTTGCTGACCGTGGATGACGCCTCATCGGGGGACGTGAAGCTCCAGGTCCGTCGTACTGGCGAGGACTTCCCACAGGATGTGGATACGCCGCTGAGCCGCGGAACGATTCAACAGATCTACTTTGCGTTGCGGCTGGCCATGGTCGATCTCGTGGAAGGCGACGAACCGCTGCCGCTGTTCCTGGACGAGATGTTCGTCAACTGGGATCCGGGACGCACCAGCAGCGGCTTGGCGGCCCTGGCCATGATGCCCGGCGGCCGGCAGGTCTTTCTGTTCACCGCTGATCCGTACTGGGCCGAGCGCGCCACTGAGGACGTGCCGGCGCACATCGTGCGTACGCCTGCCGCCTCAGGCGCCTAACTCAGGTTGGCGAACTGCGGCGTGCGTCGCGTCAGACGCGCTTAGGGCGTGAAGTCGTCGTCGGCTGAGATTAGGTTCGCAAACTCGGCCAGAAGCGTTGCCGCGGCGTCGGCGTCGGCCAGTGCGACGATCTCGGACGGCGTGTGCATGTAGCGAAGCGGCACGCTGACCAGCCCGGTCGCCACACCGGCCCGCGAGAGCTGAATGGCATTCGCGTCCGTTCCGGTCCCGCGGGCAGCCGCTTCCATCTGAACCGGCATGTCCAGGGCTTCCGCCGCTTCGACAAGTTTTTCCACGACTACCGGGTTGAAGTTCGGCCCGCGCGAAATCGTGGGGCCGCCGCCCAGCGTCACGTCGCCGGCCGTCTTCTTGTCGATGTTTGGGTGATCGGTCGCGTGCGTCACGTCGACCGCGACCGCCACCAGCGGATTGATGCCGAACGCGCTCGTCTCCGCGCCGCGGAGGCCGATCTCCTCCTGGACCGTGGCCACGGCGTGGACGGAAGCCTGCAGTTTCGCGTCGTCGATTCGCCGCAACGCCTCCCCCACCACCCAGGCGCCCACCTTGTTGTCCAGTGCACGCCCGGCCACCACACCGTTCCGCAAATCCTGGATTCCAACGTCGTACGTGATCGGGTCGCCGATTTGCACGAGGCTTGTTGCCTCGTCCTTGTCGGCCACCGCGATGTCAATCCAGATGTCCTCGACCTTGGCCGGCTTGCCACGGTCGGCAGGGGGCGTGAGGTGGATGGCCCGACGACCTGTGACCCCGGCGACAGGACCATCTCGCGTGTGGATCACCACACGACGGCCAGGTATCACGCCGGCGTCGTGACCGCCGATCGTGTTGAAGTAGATGAAGCCTTCGCTCGTGATGTAGTTGACCTGGAACCCCAACTCGTCGCAGTGCCCGGCGAACATGACACGCGGAGTGCCTTCGGGATTGCGAACGGCGATGACGTTGCCATGGACGTCCGATCGGACGGCGTCGGCGAAGCCTTCGGTGTACTCGTGGTAGACACGACGTACCGGCTGCTCGTAGCCCGACGGGCTCGGCGCCTCAACGAGCGCATCAAGGAATTCGCGTTCGGGAGTGTTCATTTATGCAGGCTGCGGGCCGTGGCCCCTAGCCGGACCCCTCTCGCTCTCGCGCCGCCATGGCGACGATCTGATCCTGAATGTTCGGTGGAACTTCCTCGTAGCGCACAAACTCGCGCGTGAAGCGGCCGCGGCCCTGCGTGATGGAGCGCAGATCCGTCGCGTAGCGCTGAACCTCGGCCTCTGGCGCCTCGACCTCAACAATCGAGAATCCCGGATCTCCCTCGACTGGCGCCATGCCCAGCACGTGTCCTCGCTTCGAACTGATATCGCCGATCACGTCGCCGGTGTTGCCATCAGGAATCAGGATTTCGAGCTTGAGGATTGGCTCCAGGATCACCGGGTTCGCATTCGGAATGCCGTCCTCGTAGGCAAGGCGCGCCGCAATCCGGAACGACTCGTCCGAAGAGTCGACCGAGTGGTACTGCCCGTCAAAGAGCGCGGCCTTGAGATCCACCACGGGGTAGCCGGCCAGCAGTCCGCGATTGATCGTCTCGACGAGCCCCTTCTCGACGGCCGGGATGTACTGGCGCGGCACGCGCCCGCCGACGACGCGGTCTTCAAACTCGAAGCCCGAGCCGCGCGCCAGCGGTGAAAACTCGATATGGACATCGCCGAACTGGCCATGGCCGCCCGATTGCCGCTTGTGGCGACCGTGCGCGTTAACGGTCTTGCGAATCGTCTCGCGATAGGCCACCCGGGGGACGTCCGACGTCAATCCAACCCCAAACTTGCGGCGCGCTCGCTCCAGGCTGATACGCACGTGCGACTCGCCCAATCCGGCAAGGATCGTCTCGGACGTTTCGTCGTTGCGGTAGGTCTGCAGGGAGGGGTCTTCCTCCACAAGGCGAGCAAGCGCGGTACCCATCTTGTCCAGGTCGGCGGTGGTTTCCGGGGAGATCGACGCCTCGAACAGGGGCATCGGCATGGCAAACGGCGGCAAGCTGACGGCCTGCGCGTCCGCGGTCAATGTGTCACCGGTCGTCACCCCGTCGAGCTTCGTGACGAACCCGATGTCGCCGGCAGCCACCTGGCGGGCCGGCGTTCCTTCCTTACCCGTCGCGAACTGGATATTTGCCAGTCGCTCGGTCTTGCCGGTGCGCTGATCCACGAGCTGCGCGTCGCCATCGATCCGCCCCGCAAAGACGCGGAACATCGAGACTTTGCCGACGAACGGATCGGCCAGCGTCTTAAATACCTGGGCTACGACTGGCCCATCTAGCGGCGGCGCGTCGCCGTCCAGCAACGTGTCGAGCCCTTCGGCCGGCGAAGGCGCCAGGGTCGCCAGCGCCTCCAGCGTCTCCCGGACCCCCTTGAGGTCAGTCGCCGCGGTAAACAGAACCGGGAAGATGCTTCCTGCGGCTATTCCGGTCCGCAGCGCGCGTTCCAGGTCTGCCCGCTGCAGTTCCTCGCCTTCCAGGTATTGCTCAAGGAGTTCGTCGTCCGTGGATGCCACGGCCTCAACCAATTGCTCGCGCGCGTCCTCAACGGTGTCCGCCAGGTCATCGGGCGGGTCTTCCACCAGCGACCCGTTTGGGCCGAAGACGCGCGCCTTGCCGTCCAAGAGGTCCACGACGCCCCTGAAGTCGGGACCGTTACCGATCGGCACCTGGATCGGCGCGACGTTGGCGCCGAATCGCTCCCGCAGGTCGTCGACAACCGACTCGGTGTCGGCGTTGTCCCGGTCGACGCGGCTGACGATCAATAGGCGGGGGCGGTTCAAATCGGAGGCCAGGCGCCACACGATTTCCGTTCCGACTTCAATGCCCGCCGTGGCGTCCACGAGCACCGCCGCGGCATCGGTCGCGTTGAGGCCCGAGATCACCTCGCCAACAAAGTCTGCGTAGCCGGGCGTGTCGATCACGTTGACCTTTGACCCGTTCCACTCGCAGGCCACGGCGGCCAGGTTGATCGACATGCCGCGTTCATGCTCGTCAGGGTCGTAGTCGGAAATCGTGTTGTGTTCTTCGACCCGGCCCAGTCGCGAGGCCTTGCCGGTGACGTAGTACAGCGCCTCGGCCAGCGAGGTCTTGCCCGCGCCGCTGTGGGCGACGAGGGCCACGTTGCGAATGCTCTCCGTGTCGTATCGGTCCATCGTCTCGCTCATCTGCGGCCATACGGCAACAGGCGCCAGGGCCGCGGGGCGTCATTATAGGCGCGAGTCCCGGTTAGGTCGGTAGTGTCGGCTTACAATCTCTACTCCGCTCGTCGGGTCGCCAAGGAGCCACCGGGTGACGTTGCACGCTTCGCGCCGCATTGTGGTGAAGTGTGGGACTCGCCTGCTGGCCGGCGAGTCCGGGGTCAACCAGGCGTTCGTCGCCAACATGGCGCGACAGATTGCGCGCATCCGCTTGCAGGGCACGCAGGTGGCGTTGGTCACGTCTGGCGCCGTGGCGGTCGGGCGGTCGATCGTCGCCCTTCCGGGCGATGCGCTGGTCACACGCCAGGTGCTGGCCGCAATCGGCCAGGCGCCTCTTATGGCTCAATACTCGGCGTGCTTTGCGGGGCAGGGGATGACGGTGGCGCAGACGCTGCTGTCGCGGGCCGACCTTCACAACCGCACGGGCTACTTGAACGCGCGCAACGCACTGACTGGCCTATTCGATGCGGGCGTTGTGCCTATCGCGAACGAGAACGACGTGGTGGCTACCGAGGAACTGAGGTTTGGCGACAACGACCGCCTCTCGGTGCTCATCGCGAAGCTGATCGGCGCCGACCGTCTCTATATCCTCTCGCGCACGGCTGGCCTCTACACGGCGGATCCGGAGTGCGAGTCGACGGCTGAGCTGATTCCCGACGCCAGCGCCATGCCACGCGCGGAACTTGAACGTATCGCGGGCGGGGCCTCCCAGGGCGGCCTCGGTGGAATGCGCTCCAAGCTGCAAGCGGCGCTGGAGGCGTCCGCCGACGGGGTCGATGTCGTGATTGCGGGTGGTGACGAAGCAGATGTGATCGTGCGGCTTGAAGCGGGTGAACGACTGGGAACGCGCTTTCCCAGCCAGGGGCCTCGACGTTCCAGCCGCGCCCGCTGGTTGAGCTCGAGCGTGGCGCAGCGCGGCTCGATCGTCGTGGACGACGGTGCGCGACGCGCGCTGGTCAGCAACGGCAGCAGCTTGCTTCCGGCCGGGATTACCCGGGTTGAGGGCGCCTTCGAGCGTGGAGACCTGGTCAGCCTGATGGACGCACGCGGAAACGTGTTCGCCCGCGGACTCGTGAATTACCCATCGGGCGACCTGGCTCGGATCCGCGGCCAGCCTTCGACGGCGATCGGCGCTATCCTCGGAGCCTCGAGCGGTGACGAGGCGGTTCACCGCAATAACCTGGTCTTGATCGACCGCGACGCCGAGTGAGCCAAATGACCACAGCTACGCCTACGCGACCATCTGTCGATCTCGCGGCCATCGGTGCCGCCGCGCGCGAGGCCGCCCGGGTTCTGGCGACGCTGTCGACGGGTTCCAAGAACGAGATTCTGTCGGCGATGGCCGAGGCGCTAACCGCACGTTCGGACGAAATCCTCGACGCTAATCAAGTCGACATTCGCGCGGCGCGTGAGGCGGGGATCACCGACGCGATGATCGACCGGCTTACCCTTACGCCGGAACGGCTTGCGGACATTGCCTCCGCCGTTGGAACCGTTATTGGTCTGGCGGATCCGGTTGGCAGTGTCGAGGACGCGCGGCGGGTTGGGAACGGGCTCGAGGTCGGCCGCCGACGTGTTCCGCTTGGGGTTGTGGCCGTGATCTTCGAGGCTCGCCCCAACGTGACCGTGGACATTTCGGCGCTCTGTCTCAAGGCGGGCAACGCCGTAATCCTGCGCGGCGGGAAAGAAGCGCTTCACAGCAACATCGCGCTGGCCGCCGTGATTGGCGAAGCGGCCGAGAGTGCCGGAGCGCCGCCGGCCGCGGTGCAACTCATCGCCGATCCCGACCGTGCGCTGCTCAACGACCTGCTGCGAGATCGCGAGCACATTGACGTGATCGTGCCGCGTGGCGGCGGGGGCCTCATCGACTTCGTAACCGAGACGGCTACTATCCCCGTCATCGAGACTGGCTGGGGCGTTTGCCACACGTTTGTGGACGCCGGCGCGGACCTTGAAATGGCGCGGCGGATCGTGGTTAACGCCAAGACGCGTCGCCCCTCGATCTGCAACGCGCTGGACACGCTGCTGGTGCACCGGGGCGTAGCGGATGAGTTCTTGCCGTTGGTATCACGCGAGCTGGCTGGACGTGGTGTGGAGCTTCACGCCGGTTCCGACGTCGGTGAGCTACTTGACGCGAGTGCGCTGGTTGCGCCGCTTGGTGATGATGACTTTGACACCGAGTGGCTTTCGCTGCGGATGTCGGTCGCGGTGGTCGATGGCATGGATGACGCGATCACGCACATTCGCAGGCACGGCGGCGGGCACTCCGAAGCGATCGTGACGAACTCGCACGGCAACGCGCGTCGCTTTACCGATGAAGTGGACGCGGCGGCCGTATACGTCAATGCCTCCACCCAGTTCACGGACGGCGGCGAGTTTGGTCTGGGGGCCGAAGTGGGCATCAGCACCCAGAAACTGCATGCGCGCGGTCCGATGGGGCTGCGCGAAATGACGACGTACAAGTGGGTCGTGTTGGGCGACGGTCACGTCCGTCCCCTGTGATCGCGAGTTCTTGCAGCCCTGGGCGAGGCGGTTGATTTGACCGCGGGCGAGGGACGCGTGCGCTGACGCCGTTTCCCAGGGTTCCGCGGCTTCCCCTGCCGCACCCGGGACCGGCACTACGGCCGCTGGCCATTGTTGGGCTGTTGCTGTTCATTGCGCTTGTGGTTGTGGGTCAGGCGGTTGGCGGGCCACCGGGACGATCGACACCGCTGGCGTTGTCGACTGGTGAACTGGAGTTGCGCGTCTTTGACGTAGGTCAGGGCGACGCGATCCTGCTGCGGTTTGGTGACGGCGCCTTGCTGGTGGACGCCGGACCGGATCCCCAGACGGCGCGCCAGGTGCTGCTGCCGCGACTGGCGCGGCTGGGCGTGGAGCGACTCGACGGTCTGGTGTTGACGCACGCGGATGCCGACCACATTGGCGGCGCGGCCGACGTTCTGAAGGCGCTGCCCGTGACGAACGTCTGGATGGCGACGTCGCGTCAGGATCATCCCTTGCTGTCAGTGATCGAAGACGCGGCCAGGCAGGGGGGCACGCGGATTGAAGAGCCAGCGCATGGCCAGGCCTTGGAGTGGCATCCGGCGCTTTCCGTTGAGGTGAGCATCGCTGCACCGAGCATGGCCAGCGGGGATAACAATCAGTCGTTGGTGCTGCACGTCCGCTACGGCGACGCCGACTTTCTGTTGACTGGTGACATCGAGCGCGCGGCCGAGCGAGTGCTTGTGGATGCGGTTGGCGGCCTGGAGGCGGATGTGCTGAAGGTCGCGCACCATGGGGCGTCGACGTCGAGTTCGCCGGAGTTTCTCGCGGCGGTGAAGCCGCAGGTGGCGGTGATCTCAGCCGGGCTGGGAAATGCGTTCAATCATCCGCGGGACGAGGTGCTGCGACGGCTGCGGGGCGTGGGCGCGCATGTGTATCGAACGGATCTGGCAGGTGATGTGGTGGTGCGGACTGACGGGTACGAGATCACGGTGGCGTTGGAGCGTTCGTAGGTCAGGCGACGGCGATCATCGCGACGCCGGCGGCGACGAGGACAGCGCCCCCGATGCGTTCGCGGCGGAGCGGTTCGCCAAGGAAGAGGATGCCGAGGAGCGCGCCGATGACGATGCTGAGTTCGCGGGCCGCTGAGACATAGGGCGTTGGGGCAATGGTCAAGGCGAAGAGCACGAGGGAGTAGGCGGTAATGGACAGCACGGCCAGGGCGGCGGCCTGAACCCAGGGGCGAGGCTGCCGAAGTGCGGTCCAGTCGGGCGGGCGGACGGCGAAGATGATGAGCATGCCGACGATTGACAGGGCGTACATGAAGTAGATGTAGACGAGGGGATGGATGACCGAGACGCCCTGGTTGTCGATCAGGGTGTAGGCGGCGATGGAGATCCCGGTGGCGGCGGCGTAGCGGCCTTCGGGGCGGGTGAGGGCCTGGATGGGGGCCAGCCAGGAGCGTGACTGGTTGCGCTGGATGTTGATGGTGTAGATGCCGAGGATGACGGCCAGAACGCCGGTGACGCCGAGGGCTGAGACGGGTTCGCGGAGGATGCCGACGGCGACGACCAGGACGAGGGCGGGGCCGAGGCCGCGGGCAATGGGGTAGGCGACGGAGAGGTCGGCGCGGCGGTAGGCGGTGGCGAGGGTGCCGAAGTAGAAGCTGTGGATGATGCCGGTGAGGATGATCCAGATCCAGCCCTGGGGTGGGAAAGGGTTCTGGATGAGGAGAACGATGAAGGGGCCGAGGAAGATGACAGTGGCGGCGACAAGGGCCTGGAAGAAGAAGAGGGAGCTGCCGCGGTTGTGCTTGGCGATCAGGTTCCAGCTGGCGTGGAGGACCGCGGAGATGAGGATGAGGGCTAGCGCGCCAAGGGGCACGGGTCGCTCCCGGTGGGTTGGCCGCCGGAGGGCGGTGTCAGGTTCGCCGGATTAGCCCTCCCAGGGGTTGCCGCGGGACTCGAGCGGGAGATCGAGGCGGCGGCCTTCGAGGTGGCTGCGCTGGGGGCCGATGATCATGTCGACGACGACGGCGGCGTCGTGGATGCCGCTGGCATCGACGGGCGCCCGGTTTTCGCGGAGGCAGCGGACGAGTTCGGCGCCGATGGTGCGGTTGCTACAGGCTGTGGATTCGCGGCCGGGCCAGTCGGCCCAGTAGGGGGCGCCGGGGTCGTCGGCGGGGGGCGTCCAGTCGGAGGCGAGCAGGGGTTCCCAGGCGCCGAGTTCGGCCTGGGGAAAGATGTCGCCCTGGGGAAAGATGTGAATGGCGGCGTCGGGCTTGGCGCGGGTGGTGACGACGGCGTTGCGGAAGAAGAGGTCGCAGCCGAGGGCGTCGCCGCCGTTGGAGCCGTCACCGATGGGCAGGGATTCGTAGGTGCCGATGATGCCGTTGGGGAAGGTGTACTGGGCGTAGACGCGGTCGCCGACCTGGGGGCCGGATTCGTACATCGGGTCGTCGGCGGCGTCGCTGAGTTGGGCGGGGGCGTCGTTGGTAAGGAC
>WTFW01000093.1 GCA_011523785.1 Chloroflexota bacterium | reverse complement strand
GTTTCCACCCCCGGCCACCCGCCCGGCCTGGTGCTAGCATGAATCACGACCTGCAACTCACGGCCAGACCGGAGCGCCATGCGCTGTCAAGAGTGCGACCACCAGAACACCGAGGGCGCCTGGCTCTGCATCAACTGCGGGGCAAAGTTGCCGAGGCCGGAGGATCAGGAACAGGCTGCGGAGACCTCGGGGAAGCCGGCCGGATCGACGGCCGAGAGCGACGAACCGAGCCGATTCGCACCCCAGATCAGCGAAAACCTGCGCCGGCTCCGCGACCGCACCGAGCGCGAACGCGCCCGCCAGCGGCCGACCCAGGCCTCGCCGGGAACCGGCGGGAGCTTCCTTGGCATCCCAATCTTGGTCTGGGGATTGATCGCCTTCGTTTTCATCGCATTCATCTACGCGATGTCGGCTCTGCAATAGCGCCAGTCCGGACGGGCGCGCGCCCCTCACCAGGCAGAGGCCCCGAGATTCGCGGCTGCTGATCGACGCCCTATGAAGGCCGCCAACGCCCTGGCCCAGCGCCTGCAATCCCAGGCCAACGCCCACGGCCCCCTGCCGTTCAACGTGTACATGGAACAGGCCCTCTACGATCCAACCCACGGCTTCTATAGCCGCGACGATGCGCCCTACGCGGACTACTTCACCAGCGTCAGCGTGCATCCGGCCCTGTTCGGCCAGCTGCTGGCGGCCCACCTGGACGACGTCTGGCGAAGGCTTGGACAACCCGATCCGTTCCGCATCGTCGAGCTTGGCGCGGCCGATGGCCGACTCGCGCGCCAGATTCGCGACGCGGCCGGACAGTTCCCCTGGGGCGGCTCGCTCACGTACGTGGGAGTCGAGCGCGCGCCCGCGTCCCACGCGGCGGACTCGCTGGACGTTCTCTACCGTTCGATCGACGAGATTCCCGCATCCGACGCCGCGGCGATTCTTTCGAACGAGTTCTTCGACGCCCTCCCTGTGCGCTTGGCCCGTCGCACACCCACCGGCTGGGTCGAGGAATGCGTGGCATTCGAAGGAGGCAAGGCGTTCCTCACGGACCGGCCCGCGCCGGCCGAGCTCCGCAGCTACGCCGATCGCTATGCCGGCGCCACCCCTACGGACGGCCGCATGGAAGTCCGGCAGGGTGTCGAGACGATCTATCGTCACGCCGCCAGGCTTGGTGAAAAGATCGTGATGACGAGCATCGACTACGGTGGCGACAGCGCGACGGTCCATTCCGAACGGCTGGCCGCGGGAACATTGCTTGCGTATCGGCGCCATCAGGCATCGGACGACGTCCTCGCCAACCCGGGCGAGGCCGACCTGACCACCCACGTAAACTTCACACAGTTGATCGACGCGGGCCGGTCCCAGGGATTCGACAGCTTCCGAATGGGCCAGCAGGCCGACTTTCTGGCCGCCCTTGGCGTCGGCGATCACCTCGTGCGCTTCCAGGAGCGAGCGGACGCCACGCTGGAAACCTACCGGGCGGAGCGCGAAGCTGTATTCCAACTCGTCTCACCCACCGACCTCGGACGCTTCCAGGTTCTGACGCAGGGCAAGGGCGTTGACCTGGACGCAATCCGCGGCCTAACCACTACCCGCAGCGACGAAGGAGCAGGACTCGATGCAGACGCGAATTGAGAGCGACCCACTGGGCGAGCTTGAGGTCCCGGAATCCGCGCTCTATGGCGTACAGACCCAGCGAGCGGTCGAGAACTTCCCAATCAGCGGACTACCGCCGCACCACGCCTTCGTATGGGCCACGGTCCTGATCAAGAAAGCCGCCGCCGTCGCGCACAAGCAGACTGGCCGCCTGGACGGTGATCTGGCCGACGTCATCGTCCAAGCCGCCGACGAAGTCCTTAATGGCCAGCACGCAGACCAGTTCGTGGTCGACGTCTTCCAGGCCGGCGCCGGCACGTCGCACAACATGAACGCCAACGAGTTGCTGGCCAATCGCGCCAACGAACTCCTGGGCCAGCCGCGCGGCAGCTACGACCCCATCCACCCCAACGACCACGTCAACATGGCCCAGTCCACCAACGACCTGATCCCCACCGCCATTGCCCTGGCCGCGCTAAAGCTGCTGCCCGATCTTCACGATTCGCTCGACGTCCTGGCCGAGAGCCTGCAAGCCAAGGCCACGGCCTGGGATGGCATCGTCAAGTCCGGCCGGACCCACCTGCAAGACGCCACACCCGTTCGCCTGGGCCAGGAATTTGGCGCCTACGCGGAAGCCGTGCGGCGCAATGCCGCCGCCATCCGTGAGGCTGCTGACGCCAGCCTCGAACTGAGCCTGGGCGGCACCGCCGTCGGTAGCGGCCTCAACGCCGAACCGGCCTATCAGTCCCAGGTAGTCGAAGTCATCGCCGACCTGACCGGATTCGAGGTTCGGCAGTCCACCGACTACTTCTACGCCATGCAGAGCATGGCTCGCTTCGCCCAGCTCTCCGGCGCCCTTCGCACCCTGGCGCTGGACCTGAACCGGATCGCCAACGACTTTCGCCTGCTGGGATCGGGACCGCGCACCGGCATCTCCGAACTGCGTATGCCGCCGGTGCAGCCCGGCTCCTCGATAATGCCCGGCAAGATCAACCCCGTCATGGCCGAGTGCCTCAACATGATCTGCTTCCAGGTCCAGGGCAACGACCTGGCCATCGCCTCGGCGGTCACCGCCGGTCAGTTGGAACTGAACGTGATGATGCCCCTGATCGCACACAACCTTTGCCAGTCCATCGAGATCCTGGCCACCGGATCGCTGGCCTTCGCCCGCAAGGGTGTCGACGGCCTGGAAACCGACGATGAAATGCTCCGCTATTGGCTGGAGCGCAACACCATGCTGGCCACCGCCCTGGCCCCCAAGATCGGCTACGCCGCCGCCGCCGAAATCGCCAAGCAGGCGGTCGCCACGGGCGAGACCATTCCGGTCGTCGCCGCTCGCATGACCGATCTGTCGGCGGACGAACTGGCCGAAGCCCTGGACCCGGCGCCCATGACCGAACCCGGCGTGCGCGCCGGCGGCGGTGGAGGCGGCTAACGGGCCGCGCAACGAAGCGCTGGCTGAAAGCGACCTACCCAACATGAGCTCGCAGCCGCCCGCCGTGTCCGTACGGTCGCTGACCCGTGTCTTCGAACCGCGGGTGCGTCGCGGCCTGCGCGGACTTCTCCCGCGCTTCCGGGCCGAGCCCGCCGAACCCAAGCGCATCGTCGCCGTCAACGACCTGGATCTGGAAATCGCCCCGGGCCATTGCTTCGGCCTGCTAGGTCCCAACGGCGCGGGCAAGACCACCACCGTCAAGATGCTCGCCACCCTCCTGGAACCCACCTCCGGCAGCGCCTCCGTGGCCGGTTTCGACGTAGTCCGCTCGCCGCGCCAGGTCCGCCGCAACATCGGCGTCCTCTTCGCCGGCGAGCGCGGCATGTACTGGCGGCTGTCCGGCCGCGAAAACCTCGAACTCTTCGGCACCCTGTCCTTCATGCCCCGCGAGCGCCTCCGCGAACGCATCGAGGCGGCCGCACACCGATTCGGCCTTGAGGATCGAATGGACGATCTGGTCGAGACCTACAGCACCGGCATGAAACAACGCCTCAACCTCGCCCGCGCCACCCTCCACGACCCGCCGGTGCTGCTGCTCGACGAGCCGACCGCTGCCCTAGACCCCGTCGCCGCCCGCGAAGCCCGACACCTCATCCGCCAGATCGCCGAGGCGGGCACCGCCATCCTGCTCACTACGCACAACCTCTACGAAGCCGAGCAGATCTGCGATCGCGTCGGAATCATTCAGAGCGGCTCACTGGTCGCCCAGGGCCGCCCGGCCGATCTCATCCGCCAGGCCGGCGAAATGCCTCGCCTCGACCTGCTCCTGCGCGGCGACCTGGGCACGGCCAAAGCACTCATCGGCTCCGACGGCCTCTGGTGGGGCGAGGTAAACCGAGATGGTGAATTCGCTGTTGCGGTACGAGCACCCGACGGCTGGCGCAGCAGCGACGCCCTTACCAGCACGCTTGTCAGTCAGGGCATCGTGGTCGAGGAAGCCCGCCTCCGCGAACCCGACCTCGAAGACGCCTACATCGCCATCACCGGCTCACGCATCGAGCGGCCCTTCATTGAACGCTAGAGCGACGCAGCTACGCAGTGAGCTCTGGGCCTTGGTCAGACTCACTCGTAAGGGCTCGACGATTGAACGCCGGCAGCCGTATTTCGCGACGGCAAGCGTCCTGTTAACCGTGGAGTGGGTGCTGCCAGTGGTCCTGGCCACGATCGCGCTGGCCGGCCCAAATGCCACAGGACTCGAGAACTTTGTCAATTTGGCCGGAACAGACAATTACCTAGCCTTCACTGTGATCGGCGCAACAACGTTTCTGTGGATCGGCTGGATCACGACAGTACTCGCCAGCGATCTCCGTCAGGAACGGAATCTGGGCACGCTGCCCACCATATGGGCCAGCGCCACATCGCGCCTTGTACTCATCAGCGGTGGACCGATTGGACGCACGCTTTGGCCGTCTGTCGTGGCAGTTGGCGCGTTTGCGGTTGCGTGGGCACTTCTCAGATTTCCCCTGGAGCCAAACATCGGACCGGGCGCGGCTGCAATGGTCTGCGGCGTATTGGCGAGCGTCGGAATCGCCCTGTCATGGGCTGCAATTCTCTTGAGATATCGCGAGGGCCACTTTCTGGAACAGCTATTCCTAATGGGGTCCGGAATTCTCGCCGGGATTGCCTACCCGGTAGAAGTACTGCCGGTCTGGGGCCAATGGATAGGCAATGTCTTTCCGGCAACCTGGATGATTCGTGGTCTTCGTGCCGCGTTCATCTTCGGCGAATTGGACGACGTACGAAACGCTTGCGTCGTCCTGCTTGGAATGGCGCTGGCCTACGGTGCCATCGGACTTGGGCTGTTGCGCGTGATGGATGCGGCGGCTCGTGCCAAAGGTGAACTCGAGTGGGTCTAAGTGGCTGACATCCGTTCTGAAGCAGCCTCGCTCGCCCGGATTGCCTTCGCCTTCGCTCGAGTCGAGTGGCTGGAGACGGCGCGCTTCAAGGCCATGTGGTTCTTTCAGTTTGGCTGGGCGTTCCTCTTCTTCCTCCCCCTTGCCCTCACAGGGATCGCGTACGGCAACGACGGCTTTGAGGCAAGTGGAGGTGGCCCAAGCTTCCTGGCATTCGCCGTGATCGGCTACGTCACGCTTGGTGTCGCGACCTCCGCTCTTTGGCACGGCTGGGAATCCCTGGTGCGCTCCAACCAGCGGGGAACACTGCCCCATGTGTGGACCGCCGAGGCCCCTCGTTGGGCCGCGCTGATCGGCGTAACGCTGGTCAACCTTGGCATTGCGGGATTCCGAAGTGTGCTCGTGCTCGTGATCGCAAGCGTCGTAATGGGAGGCGCCACCTACATCGTTACGGGGCCGGCGGTTCTGTCGGTGCTGATCGCGTTGGTCGCCTTCTGGGGCATGGGTCTCGCATTCGCAGGACTGGGTCTCGTCGCCCGTGGCGCACGCCTCCCGGAGGTGCTTGTTGGGCTCGCGATTGTCTTGGCTGGCTCCAGCTACCCAATCAGCATCCTGCCCTGGAGCGTCCGCTGGATCACCTACATCAACCCATTCACTTACGTAATTGACCTTCTCCGCTCCACGACCATCGGAACACCGTCGCTCTTCCCCATCGAGATTGAATTCCTGCTCGTCGCCGCCATCGCCCTAGCCAGCGTTGTCGGCGGAGCCTGGGCCTACACGCAATGTGAGCGCATCGCCATCCAGCGCGGCCTGGTCGGACTCCACGCATAAGTCTGGACAAGCGGGCCCGCTCACGGGCAGTGGGTCACGTTGATTATTCCCTTCACTCCGAAGCGGGCCCCCTTCTTCCTCCCTCTCCTGGGAGACCTTTGCAAAACGTCCCGCCTCCTCGAACGTTCGACGGCTCTTGCTCCGGCCCCGGGGGAGAGCAACTGTGTTCGGGGTCAATCTGTTCAAGAGGCCGCCGCTCTTCACCCTCTCCTGGGGGAGAGGCAGGTTCGGCGTCCCCGCCGAAACCGGTGAGGGGTCCTCCGGGCAACCAACCCCGGGTTACGCCAAGGTCTCCCTGGGGGAGAGCGTTGGGGTGAGGGGTCTTCGCCACCCAAAAGTTCAAAGTAACCCACTACCTGCTCACTTAGGCGTTTCCACAAGGGCCGCCCCGCCTCGTAGGATGTACGCCTGACAGCCGCGCGCGGCTGCCAGGGCGGGGCGCAAACGCAGCGGCCATTCGGACGCCCTGGAGACTGCATTGCAATCGCGCGCACGGCAGATCGAGTTCTATGCGTCGCTGGACGCCGAGAGCGAGATCGAACGGCCCCGCCACTACCCGCGGCCGGTCCGCCTCCTCATCGAGAGCAAGTTTCACCGCGCGCTCCGACTGCTGGGGCACGTAGCGTCGACTGACGCGCTCTGCGTCTGCGGCGGGTCGGGCATGGATGCCGAGTGGCTGGCCCATCGGGCTGTCCGGCCGACGATCCTGGACATCTCGCCTGAAGCCCTGGCGCGAGCCCGCATCCGCGCACAGCGGCATGGATTTACCGCGACGTTAGTTCGAGGCGACGCAGCTCGACTTCCGTTCAGCGACCAGAGCTTCAACATGGCGCTCGTCCACGACGGGCTACACCACCTGGACGATCCCTATGGCGCCTTGGACGAGATGGCGCGTGTAGCAAAGCACGAACTGGTTGTGATGGAGCCTGCCTCCGCAGCCCTCACCCGGCTGGCCGTGGCGGTGGGTCTGGCGGCCGACGTTGAACCGGCCGGAAACGCGGTGCGGCGACTCAACGCCACCGGAATTCGGGAGCGACTTGAGGCTCGCGGCTGGCGGCACGTTCGCTCGGCCCGTGACTTCGTCTATTACCAGCCGTGGACCTTCGCGATCTACCGGATGGCCGACCGTCTTCCGGTGTTCGCGGTCTTTGTCCTGGCGTACCGCCTGCTGAACCTCGCATCTGGCCGCTGGGGCAATTCGTTGAAAGTCGTGGCGCGGCGCTAGCCGCTCCAGCCATGCGCGTGGTCGTCATCGGCATCAACTTCCCACCCGAAGTGGCTGGCATTGCGCCTCACACCGCCACCCTCTGCCGCCCTCTGGCCGCCCGCGGCGACGACGTGCATATGGTCACCGCCAAACCTCACTACCCGGCCTGGCGCGTCTTTCCCGAGCACCGGCAATCCGGCTTCCTGCGCCAAACGCTCGACGGAGTGCGAGTCATCCGTGTGCCGTCCTACATCCCGGCGCATCCCGGAGCGCTCATCTCTCGCCTGCTCTACGACGGGTCGTTTGCCCTGATCGCTGGCCTCACGGCCCTCCTGTTACCGCGCGCCGACGTCTATCTGTACGTCGGCGCCCAGCCCGCCGTCGCGGCGGCCACGGCACTCGTTGCTCGAATTCGGCGTCGCCCCTGGGTCGCCAAAGTTGCCGACCTAGCCGTCAACGCCGGCGCTGCCGTCGGAATCATCCGGCATCCCGTCCTGGTCCGCCTCCTGCGAAGCGTCGAGTACACGATCTACCGGCGGGCCAACGCCGTTGTCGTCCTCAGCGAGGGATTCGCCGAGGAACTGACCCGGCACGGCCTGCGCGGTCGAAGACTCCATGTCGTGCCCGACTCCGAGGATCTGGACAGCTTCCGGCCCACCAGAACGCGCGCCGAAACCCGCCGGCGCCACGGTCTCGACCCGGATCAACCGCTCATCACCCACATTGGCGGCATCGGTCGCAAGCAGGGTTTACAGGTCGCTGCTCGAGCGGCCGACGAAGATCAAACGGGCGCCTGCTGGCTCCTCGTCGGCGATGGACCCGAGCGGCCTGCCATCCAGCGCTCCGCGCCCGCAGGTCGCCTGCGCTTTCTGCCCTTCCTCTCGCGGCCGGAACTGGCCGACATTCTGGCGGCCTCCGACGTTGCGCTCCTGACCCAGCGTCGCCACCTGATCGACGCAGTCGTCCCTTCAAAGCTCGTCACCTACATGGCCGCCGGCCTACCCGTTGTCGCCTCCGTGCATGCCAGCAGCGAGGCCGCACGCCTGATTCGCAGTGCCAAATGCGGTCTCGTCGTCCAACCCGAAGCGCCAGCGTTGCTTCGAGATGCAGTAGCCGAATTGCTGGACGACCCGGATCGTCGCCGCCAGCTTGGCGCCGCGGGGCGCGCGTTCGCCGAACGCGAATTCGACCGTTCCAAAGTCGTTGCCAGGCAAGCGTCGATTCTCGAGTCGCTCGCCAGCCCGCCTGGACGATGAAGGTGCAGTCCCTGAACGACCAAGGAGACCGCTCCGACGATGTAGCCCCGGCATTTGTCGGCCGCCCCGTACTGGTCACCGGCGGCGCCTCGTTCATCGGTTCCCACCTCGTCGACGCGCTGGTCGCCATGAACGCCCGGGTCCGCGTCGTCGACGATCTCAGCAGCGGCAAGCTCGCCAACATCAGCCGCCACGTCGACTCCGGCGCGATCGAGTTCGAGCAGGCCGATCTCCTGGACCCCGACGCTGCAGCGAAAGCCGTTGCCGGCATGCACAGCGTCTTTCACCTTGCCGCCAATCACGGGGGACGCGGCTACGTCGAACTCCACCAGGCCGACTGCGCAACGAATCTCCTCCTCGATGGCGTCGTCTTCCGGGTATGCCACCTGGCCGGCGTCGAAAAGGTCGTCTACGCCTCCTCCGGTTGCGTCTACCCGAACCATCTGCAGACAGACTCGACCAGGGAGCTGTACCTCGGCGAAGACCAGGTCGGCCCGCCCTACGACGCCGACAACATGTACGGCTGGGCCAAGCTGATGGGCGAACTCACCCTCCGCGCCTACCACCGGGACTACGGCCTCAAGTCGGTGAGCTGCCGTTACTTCACCGTCTACGGGCCGCGCGGCCACGAGAACCACGCGGTCATGGCCATGATCGCCCGCGCCCTTATCCGGCAAGACCCGTTCGAGGTCTGGGGATCGGGCCGCCAGGTGCGCAATTGGACCTACGTGAGCGACATCGTGGCCGGCACCCTCCTGGCCGCCACCCGTATAGACGACGCCCGCGCCGTCAACCTGGGCACCCGCGAGCGCATCCGCGTCATCGACGCTGCACGGCAGGTGCTGGAATTGACAGGACACCGGCCTGAGATCCGCCTGCGCGCGGACATGCCCACCGGGCCCATGAATCGAGTCGCCGACCCCTCGCTGGCCGAGCAGTTGCTGAGCTGGACACCCCGCGTCCGATTCGAAGACGGACTACGCAGAACCATCGACTGGTACGTCAACAACCACCGCCCGAACGATGTTGCTGCCCGCCTGGCGCACCGCCTCACGGAGCGCTAGCGACGACTGATGGCGAGAGCCGAGTGAGCCACGGGCAGTGCCAGAGGCCCCGGCTGGCCGCACGCGTTGACACGGCGGGGGCAATAGTCCTGCTAGGTACGGCGCCGGCGATCTGGTTCGCCGGCCCTGCTGGAGGCTTCGCTCTCGCGCTTCTACCGGCAATGCTGGTCGCGCGGCGCATATTGCGACTGCCCATTGGGCTGAGGCGTACCGATGGATTGGTCATCGCCTGCGCGCTATGGGTCGGGGTAACCGCGCTAGCCGTCAGGGACTGGCACACCGCGGCCCCAAAGCTCTTTGGCGCACTGATGGGGTTGTCCTTGGTGTACGTCATCGGTTTGGACCCCATCTCCGGAGCCAAGCTTCGAACCCAGTGGCTCGGCCTCGCCGTTGGCCTGACGACCCTGGTCATACTCGCCGCGCTGGTTCTGACCGAGTGGCCGCAGCGCAAACTCCTGCCGCTGGACGGCATCTACGCTGTGCTCCCCGCGGGACCGCGCGTCGTGGATCACGGCGGTCGCATCGGAGGCATCGGGCCAAATCAGATCGGCGGCGCGCTGGCCCTGCTGGCACCGTTGGGACTGGCGCTGTCGCTGGACGCAACCGGGAGCAGTAGAAACGTCCGAAGGCTCGCCGCCGTAACCGTGGCGTTGGCCATAACCGTCCTCCTGCTCACCCAGTCGCGCAGCGCTTTTGTGGGCGCGCTGCTGGGCCTGGCCCTTGTGGGCTGGTGGCGGATCAGCCGTTCGGCGTGGCTGCGGCGACGGCCATTAGGCCGAACGGCACTGCACGTGGCGCTTGGCTTGGGTCTCGCGCTCCTGATGGCGGCCGTTGCGAGCACCTGGCTGGTGCCGCTCGACTCCACCACCGACACCCTCACCGGCCGCCTCCGGATTTGGACGGCCAGCGTTCTATTGATCGGCGAGTATCTCTACACCGGCGTTGGACCCGGCCAGTTCCCGCTCGTCCTCAAAGCCGCCTTTCCCGACATCGGCGCCTCAGTCGCCCCGCACATTCCTCACGCCCACAACTTCGTGCTGCAGGCGCTGCTGGACCTCGGCCTTCCCGGCAGCCTGCTTCTGGGCCTTCTGCTTGCTCTCGTCGTCCGTGGTCTGATCCTCACTGCGCGAGATTCCAGGGACAGGTCACTGCAGATGCTTGCAGTCGGCCTCGCAGGCTCGCTGCTGGCCTACGTTGTGTACGGCCTCACCGACACCATCGCGCCGGGAGCGCGCGGCGGTTTGCCGATCTGGCTGGTACTCGGCCTTGGTCTTGCCTGCGGCCGTCTGCCACGAGAAGCCAAGGTCACCGAGTGAAAATCCGCCGGCTACTCGGGCTTGGCGCGTTGGTCGGTGTTCCCGTGGCCGCCTACGGAGGCTATCCCGCGCTGGTGTGGGCGGCGGCAATCCTTCAACCCCGCCCATACCTCACTGACCCGAACCACAAGCCACTCGTCGCAGTCGTGATCGCCGCGCATAACGAGGCGGCGCTGATCGGCGCGAAAGTCCGCAACGTCTTTGAACAGGACTACGCACCTGGTACATACACATGCACCGTGGTCTGCGACGGTTGCACCGACGACACAGCGGACGCTGCCCGCGCGGCCGGTGATGACCGCCTCCAGGTCATCGAATTGCCTCGACAGCGGGGCAAACTGGCCGCCATCCGCGCCGCCCTTCCGCATGCGCGCGGCGAGGTCATCGCGTTCACGGACGCCAATGTGCTGCTCGAACGCGACGCGCTTCGCCACCTCGTTGCTCCCCTGGCCGACCCATCCGTGGCCGCAGTCTCGGGGGCCAAGCACATTAACGCTGGTCCCGAAGCGACCTACTGGCGATACGAACGCTGGATCCGCACGCTTGAAAGCGCCAGCGGCTCTATCGCCGGCGCGGACGGGGCGCTGTTCGCCGTGCGGACGTCAGCAGTGGACGCATCGCCCGTTGCCGGAGCGGCGGATGATCTGCTGATTTCGCTGCGAGCGGCCCAATCCGCAGGGCGAATCGTTATCGCGCCGGAAGCCAGAACAACAGAACCTGAATTGCCAATCGCGAGGGAATCTCTCACGGCCCGAGTTCGCACGACCTCTGGCGCCCTGTTTGCACTGGCAAGCCTCCCGGGAATTCTCGGCCCCTCAAGTGGCGACCTCTGGTGGAAGTTGGCCGGACACAAGCTGCTTCGCATTGCGGCGCCATCAGTCATGATTGCGGGCGCCATCACGCTAGTCGTTTCGGCACGCCCGACCCGTATGAGAGTCACACCAACAGTGTGGGCCGTTGGCCTCGCTCTAGCCGGGCTCTCAGCTTCAACCAGTCGCTCTCTCGGAACTGTGGTTCAAGTTGCCGGATACGCACTGTTGGCAAACCTGGCTGCCCTGATCGGCCTCGCACGCTACATAGCACGCAGACCAATCGACAGCTGGAAGCCCGTGCGTCCACCGCAGCCGATGTCGCGCGTCCAAGAATCCTCGGCTCGTCGACAGCAGTAGATGTGACAAACTAAGGGCGGACCCGACAGGTTCAGGGAAACATCCCCCTCGGGATGTTCGGGCGGCCGGACCCGCACATAGCGCGGTGCGCAGTGAGACCTCACCGTGACCGCAGGCCGCCCGTAGGTGACGTACAAATCCGCCAAGCGCGCCGTTGACCTTGGCCTCGCGTTGTCTCTGCTGCTTGCAGGGCTACCGCTCTGGCTCTTGATCGCCACCCTAATCAAGCTGGACTCACCCGGTCCGGTGCTCTACAGCGCGGTGGTTCACGGTCGGGATTGCCGACCGTTCCGCTACTACAAGTTCCGAACCATGCGAGCGAGCGCGCCGAAGGGCCTGCACGTGGCATTCATCGCCTCGTACATCCAGGGAAGATGCCCCCAAGGAAAACTGCTCGATGATCCGCGCCTAACCCGCGTTGGTCGTCTGCTTCGCGTCTGGAGTCTGGACGAGTTTCCCCAGTTGCTGAACGTGCTGCGCGGCGACATGAGCCTCGTGGGGCCACGTCCGCCACTGACCTATGAGTTCCAGCAATACGACACGCGAGCCAAGCGTCGCCTCGCAGTTCGACCCGGAATCACAGGCCTCCAGCAGGTGACCTCTCGCGGGTGCTCGACGTTTCGACGGCTGGTCGCGACCGATCTCCTCTATATCCAGCGTCAATCGCTCGCGCTCGACCTGGTCATCCTGGCGCGCACGATTCCTGCGGTCCTCTCTCGCCGTGGCGCCGCCTAGTCCGCTACACGGCTTCACAAGTCGGGCCAGCCGTGTGCGGCTGCACCGGTGGCTAATCTGGGTCTTTCTGACCACCACGCTTGCGCTCGTCGGCCTCACCGCCTTCGATCTGGTGCGGCTCGCGTTGGAGGCCAGGGCCACAGTCGATTCGGTCGGCGATGTCCGCTGGCATGTCGACAGCGCCATCGCCGATGCCGACGCATTGCGCGACGGCGGCGACACCCTGGAGTCCGCCGCCGCACGACTGTCCGAGATTGAGCGCCGACTGGATCGCTACGGGCCTGCCCTGGCGGTCGCATCCATCGTCCCGCCCCTCAGGCGCCGGATTGAGGAGACCCAGGCGCTGCTAGCGATTCACGTTGACCTCAGCTCGGCTGGCGCGATGTCGTTGGACGTGGCTGCAGGTCTCTTGGACCGGCTCACGGGTACGGGCGAATCGCGGGACGAGCCACTTCCGGCACTGGTCGAAACCCTCAAGACCGAGCGCGAATCAATTCGCGGTCAACTGGCACTTGTCGAGCGCGCCAGCGCCCGGCTGGACACCCTAGTGTCTGCTCCGGGTGGTCACGTGGGCGACCCGCACACGAAGGCGCTTCGAGACTCGATCGAGGCCCTGCACGCCGCACTCCGTGCTGCGTTGCTGGCGCCGCAGGCGCTTGGCTCGCCGACGCCTAAGCGCTACCTGCTCCTGGCGCAAAAGAGCGACGAGCTGCGGCCGACCGGCGGATTCATTGGCAATATTGCGTTTGTGACACTCGCGGACGGCGAAGCGCGAGACCTGACGTATCTGCGCAGCTACCTGGTCGAGAATCCGACCCGCCCGCGCGTTCCGCCGCCGCCGCCCTTCCGCCGCTACCAGGGCATGCGCGACTGGAACCTTCGCGACGCGAACTGGCATCCAGATTTTCGGGCGTCTGCGGACGAAATCCAGCGGTTTCTGGCGCTAAACGGCATTGCGCCAGTTGACGGCATGCTTGCATTCGACCAGCAGGCGCTGGGCATCCTGTTGGCTGCCATCGGCCCGATTGAAATTCCGGGGCATGCGGTGCGGATCAGCAGCGCCAACGCGTACACCGTGCTGGAACACTACGCCCATTCCACCGGCGACCGTCGAGCCTGGTTCAGCGCCCGGCCGTTCTACGCCGAACTGACGTCGGCCCTGCTCAGTGCGATCACCGACCGCCTGCGAAGTGATCCGCAGGCGGTCATTGGCGCCCTCCAGGCCATGGTGGGCGAGAAGCACCTGATGGCCGCGTTTAAGGACCCGGCTGCACAGGACCTGGTAGATGGCGTTGGTGCGGGTGGACGTCTGCCGGCGGTCCCTGACGACCTGCTGTACGTAGTCGACGCCCAGATCGACCACGGAGCGCCATTCCGATCGACCGAACAGACCGTGCACTACCACGCGAATCCGAAGACCGGACGCGCAACGCTGACGATCGACTACGTCAACGTGAACTCGCCGGCCGACGCTAACGGGCGCCTGGCGGACTACCTGCGGGTATACGTCCCGGCCGGTACACGTCTCATATCGGTGTCGGGACTGACCGGCGCTCAGCCTGCGCGCCAAGTGAACGGGCTCACCGAGTTCTCGGGATTCCTGGATCTGCCGCCCGGTGGACAGCGCCAGGTGCAGTTCCGGTATTGGCTGCCGCCCCTTCTGGCTGCGCGCTGGAGTGCGAGCAGCTACGCGCTGCACGTATCCAAGCAGCCCGGAACCGACGGGCACCGGCTGACGGTGGAGACGCCGCAGGGCGTTGTCTTCGACGGACGGCTAACCACCGATCTGGTGATTCGGGAACCGGGCTCGTAGGCATGCGGCCAAGCAGCGGAATTCGGCTGGCCGTGATCGGCACGGTTGCGCTGCTCGCCGCGTGCGCACCAGTCCAATCCGAGCTGCAGCTCAGCCCTGAAGCGGCAATCACTCCATCGGCCGTGCTGTCAAATCCGACGACTCCGGCTTCGCAGGATCCGCGGGCTGCGCTCTTAGCTCCCAGGGTTGCGCACACTGGGAGGTTGGGTGACTCGTCGTCATCGGCGGATAGACAGCGTGGCGACACGTCAGGCGGCAGGACGCAATCAATCCTACGACTGCCCGTTGCCGCAGATTTGGGACCAAACTACTTCGAACTACTCGCCTTAGTGTGGGATGCCGGTCGTGGGCATGGTCCGGCAGGCCAAGTCAGTGTTGCTGTGGTCGGGTTCGGCTTCAGCGAGCGCGCCAAGCTGCGCGACGAACGGATCGAACGCGGCGGCCCGTTGGCCGCTATCGCCCGGTTGACGCGGCACCACAGCGTCGAATCCGCAGCCCGCTCTGCCGCGGTAGCCGACGCGGCCGCCGGCCAGGAGATCCTGGCTAATAGCGGAGCGGCGAGCCAGCTGGGTCTCATCGCGACGCTGACGCGGACCCCATCCTCCAGCCACGAACTCGCCCTGGGTCTCACCGCGACCCGCACCCTGCAAGCCGGCTGGTTTATAGCCCTGGACGGAAGCCGCACCCACAGCGTCCTGGAGACATGGTCCGCCCGTCGGCACCAGACCACGCTCACCCTCGTGCTGGTATGGGGCGATCAGATCACCGACGGCTGGGGCCGCTCACTGCTTCAGCGGCTCGTTCAGACTCCGGTCGGATCGGCGGCGATACGTGAGCCGTAGTGCATCGAGCGACCGCTGGCGGCAAGCGACGACCCTGTTTCGCATCACGCGCCTGCTGGCTGGGTGGACCGTCGTCGCGGTGTCGCTGGGTGTCGCGGCAGCGCTTTTCGCCTCCCGCCCCCAAGAAGCGATTGGTCAGACGGGGCCCGCGCTTACTCCGCCAGTCGCGATCCCAGCACCTCCTTCGGACGAGTACGCAGTCCTTGTAAAGCCCTACTCGGGCGGCGCGGAGACTACGGACCGTCCGCAAGCCAGTGTGCGCCTAATTGACGTCTCAACACGGGAGTCCAACCCGAGCCGTCAACGGCAGCCATCAACGATATCCGCGGTCGCCGATCGGTTCATCGACGCGACGAGGGGTGGGCAGCCGATGATCGGCCTGCAAATCAGCGTGGGCGCCACGGGCCGGGGCACGATGGCGGAGTCGCTGACCCGTGCGCAACTGGCCAGGCTTTGTTTCCCGTCGTCGGCAAAGCCGCCCGGGGTAGGCCTGGAGTCGCTGGACGTTGACCCCGGCCGTCTTGTAAACGCAGAACTGGAACGTGGGGCGGTGTGCGTGGAGTTCGTGTTTACGGAACCGGGCACGTTCGTGGTAGGAACCGGAACGAAGCCCGTTATTCCAGAACTCGCGACATACTACGCGTCGACCGGCGGCGAGTTGACCTGGGGGCCCTGCCTGACCCACGGCTTCTTCGCGGAAGTGGGATCGGCCGGCACGATTGTCGAGGCGCCGACGGGATCAGGCGTATACATCCAGGTCTGCGCCAACGGCGTGCTGGGGTACCACCCGGAGCTGGCCGGCACGGGATTCGAGATTCAGCCGGTGCTGGCGACGCACTGGGTTCGCGGTGAGAACGGGCGATTCGTTGGGCCCGATCCGCCGGTGGCGAACTCGGGCGAGGGCCGCTATTTCGCGCAGACCGGCCACAACCTGAGCGGCGCCTTCCTCACGAAGTTTGTGGCCCTGGGTGGAGTCGACGTCCTGGGATTCCCAATCACGGAAACGCTGGCCGCGGCGCCCGGATTCACCGACCAGTACTTCCAGCATCTGAAGCTCCGGATGAACGACGCGACCGGGGAAGTCAGTATCCGGCCGATCGGCCGCGAGTTCATGGCCATGCTGGCGGCCAACGGCGAGGCCGGCGCCGGATCTCCACCGATTCCCGCCGACGGGGTCTGATGCGAGGTTGTCACGGCTGGCGGCGATGCTGGCGAACACTGGTGGCCCCGGTGGTCGCGGCGCTGCTAGCGGCGGTGGCGGCGGGCGCAGCCCAAGCAGATGAGCCCGATGCCTGGTTTTTTCCGGAGACGGGCTTCGGCGTCTGGAACCCGAAGCTTCGCGCCTATTACGAATCCCATGGGGGCGTGGCGACGTTTGGGTTTCCGATCAGCAACGTGTTCACGCTGTATGGGATCGAGGTTCAGCTTTTCCAGCGGCAGGGCATCCGGATCGGACCCGACGGCTCGCCGCGCGGCCTGAACATCCTGCAGTGGCCCTACCTGGACTACCGACGGTTTGGCGAACTAACGATTCCGCAAGTCGACGATGATCTGATTTCAGCCGCGCCAAAAGCCGGCTCGTCGGGCTACACCGACGCCATACGGGCGTTTATTCGAGCGCACGTCCCGGATTCCTGGCAGGGCCGGGAGGTCGGTTTCCTCCGACAGTTTCTGGCCGCCGCGCCGCCCGGGATCCCCCGACCCCTACAAGAGTTGGCCGCACTGGAGTTTTGGGGCTTTCCACGCAGCCGTCCGATGCCGGATCCGGCGAACGCCGGATTCGTGTACCAGCGGTTTCAGCGCGGCGTCATGTACTACTCGGCGACGACCGGGGCCACGAACGGTCTGCCGCTTGGCGACTACCTCAAGTCGCTGATGACCGGAGAGCGGCTGAGCGCGGGCCTGGCCACGGCCGCGGCCGACAACCCGCTGCTGCGGCAGTACGCGCCGCACTTTCCCCTGGGCATGCGCCGTCCCGCCGAGCTACCGGACTCGGACTTGACCGACGCGTTCCTTCCCGCGACCGACACGACGTCGCGGTCGATTGCAGGTGACTGGCGGTACGGCGTCGTTGTCCTGCACGGTCACGACTCCGGCAGCGTGCGAAACGTGCTGGTTCGAACCGGCGCCCGCAGCTACCTGGACTACAGCGCCAGCCTGGACGACGCGCCGCCGGGGACGGAGAAGATGGCCGTGGTTCGGCCGAACAACGAACCGTCAGCGGCCGAGTTGCGAGCGCTGGCGGCGCGGCATCCGGGGGCGGCCTGGGCGATCGGCAATGAGCCAAACACGGGCCTGCAGGACAACCTGAGTCCGCGGGCTTATGCGGCGTTCTTTGACCGGGTGGTGACAGCCATCCGGTCGGGCGATCCCTCGGCCCGGATCGTGGCGCCGAACACGCTGAACTTCGATTTCCGCTGCCGGGGCTGCGCCGGCGACGACCTGACGGGGCGCGAGTGGATTGACGGGTTTCGGGCGGCGTACCGGGAATTGCGAGGCACGGAGCCGCCGATCGACACCTGGGGCATTCACGCCTACGAGATCGACTGGGTCGATCCGCCCATGACGGACGTCTCGGTGCTGCAAACGCAGCTGGAGGGCCTGCGGGCCTACCTGGACTCGATTCCGGCGCAGCGGGGACGCCCCATCTGGCTGACCGAGTTCGCCATTATCTGGGGTTACGACGACTGGCGGGTGGAGGACGGACCGGATGGGGAACTGCTGGTCGCGCCCGCGGGCCGTTTTCGCGCCGATCTGATCGATGCGTTTCTCGGCGACGCGCTGGACTGGCTGGAGTCGCGCGGACGGCGGCTGGGCGTTGAACGCTGGTTCGTTTTCGCCGACCACGGAATTCCCGACCCGATCTTCACCACGTTCGCCGGCATTTCATTGCTGGAGGCGCCGGACGCCCGCTCGGACCTGACCCGCCTGGGCCGGACTTTCCGCCGGCGGGCGCTGACCTAGCCGGACGATGCCGCGTGTTGCCGATCGGTTCGCAGGCGCCGCGGTTGGGCTGAGCGCCGCCGCGGGCGTGCTGGTTGCCTACCTGCTGACGCTGGCCCCGGGGGTGGTGTGGGCCGGCGCGGGGATCGACAGCGGCGACCTGGCCGCCGCGGTGGCGGTGGGCGGCGTGCCGCATCCCACCGGATATCCAACCGTGATGTTGCTGGGACTGGCCGTGCGCGCAATCCCGCCGGGCGACCTGGCGCTGCGGCTGAATGTTCTGACCGCGCTGGCGGCGGCCGGGTCGCTGATTCCGCTGGGCTTGCTGGCCGCCCGGATTCGACCGAGCACGGGGGCTTCGCTGGCTGTTCCGGAGGCCGTGGCCGCCGCCGCCGTGCTGGCCCTTTACGGCCTGGCGCCGCTGGTCTGGTCAAACGCGATCGTGACGGAGGTCTACGCATTCGCCAGCCTGTTCCTGTGGAGCGCGTTGTACGCGGCAGGGCGCGCCAGTGCCGCGGCGGCGACAGGGAAGGGTGGAGCGCGCTGGGCGATCGCTGCAGGCGTCTTGCTGGGACTGGGAACGGGTGCGCACGTGACGGTGATGCTGAGCGCACCGGCGTTGGCGGTTGTCCTCCTTTCAGACGGCTTGCGGCAGCGCACGGCATGGCGCCTGGCCGCGCCCGCGGCCGCGGGCCTGGTAGCGGGCTGCACGGTCTTTGTATATCTACCGATCGCCGCGTCGTTTGATCCCCCAATCAATTGGGGAGCGCCAAACACCCTCGAACGCTTCTGGTCCGTGGTTAGCGGCGAGGTTTACCGCTCTCGCCTGGGAGGAAGCGACGCCGGCGCGACCGTAGGCAAGGCCGCCTGGTTGCTTGGCGAACCGGTGCGCCAGTTGACCTGGGTGCTTTTGCCGTTGCTGGCGGTTGGCGGGGTGTCGCTGACTCGACGCCACCGGCGGACTCTGCTCGCGACGGGCTGGATAGCAGTCAGCGCTCTCGGAGTGGGCACGATCTATACCTCGCGCGACGACGAAGTACTGATCCTGCCCGCCCTTGCGGTGGTGGCGGTGTGGTCGGTGGTGGGCATGGACGAGATCGCACGACTGCTCATGGCCGGCAGGTCCGGGATCCGTCGGTTCGTCGCCGTAACCCTCCCAACGCTGTTGATAGCGACACTGGTCATTCGCGCCACGGAATTCGGGCCGAATATATCCATGCGCGACGCCACGCACGCGGGGGCGTTCGCCCAAGCGGTACTGGTACAGGCCGAACCAGGCGCCGTGCTCCTGACCGAGGACGACCGCGCGACCTTTCCCCTCTGGTATGCCCGCTTCACGCGCGGCGGACGGACTAACGTGACGATCCTTGATCTCCGCCTCTGGCGGTTCACCTGGTACCGGCAGTTGCTTGGCCGGCACGCCGGGATTCCGACTGACGTGTCGCCGGCCACCCTGCTGGCCAGCGGCGAATGGCCAGCGGAGCGGCCGCTCTGGGCCGTGGACATTGAGGCAACGGGCACCCTATCAGCCGATGTGCTCGCCACGCTGCGGCCGCTGAGCCCGCCATGACCCGCCGGCTAACAGCCGGCGCTGCCGGGGCACTCGTGGTGCTGCTAGCGGTCATGGCCCTCTGGCCATCGGCCCCGCCGGCCGCCAGGGCACAGACGGCTCCGGACGTGCGCCTGCGCGAAACGGCGGCCGCGTCGACGGAACCTCCCGCGGGCACCAGGCCTGCCCCGGCGCTCGTCACGCTCAGGCTATCGAGCGCCAGGCTTGACGAGGACGGCCGCGCTCTGCCGGACGGCGCGGACCTGACGCTGCTGGCGCAGCCCACCTACGTGGCGCTGCCCGGCGTGGGGCCCAACCTGCTGCGAATCTCGCCGGCGATCACGATCACGGCTCGGGATGCGGGCGGCCGGGACGTAGACCTCTCGCCAGCGGCCGGCCTGACGTTCATGCAGCCGAAACCCGAAGCGGCAAGGGTCTATCGGCTGGACGGCGATGCCTGGCGACCGGTCCAAGCAGCCACGTTCGGTCAGGCGCTGGTCGTCGTGTCCGTCAATCCGGGAACGTACGCCGTATTTGCCCAGTTGCCGCCGGATTGGCCGCTGCGAAACGACCTGCTGAGCGCTGTGGCTCTGAATGCCGCACGGCTGGTGGTAGACGACCTGGCAACGCAGCCTTCGCTCGTGGACAAGCTTGACGATTGCGCAGCGAAGACCCGCACCCGGCCCCTTTAGCATTCACAGAGCCTTGGAGTGTCCACCGAGTTGGGCACATGCAAGGGGTCCGTCGGGCACACGTCCCTACGGTTAGGTGATGGTCCCCAGTGGCCGAAGGAGAAAGTGACGGCTCGACTTGGATGGCGCGCTGGTCGAACCTTCGGATCCCGGAGGCGAGGCTGGCTACGTGGCCATCGGCTACATCGATGTCCGTTTGTACTGCCTCGAGTTCACTATACGCGGGACACGGATTCGGGTGATCGGCCTGCCACCCGTCAGCCGTGTCTCACACTTCTGTGGTCAGCGCACCTAGCGGACCTGGTCTTTGGCGTAGACGAACGGGCGGCGGATGTCGTAGGCGCCCGGGTAGCGGACCTTGAGGGAGCCTTCGTTGATCGCGGCTTCCAAGGGCGCCAGCTTGGTCTGGATGGGAACGTGGACCAGCGTGTGGGTGCGCGCGCTTTCGTAGAGTCCCATCAGGATCGACTGCGACTTGATGGCGTGGTGGGCGTCCTGCCGGTGGCCGTCGGTGTCGCCGTTGAGCCAGGCCACGAGCTCGTTGGCCTGTTCCAGCATGAAGTTTGGCGGTACGCCGTCCCAGGGCTCGTGCAGGTCGCCGCGACTTCCTGAAATGAGCTTGACTCCGAACGACATCGAAATCGCCGGATCTTCCGGCTCCACGATCAGAACGCCGTCGTCGCCCGTGATCACGAAGGCCCTGTTGCCCAGATCGCCGTGTGGGCCGATGTCGTTGTCGTAGATGATCCGCGCGCCGCCTTCAACCGCGGCAATGCAGAAGCAGAGGTCTTCGCAGACGTAGCCGCGCTCATAGCGGTCCGTTTCCCGCTGGACCTGGCCAAGTACCCACAGCGGTTCAGGGTCGCCCAGCACATACAGGGCGCGGTCGATCAGGTGCGACCCCTGGTTGAGCAGGCCGCCTTCTTCGACGTTGACCTTCACCGAAAGCGGCTTGCCGATAGCGCCGTCGGCGATCAGCCCGCGGGCGCGTTCGAAGGCGGGCATGTGGCGGCCCTGGTAGCCGCAGAGCAGCTTGATGCCGGCGGCGTTGCAGGTCGCCAGCATGGCGTCGGCTTCGCCCATCGAGTTGGCCAGCGGCTTCTCGGAGATGATCGCCTGCACGGGGTAGCGCGCGGCCAGCAGGGTCATCATGGGATGCAGCGCCGCCGGGGTGGTGACGCTGACGATGTCCAGCGACTCGGCCTCCAGCATGGCCGCGGCGTCGGTATAGCGACCGGCCACGTCGTACTGGTCGGCGACCTCCTCGAGCCGTGATTCGTCAATGTCGCAGACCGCCGCGACCTCGACTCCGTCGGCCTCGTCGAACCCGCGAACGTGCGACTGGCCGAGATTCAGTCCGATGACTCCAGCGCGGTATGTCGTCATGTCAGCGGCCCCTAGTCTGGCGTGGCGGACTTGTGGCGGATGTCGTAGTGCCCCGGATAGCGAACCGGCAGATCGCCGGCGTCGATCATGGCGGTCAGCGGCGATCCCTTGGTCTTCAGCGGCAGTTGAACCAGGCTGTGCGTCCGGGCCGACTCGTAGATACCCATCAGGATTTCGAGGGTGTGGATGGCCAGGTGGGCGTCGCCGCGGTGCTCGTCGATTTCACCGGTGGCCCAGGCCGCCAGCGCGTCGAGTTCGAGCGTGCGTGCGTCGCTGAACTCTGCCTCGCTGGCCTCGATGGTTTCCCAGCCCGAGGCGCCGTGGCGCAGGAGCCGGATGACGTTGCCGGCGGTCCCGCCGGCCAGCCAGATCACGCCTTCGGTTCCGGTGATCACGCGCAGGTCCCGCTCCAGGCCTTCGGGCGACGTGTCGCTTTCCATCGAGAGGCGAATACCGCCCTCGAACTCCACCAGCAGTCCCGCCAGGTCCTCGGCTGGCCAGCCGCGTTCGTAGCGGTCGGTCTGGCGCTGCACGTTGGCCAGCACCCAGAGCGGCGTTGGGTCGCCGAGCATGTACTGCCAGTAGTTCAACTGGTGGGTGGCGATGTTCATGAGGCCGGCGTCCGGCTTGGGCGGCCCGGCAAAGCCGGTGAGCACCGTGCCGATCGCGCCGTCGGCGATCAGCTGCCGGACCTTCTCGTGCCGCGGCATCCAGCGGCCCTGGTGCCCGATGGCCAGCTTCACGCCGTTGCGCTCACAGGCCGCCAGCATGGCGTAGCCCTCGCCGGTGCTGCTGGCCATGGGTTTCTCGGTAACGATGGCGCGCGGCGAATAGCGGGTGGCCGCCAGGATCGTCATCGAGGCGTGGAGTTGCTGCGGCGTGCCGATGCTGACGAGGTCCGGTTCCTCCTCGCGCAGCATGGTCTCGAAGTCGGTGTAGCGGTTCTCGACGTCGAACTCGTCGCCGAACTCTGCCAGCGTGTTGGGATCGATGTCGCAGACGGCGACGAGGTCGATGCGGTCGCTCGCCTGGTAGCCCATGGCGTGGCTGCGGCCGATGTGGCCGCCGACGATGACGGCGCGGAGAGGTTGGGCGCTCACGAGTTCCCTCCGCCGTAATCCACCGGCGCAATTCTGGTGCCGTGCCGGATGTCGTGCCAGCCCGGGTTGCTGACCGGCAACGCGCCGCTGTTGATCATCTCGATCAGCGGCGAGGACTGGGTCTTCATGGGCAGTTGCACCAGGCCGTGGGTCCGCGCCGACTCGTAGATGGCCATCAGGATCTCCTGCGTTTGCACGCAGAAATGCGCGTCCTGGTAGTGCCCGTCCAGTTCGCCGCCGGCCCAGCGGGCGAAGGCGTCGATCTCGCGATGGCGGGCGTCCAGGTAGGGGTCGTTGTGAAACTCGATTTCCTCGACACTGCCGTCGCCGCGCTGAATCCGAAGGCCAATTGGATCCTCGGGCACGGTACCCGGTGGCCGGACTTCGCCTTCGGTGCGGACGTAGAGCGTGCCTTCGTCGCCGACGAAGGTCAGCCGGTGCTGTTCGACTTGCGCGCCACCGGGGGTTTCGCCTTCCAGGATCAGGCGGGAGCCATCGGCGAATCCGACGATGCCGATCGCCGTTTCCTCGCAGGGCCAGCTGCGTTCCCAGCGGTCGGAGTTGCGCTGGATGTTGCCCATCACCCACTGCGGCGCGGGGTCGCCGAGGATGAACAGGGCGCGGTCGCAGCCGTGGCACATCTGGTTGAGCATGCCGCCCTGTTCGTACCAGCCGTGCGCCAGGCGCACCGTGCCGATGGCGCCGCCGGTGATCAGCTCGCGGGCTTCCTGGATCTGGGTCAGGTAGCGCGACTCGTGGCCGATGGCCAGCTTGACGCCATTGCGGTCGCAGGCCGCGATCATTGACCGCGCCTCGCCCATGTTGTTGGCCATGCCCTTCTCGCAGAGGATGCCCTTGGGCGTGTACTGGGTGGCCGCCAGGATGGTCATTTCGGCGTGCAGCGGCTGGGCGGTGGCGATGTTGATCAGGTCGGGCTGCTCTTCGCGCAGCATGGTTTCGAAGTCGGTGTAGCGGGCCTCGACGTCGTTCGCGTCGGCAACCCGGTTAAGGGCGACTTCGTCGATATCGCAGAGCGCCACCAGTTCGGCGGCGTCGGAATGCACGTAGGCGTCGGCGTGGTTGCGTCCCACACCGCAACCCACGACCACGGCCCTCAACGTCTCAGCGGTCATGCGCACGGCCTTTCGCACCTCTGGCGCGCGTCATATTGATCAGTTCTTGCCCTTGCGGTCAACCGGCCGGGCCCGCGAAGCGCGGTCCGTGAGCGTATTGGCGCCTGGGGGATGAAGGGGGGAACCCTCTCTCGCCAGCCCGACCCCATAGGGGTCGGGCTGGCGAGAGAGGGTTTTGGCGGATTTTTTTGGTGGATGCTCGAGATCTTCGGCGGACGAATCAGCGGACGAGGCGGGGTGCGGAAGAGGAGGAAAACCGCGCAAAGACAACGGTTGGGGCGTGTCAGCGAGGACGCCGGCGGGGCGAGGGAAGGCGCCGGAAGGGAAGGCGCGGTGGGAGCACGCGGCGGGCAGGGACACGGGGACTCAAGGGTGGGGAGAGTTGGTACACTCACAGTGTACATCGGGTGAGTGCACATTGCAAGGCCGCGTGGGGGGCCTCGATTGGAAGAGGCCTCAATTGAAGAAAGAAAGGGAGAGAGAAGAGGGCCGAGGAGTGAGAGAAGACGGGGAGAGGATGAGGCGGCGTGCGGTCGGCGCGGTTTGGGATGTGTTCACTCGATCGGGGCGATGTGTTCAGTTTCGGGGGCAATGTGTTCAGTTTTTCGTCGGATGTGTTCAATTTCCGGGCCAATGTGTTCACTTTTTGGCCCGATGTGTTCACTTTCCGGCGGTTCGGATTGGTTGGGGTGGGGCACGGAAGGAGGGCAAGATTCTCTCCCACGGCAAGCTCAGGACAGGTCTTCGGGGACGCGGGATAACGGGGATGTGTCCACGCCGTCAGGCCGATGTGTCCACTTTTCGGCCCGATGTGTCCAGTTTTTGCCGAAATGTGTCCAGTTTTGAGGGCAATGTGTCCACTTTGGCGCGGGATGTGTAAACCATGTCTCCGAACACGTGTACGTGAAATCCCCGGTCTGGACACTCCCACAGGGGGAGGGGGGCAGAGCGGCCGCGTCTTCGAGGACGCGGGGCGTTGTGCAGCGGTCTCCGGGAAGCGTGCGCGCAGGGCTGGCGGGGGTATCGTGGATCGCCAGGGACGAGGAGCGAGACTTGGGTATGAGCAGCGAGATGCGGCCGGTGCATCCAGGGGAAGTGCTGGGTGAGGAGCTCGAGGAGTTGGGGCTTGCGGCCGGCGCCCGGGCCCGCGCCTAGACGGTGGAGGTGATGGAGCGGCCTCGGGTTGCGGTGGTGACGGGTGGGGCGAATGGGTTGGGGCGGGCTGCGGCGTTGCGGTTGGCGGAGGACGGCCGGGCGATTGCGATCTGGGACTCGGACGCCGCCGCCGCCGAGCGGACGACCGCGGAGCTGCATCGGCGTGACGCGAAGGCCCTGGCGGTGCACTTGGACGTGGCCTCGCGGGAGTCGCTGGAGCGGGCGCACACCACGACCCGCGACGTTCTTGGCCCGGTGGACATCCTGGTCAACGCCGCAGCGATCATCGGCGTGGACGCGAGCGTGCTGGAGACGCCGCTGGATGAGTGGGAGCGGGTGCTGGCGGTCAACCTGACGGGGACCTACCTGGCCTCTCGCCTGGTGGTGGGCGGCATGGCGGAGCGGGGATGGGGACGCATCGTGAACTTCACCTCCGGCGCCCGGCACGGCACGCCGGCCCTGATTCCCTATGCGGTCAGCAAGGCGGGCGTGGTGCCGATCACCCGGGCGTTCGCGCGGGAGTTCACGGGGCGCGGGGTGCTGGTGAACGCCGTGCTGCCCGGGCGGGCGCTGACCAACATGGTGGTTTCGCGAGTGCCCGAAGAGATCGTGCGCAATCCGCCGGTGGCGATCGGCCGCTACGCCGATCCCGAGGAGGTGGCCGAAGTGGTGGCCTTTCTGACCAGCGAGCGCAACACCTACATGTCCGGCGGCATCGTTCCCGTCGACGGCGGAGGCTGAGCATGCGACTGGGTATCTCCGGCACGCTGCTGCCGAACGACATTCGCGACCTGACGCCCGAAGCGGCGCGCACCATGCGCTCGTGGGGCTACACCGGCGTATTCACGCGGCTGCGGGGGAACGATCCGCTGGAGCCGCCGTCCGACGCCGAGTGCCGGCGCTTCCGCGAGATCCTGGCCGATGCCGGCCTGGAGCACTACATGGCCACCGGCTACTGGCAGAACCTGGTGCATCCGGATGTCGAGACTCGCTTGAGCAACGTTCGGGTGCTTTGCGCGGGTCTGCGGCTGGCCGCGCGGCTGGGGGCCGCCTGTATCGACACCGGTCCCGGCAGCATGAGCGACACCGGACCCTGGTCGCCGCACCCCGACAACTGGCAACCCTGGGCCGAGGCCAACCTGGTCGACTCGCTGGGCCGGGCCGCCGAGGTCGCGGCGGAGGTGGGGGTGCGGATTCACCTGGAGGGCCACCAGTACGTCACGCTTCGCGACGCGGGCATTACCCGGCGGGTCGTCGATGCGGTCGGGTCGCCGTGGGTGCGAGTCGACATGGATCCGGTGAACTGGATCACGCTGGATACGTACTACGACACGGGCTCCGCCATTGACTCGATGTTCGACACGCTGGGCAACCGCATCGGCAGCGGGCACAGCAAGGACATCGACCTCTGGGACCGGCATACGGTGCACCTGGACACGGTGACCACGGGCCAAGGGGCTATCGACCACCAGCGCTACATGCAACGGCTGGAGGCGCTGGATCCGGATATTTACCTGATTGTGGAGGGTTGCTCGACGGAGGATGCGCCGGGGGTGTACGGCTTTTTGGCCGGGGAGGCGGAGCAGGCGGGGGTGAGGATCAGGTAGCGGCTGGCTTTTCTCTTCGGAGAGGGTTCAAGACGGCGACTTTCTGGTTGGTAGGTGAGCACCGCTGAGTTGCTGGTGTCGGGAGGTTGCACGGAAGACCCCTCACCGGTTTCGGCGGGTACGCCGAACCTGCCTCTCCCCTTGGAGAGGGTGAAGAGCGGCGTCACAGGTACTCGATTGAGTCCGTGCGTGGTTGCTGACGTGGTGACCTCGACCGGAGGGCCCTCACCCCTGGATCGGGTCAGAAGCAAGTTCTAGCCCTCGTGCACGGGTGACCATTGCGTAACCCGAGACTGGTTGCGCGGAAGACCCCTCACCCCAACCCTCTCCCGCAGGAAAGCACCTGTGTTGGGATGTCAAGGATTAGGGCGTGGTGGGGTCCCAGGTGGTCTGCGTACGGCAGAGTGCGCCGAGCCTGCCTCTCCCCTTGGCGAGGGTTACGAGCGGCGTCACAGATAGTCGATTGAGTCCGTGGGTGGTTGCTGGCGTGGAGACCTCGACCGGAAGACCCTCACCCGATGTCGAGAAGTGAGGGGAGAAGTAGAGAGAAGCGAGATAATACGGCGAGCAGAAGGCGTGGGGTGATACGAGGGCCGAACGGAGTAGGCTGCTACGGCTTTTGGGGGCGGGTGTGGTGATGGGCTTGGAACGGGCGGCGGATGGTGGGCAGGTGATCAGGATTGATGTGCCTGTGACGGTGCGGGCCGCGCGGGTGGATGAGATGCGGCGGCTATGCGAGCTGTGGGGGCCGAAGGGTATAGCCTCGCGGCAGCGACACCTGCGGCGCTATTTCCGGGAGCAGGCGGACGGGGTGCAGCGGGGGCTGGTGGCGGATTTCAACGGGAATCCGATCGGACAGCTGTGGGTGCGGCTGCGGCATATCGATCCGGCGATCGAGGCCGGCCTGCCGCTGGTATACGTGCATACGCTGGTGGTGATGCCGGAGTTTCGCCGGCTGGGCGTGGCGGAGGGACTGGTGCGAAGCGCGTCGGCGCTGGCCACCAGGCGCGGGTGCACGCACGTTTCGATTGGGGTGGACCGGCCGAATGAGGCGGCGCGGCGGCTGTATGCGAAGTGGGGATTCGAGCGGTACTACGAGAGTTTCGACCTAAGGGGCGACCTGGTGTTCATGCGGCGGGAGGTGTTTGAGGCGCCAGCGGAGATGCGACTGGTCACGAGCCAAGGGTAGCTGGCGGCCTACGCTAGGCTGACCTGTGGCGGCGCGTGGCGCCTGGTGAACGTCACATGGCGCCGACGACGGGCAGATGAGGCTGAGGTAGATCGCTTCCACCAGTCTCGACGATTGTGGTGATGGAGACGAAGTGACCGCATGACCCGAGCAGAGGTGCTGGACGCGCTGCGCGCTCACCGGCCGACGCTGGCGGAGCGGTTTGGCGTGGTGGAGCTTGCCTTGTTCGGCTCGTTCGCGCGGGATCAGGCGACGGACGGAAGCGATGTGGACATCCTGGTGCGGTTCGACGCTGACCCGAACTGGCGAACCTACTTCGGCGCCCAGTGCTTCCTGGAAGACTTGCTACAGCGACCTGTGGAAATGGTGACCCGGGAAGAGGTGCGGGCGGAGATGCGCGCGCAGGTGGAACAGGAAGCCCTGGATGTCTGAGACCCGCGACGACGGTCGCGGCTGAGATATCGGAAGACTCGCGTAGGGAGAACTCCTGACGAGGCGGTTGGGTCTTCGAGGCGCCGGTTTCGGCCCGGGTCCGGTGATACCATGCGGCGCGTCCGCGTGGGCGCCCTGAGCGCCGCGCGGTTGCTCGCGTTTTGCAGGTGTGAGCCCGTTGGCGGGGGTCCTGATGCAAGCGTTTCTTAACGGCGAATACATGGATCTGGCGGACGCCAAGGTCAACGTGATGACGCATGCGCTGAATTACGGGACCGGGGTGTTTGAGGGGATTCGCGCCTACTGGGACGACGAAGAGGAGCAGCTGCTGCTGTTCCGGGTGCGCGAGCACTTTGAGCGGATGCACCAGTCGGCCCGGATTCTGCGGATCGGCATCGACTACTCGGTGGACGAGCTGGTGGATATCTGCGTGAACGTGCTGCGGGCGGGGAACTTCCGCGAGGACGTGTACGTGCGGCCGCTGGCGTTCAAGAGCGCGCTGCAAGTGGGACTGAACATGGTGGCGATGGGGCCGGATGGGCTGCGGCCGATCGAGAACGGGTTCACGCTGTTCGCGCTGCCGTTCGGCAATTACCTGGACATCGAGAAGCCGATCCGCTGCACGATTTCGGCCTGGCGGCGGGTCAACGACAACATGATCCCCGCGCGAGGCAAGGTGACGGGGATTTACGTGAACTCGTCGCTGGCCAAGACTGAAGCGCTGGAATCCGGATTCGACGAGGCGATCATGCTGACGCACGACGGGCACGTGAGCGAGGGTTCGGGCGAAAACCTGTTCATCGTGCGGCACGGGAAACTGCTGACGCCGTCGCTGAGCGAGGACATCCTGGAAGGCGTGACGCGCGGCACGGTGATGCAGATCGCGCTGGACGACCTGGGGATCGAGACGATCGAACGTCCGATCGACCGCACGGAACTCTATATCGCGGACGAGCTGTTCCTGGTGGGAACGGGGGCGCAGATTTCGCCGGTGCGGGAGATCGACGGACGGATCATCGGCGACGGCGAGATCGGACCGGTGACGGGCGCGCTGCAGGATCTGTACTTTGACATCGTGCGGGGCCGCTCGGCGAAGTATCGTGAGTGGTGTCTGAGCGTGCAGGAACAGGGTGCCGCACAGCACGCATGATCGGGGGGCGAATGGAGGCACGGACGCGCTGATCGCGAAACGCCTCCGACGGCCCACCCGCGTGGGCACTGCCAGCCCACGATCCGTAGCTCACCGACTCTTGCGACCCCGACGAACGTACGGGGCCTGAGCCATGGCCAATGTGCAACTGGACGACTGCGCCCTGGAACGGCTGGAAGCGGGCCTGGGGTATCGCTTCAAGGACCGGTCGCTGCTGGCGCAGGCGCTGGTGCATCGATCACTGGTCAATGAAGCGGACCTGGCGGACACGGACTGCAACGAACGGCTGGAGTTTCTGGGCGATGCGGCGCTGGGGCTGGTGGCGGCCGAGTTGCTGTATCGACGCTATCCGGACCGCGCCGAGGGCGGGCTGACGCACGCCCGCGCGTCGCTGGTGAACCTGGAAACGCTGGGCGAGATTGGCGGAGCGCTGGGCCTGGGCGAGTTTGTACAACTGGGGCGGGGCGAGGACCTGAGCGGCGGCCGCGAGCGCCGGAGCATGCTGGGCCGGGCCCTGGAGGCGGTGCTGGGCGCGGTGTACCTGGACCAGGGACTGGACGCGCTGCGCGAGGTGTTGAACCCGCTCCTGATCCGCGAGCTCGACCTCTACGGTTGGGAGGGACCGGCGAAGGACTTCAAGTCGCGGTTGCAAGAGCACCTGCAAGCCAACGCGGAAGGCACGCCCGAATACGAGCTGGTATCGATGGAGGGTCCCGACCACCACCTCCTGTTCACCATGTCGGTTCGACTGGGCAGGGCTGTGCTGGCGTCGGGTGAAGGTTCGAGCAAGCAGCGCGCGGAGCAGGCGGCGGCACGCGCGGCGTTGACGGCGATTCTGGACGGCGAAGGAACGACGGATGTACCTGCGGCGGATTGACCTGCAAGGGTTCAAGACGTTCCCGCGCCGGACGACGTTCGAGTTCCGGCCCGGGGTCACGGCTATCGTGGGACCGAACGGCGCGGGCAAGAGCAACCTGTCGGACGCCATCCGCTGGGCGATGGGCGAGCAGGCGCCGCGGCTGCTGCGGATCCGCCGAGCGGAGGACGTGATTTTCGGGGGCTCGGATTCGCGGCGGCGTACCGGGATGGCGGAGGTGCGGCTGACCTTCGACAACGCCGCCGACTGGCTGCCGACCGAGTTCGACGAGGTGGTGATCGGGCGTCGGCTGTTCCGGACGGGGGCGTCGGAGTACACGATCAATGGGGCGCGCGTGCGCCTGCGTGATGTGCTGGACCTGATGAGCGCGGGATCGGCGAGCCATGGCGGGCACTCGGTGATCAACCAGGGCCAGGTGGAGCAGGTGTTGCAGCAGCGGCCGGAGGATCGGCGGGCGTTCCTGGAAGAAGCAGCGGGGGTGGCTCGGTTCTACACGCGGCGCGATCAGGCCTGGCGGCGACTGACGGAAACGCGGCGGAATCTTCAGCGCCTGCGCGACCTGACCGCCGAGATCGAATCGCGGCTGGACACGCTGCGCGAGCAGGCGCAGGTGGCCGAGCGCGGGGCGGACCTGCAGCGGGAACTGGTAGAGGGCCAGATGACGCTGGCCCGGCACCGGTTCTTCACGGTGAACCGGCAACTGGAGGCCGCGGAAACGCGCGAACAGCAGGCGACCGAAACGCTGGCGGCATTGCTGGCCGAACCGGCGGAGGAGTTGCGCCGGCAGGCCGCGCAGGCCTCGCTGCGGAGTTCGGAATTCGAGCAGGAGCTGTCCACCGCGCGGCGGCAGGCGGAGCAAGCCCGACGCGAGGCGGCGGAACGGGCGGCGGAACGGGCGCGGCTGGTGGAACGCCAGCGACACCTGGAGAGCCGCCAAACGGACCTGAGCGCGCGGGGCGCAAGCCTGGGCGCGCGCGCCGAGGCGCTGGCCGAGGAAGCCCAGGTGGCCGAGCAGTCGCTGGATGAATTGGATGCCCACGTGGCGCAGGTGCAAAGCGAACGGCAACGGCTGCTCGAGACGCTGGCGCCGGAGCGCGAACGGCGGGGCCGGATGCAGATGCTGGCAAGCCAGCTCTCCAGCGCACGGGACCGGCGCACGTCGCTGCGGGAACGCCAACGACACCTGGTAGGCGAAGGCGAAACGCTGGAGATTGAGATCAGGCGGCTGACGGACCAGCTGGCGGACACGCGGGACCTAGCCGCGACCGCGCGCGTAGCCGCGGAGGCGACAGAGCATGAGGCCCAAGCCGCAGCGACACGCGTTGAACAGGCAACAGCTGCGCAGCGCGCCGCTGTTGATGCGGCTCGGGCCGCGCAGCAGGCCCAGGCCCGCGCGCAGGCGGACCTGCGCGCGGGGTCCGAGACCAGCGCCTCGTTGGAACGGGAGTTGGACGCGCTGCGGGAAGCCACGGCGCAAGCCGGAGGATCCGACGAGGCGCTGCGCGCGTTGCAGGCGGCGATGCCCGACACGGTGCTCGGCCGGTTCCGTGATCAGATGCGCCCGCGCGGCCGCGAGGCCCTGCGGCTGCTGGAGGCGGCGTTTGCGAACGGGCTCGACACGTTGCTGGTCGCAAGGCCCGAGGACGGGACGGCCCTGCGAGGGGCCGCGCGCGACTTGCGTCTGAACCGGCTGCGCTGGCGACCGGCGGCGGGGTTCCGGGGCTGGCCATACGAGGGAGACGCGGGGGCCGCGGCGCCCGCAGGCCTGCGCGGGACGCTGGCGGACACGGTGGAGGTCCGCGGCCCCGACGCCAAGCTGATCCGGCGGTTGCTGAGCCGGGTGGTGGTGGCCGAGAGCCTGGACGCCGCGCTGCGGGCGCGCCAGGACCGCGACGATCTTGCCGACTATCAGATCGTGACGCTGGATGGCCACGCGATTGACGGCGACGGCACGGTGCGGCTGAGTACGGAGGATGCCGCGGGACGGGATATCGGCAAGCGGCTGGCCGGGGCGGAACGGGCGCTGGATGAAGCTCGACGTCGACAGCCTGAACTGGAACACGCCGCGAGGGCGGCCGACGAAGAACTGCGCACGGCGGACGACGCCCTGCGCGGCGCCGAAGCGGACCGAGCCTCCGCAGCCGGCACGCATCAGCACGCGCACGAGGCGGCGACCGCAGCCATCCGGCGGCATCAGCGTGCGGAGGCCGAGTCACAAACGCTCGGCGCGCGAATCGACGACGCCGAGGAACGCCTGGGCGGGATCAGGAAGCGGCTGGAGACGCTGGCGCCGCGCGTCGAGGAGTCCGAGCAGGACGTGGCGCGGCTGAGCGAGGAACTCGATCACTCGGGGCAGGCCGCGACGGGCGCCGCAGAGGCGGAGGCGCAGCTGGCGGCGCTTGAGGCAGGGCTTAGCGTCAATGAACGGCGCGCGGCAGATTTACGGGCCCAGACGGCTCAGCGCCGCACGGCCTCAACGCAGGCACGGGCCGAGGCTGAGGCCGTGGAGCACGAGCGGCTGGACGCGGAGCGTAGCCAGACCGCAGCCGCCGCCGCGATAGCCGAGATGGACGCTGTCCCGGACGGCGAGGGCGCGCCTGACGAGGCGTCGGTACGACGGCTGGAGTCCGAGGCATTGGAGGCTCGCCTGGAACTGCAGCGCTTGCAAATGCAGACGGAGGTGCGAGCGCAAGAACAGGCCCGGGCCGAGGCGGAGGTGGCGGCGGCGCAGCGCGAGACCGAGCGCCTGGTGGAACGGCGCGCCGAGATTCGGGCGCAAGCCCGCGACGATTTGGGCGTTGAACGGCTTGAGGCCGGTAAGGCGACAACGCCGGTCGGCCAAATCGAGCGCCGGACGGCTGAGCTTCGGCGGATGCTGGACCGGCTGGGGCCGATCAATCCGCTGGCGCCGGAGGAGTACGAGCGGGAGCGCAGCCGGGTTGAGGACGCGCGGCGGCAGATCGGCGACCTGGAGGGCGCCGAGGCCAACTTGCAGACATTGGCGCGCGACCTGCAGCAGCAACTGCACACCGAATTCATGGCCACCTTTGAAACCATGAACGCGGCATTCAGCGAGACCTTTACCGACCTGTTCGGGGGCGGCGAGGCGCACATGACGCTGACGTCACCCAGCGACATCGAACAGACGGGAGTGGAGTTCTCGATTCGCATGCCGGGCAAGCGGGCGCAGCAGCTGGCGGCGCTGTCGGGCGGCGAGCGGGCGCTGGTGTCGGCGGCACTGATCCTGGCGCTGCTGAAGATACGACCGCCGCCGTTCTGCATCCTGGATGAAGTGGATGCGGCGCTGGACGATCAGAATGTCCTGCGGTTTTGCCGGCACGTGCAACGCCTGAGCGAGCGCACGCAGATTCTGCTGATTACTCATAACGCCCTGAGCGTTGAAGCGGCGTCCACGGTTTACGGCGTGACGATGCGCGAGGACGGCGTCTCGGAGCTGTTGTCACTGCGCCTGGACGGGACTCCGAAGAACGGTGAGTCGACCAACGGACATGAGCTGGCGCCGGTTGGCGCGGGCAATCGCCGGAGCGCCGCCAGCGCTACGTGAAGCCGTCGGCGAGCGCTGCGCCGTAGGCTCGAAGCGACTACAGCGATGCGAGGTTCCACGTTACCCAGTGATATGAGTACCGCCGTGGAGCGACGCCGAAGGCGCGCCAGGCGCGTCAACTCGACGCGCCGACCCAGGCAGCTGGCACGCCGGACCGTGGTGCCGGTGTGGGGCCTAGCCCTGGCGCTGGGAGCGGCCGCGATCGCGTTCATGCTGGTGCTGGCCGCCGTGGTCAACCCGCTGGCCGGGCTCCAGAACCTGGCTGACGACGCCGTGGCGCTCCTGCAGCCGGGGGCGCCGGCGCCGAGCAGCGATGAGCCGCTGGTTCCGCGCCGCGAAGACCCGAACGCGGACGTTGTGGATGTGCCCCTGGCAGTCAACCTGGACGCCGAGGAAGCGAAGGATCTGCTGGAAGCCGCAGGCCTCGAGCCACGGGTTGAGGAGGCGTTCGACGACCGGGCGGCCGCGGGACTGGTGATCCGCCAGGACCCGGCGGCCGGCAGCTCAGTTCAGCGATTGACGCCGGTGATCGTGACGGTCAGCCGGGGGCCGTCGCTGGCGCCGCTCCCCAATGTCGTTGGGCTTCCGGTGGAGAACGCACGCGCCACCCTGGACCGGGGAGGATTCCAGGTGATCGAGGTAGCCGCCTTCAACGAGGACGTGCCGGCCGGAACGGTGCTTGGCCAGGAACCGCTGGCGGGGGCGGTTGTGGATCGGCGATCGGTAGTCGTGATGCAGATCAGTCGCGGCGTTGAGATCGTGCCGGCACCCCCGGTGATTGGGCGGGCGGAAGACGATGCGCGGCGCGCTATCGAGCTTGTGGGGCTGGCGGTGGGTGAAACCACCTATGTCGAGGACGACTCGGCGCCGAACGGCGTCGTGGTTGGGCAGGTTCCGGCCAGCGGCGAAGGCGTGCCGAGCGGGTCCGAAGTGCAATTGACGGTGGTGCGAATCGGGGAGGTTGTCGTTCCCGAGCTGGCGGGAGTGACGGTAGACGCGGCTGAACGCACGCTGTTCGACAACGGACTGCTGGTTGGTTCGATTCGGCTGATTCCAACGCCCGGGGCGGCCGGTGAGATCGTGGTGGGCCAGGAGCCCGGCCCCGGAGCCAAGGTGGCGCGGGGCTACGGCGTGCGGCTGATCGTGGCGATCCCCGGCGCAGCTCCCAGCCCGGCGCCGGCGCCGGCGGCTAGCGGCTAACGTCCAGCGGCAGGGCTCGCACGGCTTCCAGTCCGGCCGCCAGCACCGGATCGTCGTCACCGCCCAGTTGGCCTTCGGGCATTTGGACCTCAAGGTCCGGCGTGAGGCCGCTGCCGTCGCCCGCCAGCGCAACGCCGGCCGGCGTGAACCAGATGCCGGTGGTGACGCGCATGATGGAGCCGTCGGAGAGCCTGTGCAGTTCCTGCACGGAGCCCTTGCCGTGCGTCTGTTCACCGATGAGGGTGGCGCGGCCATGGGCCTGGAGGGCGCCCGCGAACACCTCAGAACCGCTGGCCGATCCGGAATTGACGAGGACGACCAGTGGCGTCCGCAGGTCGCGGTACCCGCTGATGGCGTTGTAGACCTGGGTCGGCTCCTTGCGGCTTTCCCGCCGCAGGATCAGTTCGCCCTCGGGCAGGAAGCGGCTGGTGGCCGACACGCTGGCGTCAAGTAGCCCGCCGGGGTTGTTGCGCAGATCGACAATCAGCCGCTCAACGCCCGCCGTCTGAAACCCGCTGAGAGCGTGGTGAACCTCGCCGGATGTTCGAGACGAGAAGTTGGCGATGCGCAGGTAGCCGACATCGTCGAAGACCTTGGTCGTCACCGACTGCACGATGATCCGGTCACGGATGACGGTGACGTCGCGCTGGGCCGTTTCACCTTCGCGTCGCAGGGTGAGCGTGACCGGTGTTCCGCGCTCGCCGCGCACGCGTTGTCCGAATTCCGAAAGGGCCATGCCCTCGGTGGAGACACCATCCACGGCCAGGACGTACTCGTGGATGCCGATGCCGGCGGCCTCGGCCGGTGATTGGGGAATAGGCTGGATGATGAAGGGGAGGTCGTTGCGAAGCTCAATGCGAATGCCGACGCCGACGAACGAACCAGACAGATGCGCGGTGGACCGCCGGGCCTGCTCAGGATCCTGGTAGAGGGTGTAGGGATCCTCCGTGGCCTGAGCCAGGCCGCGGATGGCGCCTTCGCGCAAGGTTTCGGCGGCCAGCGGGCCGTCGAAGTAGTTGTCCTGGATGACGTTCCAGGCTTCCCAGAACAGGCTGAAGTCGACCTCCTCGTCCCCGTCCTTGACCTCCGGCGGCGGATCGCCCGCCAGGACCCGCGGCGGCGGGACGCCAGGGCCCAGCGCCGTGGCGCCAGCGACAAACCCGATGGAGAACACGAAACAGAGCGCGACAACGGAGCCGGCCAGCATCAGGGCGGCGCGGATGGGGCGGTGCATGGGACGAATGACCGGAGGAGGTTGGTTCCACCGTAGCGCAGCGTAATGCGCAGGCGATGAGAAACGGGCGGTTTGGCGTTAGCGGTGCGCTGCTAGCCGGAGTTGAACACTCCAACCGGTTCGTCGGCGAGGATGGCGCCGGCGTCCATGCGGATGACGCGGCGGCGGAGGTTGTTGACGATTTCGCTGTCGTGGGTGGCGACGAGGGTGGTGACGCCATCGCCGTTGATTTCGAGCAAGAGGCCCATAATCTCGCGCGCGTGGGTGGGGTTGATGCTGTCGGTGGGTTCGTCGCAGAGCAGGACATCGGGCTTGGAGATGACGGCGCGGGCGAGGGCGACCTTGCGCTGTTCGCCGCCGGAGAGCTGACGAGGAAAGCGCTCCGACTTGTTCGCCAGGGCCACGCGCTCGAGCACCTCGTCGACAGCCACGTCGATCTGGCGATTGGCGCGCCCGCGGACCTGGAGCGGCAGGCCGACGTTCTCGCGGACGGTGGCGTTTGGCAGCAAGCGGGTGTCCTGGAAGACGACGCCAATACGGCGGCGAAACTTGGTGAGGGCTGCGCCGCGAATCTTCGAGACATCAACGCCGTTGACGAGGACGACGCCGGAATCGAAGGCTTCCTCGCGAAGCAGGATGCGGAGCAGCGTGGTCTTGCCCGCGCCATTGGAGCCGATGAGGAAGGCAAACTCGCCGCGGGCGATGGCGATGGAGACATCGGCGAGGGCAGGCTCGCCGTCGTAGCGCTTGGTGACTCCCTGGACGACGATCAGCGGGGCGCTCCTGTATGGAGACCTTTGCGTAACCCGAGCTTGGTTGCCCGGAAGACGCTCATCCCGACCCTCTCCCAGAGGAGACCTTTGCATATCCCTGGGGATGGGTGCCCGGAAGAGCCTCACCCCGACCCTTTGCCAGTGGAGACCTTTGCGTAACCCGGAGTTGGTTGCGCGGAAGACCCCTCACCCCAACCCTCTCCCCCAGGAGAGGGATTAAGACGCGGCGGCCCTGCCGGACGGTGGTCGACTTCGACCTGGGTGCTTCACCGAGGAAGCCACCCTCACCCCCGGATCGGGGTCCGGGGCAGGCTCCAGCCCTCTCCCTCAAGGGAGACCCTTGCGTAACCCGAGCTTGGCTGCCCGGAAGACCCCTCACCGATTTCCGCCGAGGACGGCGGAATCTGCCTCTCCCCTTGGAGAGGGTAAAGACCGGCGTCCCCTTGAATGGATTGACACCGAGCACCGCTGCATTCGCCCAGGTGCGAGTAAGAGCGACCGCAGATTCGAGGGCTAGGGATGTTGTGCAATGGACTCTCAAGGGCGAGGGAGAAAGAGCGGCCCCGCTTGCAAGGTCGAGGCGGGGTTTTGCAAAGGTCTGCAGAGGGAGAGGGAGAAAGAGCCGCCCTATCTTCGCGGACGAGACGGGGTTTTGCAGAGGTCTCATACGGCGAGGTAACGGCGGACGGAGACGTAGCTTCCGATGCTTCCGACGACCAGGCCGACGAGGACGATGAACACGGCCAGGTTGCGGACGAAGGACACGTCGGTGGCGATGGGCAGGAACGAGATGATACGCGTCACCGTGGGCGCGGCCTGCAGGTAGAGCACGACCAGGGCGATGGCGGCGATGGTGGCGCCCACCAGACCGATGAAGGCTCCTTCGATGAGGAACGGGCCGCGCACGAACCAGTCGGTAGCGCCGACCAGCTTCATGATCTCGATTTCCTGGCGGCGGGCGTAGACGGCAATGCGAATGGTGTTGGCGATGACGAAGAGGGCGACGGCGGTGAGGGCGATGATCATGGCCGTGCCAGCGGCGCGCGAGACGTTGCTGATAGAGATCAGGCGCTCGACCACATCGAGGGGAACAGCCACGCTCTCGAATATCTCAGTCATCCCACGAAGCTCGTCCGCAAGCCCCGGCAGAACAGCGGGATCGTCCATGCGGAGTTCGACGCTGGCGGGCAGCGGGTTGGCCTGCAGGATGTCGATGACGTCGCGCTGGTCGAAGAAGCGTTCCTGGAAGACGCGCAGGGCGTCCTCCTTTGTGACGAAAACGACCTCGCCGACGCCGGGGCGCTGCTCCAGATCCTGCATGATGGCGGTTACGCGAGACGGGCGGGCGTCGTCGCGGACGTAGGCGATGAGATTGCTCTTGCGGCCGAGCGCCGTGACCATCTCGTTGAGCGTGTCGTTGATGGCCAGGAAGGCAGCCAGGGTGACCAGCATGACGGCCGTGGTGACGACGGCGCCCAGCGTCATGGTGCGGTTGCGCCAGAGGCCCAACATGGCCGCGCCGAGGATGTAGCGCAGGACGTTGAGCTTAGCTGTCATAGCCGCCGCCGAGTTCGTCGCGGACGACCTTGCCGTCGGCAATTTCGATGACGCGACGTCGCATGGTGTCCACGATCTCGCGGTTGTGGGTGGCCATGAGCACGGTGGCTCCCAGGGCGTTGATTCGTACCAATAGTTGAATCGTGTCCCAACCGGTTGCGTGATCCAGATTGCCGGTGGGTTCGTCGGCGACCAGGATGGGGCAGCGGCGCACGATGGCGCGGGCGATGGCGGTGCGCTGCTGTTCGCCGCCGGAGAGTTCGTGGGGGTGGTGATCGGCGCGGTCGCTCAATTGGACCAGGGCGAGCGCCTCGTCCACCCACCGGGAGGTACGGCCATTGAACTCGCCGGTGGACTTGAGGACGAATTCCACGTTCTCACGCACGCTGAGCCCGGGGAGCAGCTTGTAGTCCTGGTAGATGACACCGACGCGGCGGCGAAGCCTGGGAACCTCGCGACGCGGAATGCGGGTGACCTCGGTGTTTTCGACGAAGACGTTGCCACTGTCGGGCCTCGTGTCGCGGTTGATGAGCCGGATGAGGGTGGTCTTGCCGGCGCCGCTGGGTCCCACGAGAAAGACGAACTCGCGCTCTTCAATCTGGAGACTGACGTCGTCAAGCGCCCGGGTTCCGTTGGGGTAGACCTTGGTGACGTTCTGCAGAACGATCATGGTTGCGACAGGGACAGCGAGAAAGCCGGAGCGCTGAACAGGCCGCCGGCGCTGACTGTGGGTTCGGCGTCTGACGGGTCAAGGGTAGCGAGCCACTCGGCTTCGAGGGCGTTGAGCCCAAGACCGACCGCCCGCCGCAGGGCCCGGTCCTGGGAGGCGCCCTGGCGGTAGGCGTCAAGGATTTCGGTGATCGCGGATTCACCCCAGCGGTGGATGATGAATTTGACGAAGGAGTTGCTCTGGGCGTAGGCCAGCAGCGCGCCGCCGCTATGTACGGGAAATGACCCGGTGAGGCCGCGCAGGGAGATCAGCCGATCGGCCTCGAACGCCGAGGCCACGATGTCCTCGTACGAAAACCGCTCACCAACGGAGCTCTCGACGACGGTGGCCACGCCTTCGTGCAACCAGGTTGGAATAGGACGCGCTGGCTCGCCGACGGTGTGCTCGATGGCGATGTGGGTGAGTTCGTGGGCAATGGTTGAGGGGAGCGTGGTTCGCCCCCACTCGAATTCAGAGGCGTACAGCACGATCAGGTTGAATCGGGCGGCCGCGACACCTCCCACCCAGGGGCGGGTGCCCCGGCCCATGTCGGCGCGCATGCGGTCACCATCGGCGTAGAGGACAAGGCGGGTCGGTCGCTGGATTTCGAGGCCAAAGTCCTCATCAAGGGCGGTAAGTCCGCGTTGAATGCCACTCACGGCGTCGGTAGCCAGACCATCGCCACCCGCATACCACCAGATGTCCACCAGGCCCTCGGCCTGGGTCCGCCAGGGAAGCTCGGGGTCGATGTAGACGACCGTGCTGCGGGTGGTCTGGGACGTGCCGTCGGCGCCGTGGACTTCGAAGCGGTACTCGATCTCCGCGCCCGGCAGCAGGGTCCCGCGGGGCCGCCAGCGATGGGAGGCAGTCAGGCGGCCGGCGTCAAGCTCAAAGTCGGCGCGTCCGCGCCGACTGACCGCGCCCTGGGGAAGACCGAACAGGATGGAAACCCGGGACGGCGGCGGACCGGTCCACGGCGCGTCTAGCCGGAAGGTAATGGCGGAGCGGATTTCGACATCGGCCTCAAGATCGGCCGGTATCGACTGGGCGGCGCCGACGGGTGCGAGGCCGGACGTGAACCAGGCAGCTGCGGCCACAACGAGCCCGACGAGGGCCAGCGCGAGGCGCCTCGGCAGCCGGCGGCTGGACGGCCCGCAGGGCAGCCCCGCGGTCACTCGCCGGGCTCGTTTCCGGTCGAAATCGACGCGCGAAGCCAAGCCTCGATGAAGGGGTCGATCGCGCCGTCCAGCACGGCGTCGGCGTTGCCGACCTCGAACCCGGTGCGCAGGTCCTTGACCTGCCGGTAGGGGTGCAGGACGTAGGAGCGGATCTGGCTGCCGAAGTCGACGGCGGCCTGGTCGCCGCGCAGGCGGGCCTGCTCAGCCTCGCGCTCGGCGATCTGGCGCTCCAGCAAACGCGCGCCGAGCATCTCCATGGCGACCTCGCGGTTCTGGTGCTGGGAGCGCTGGTTCTGGCAGGAGACGACGATGCCGGTGGGTTCGTGACGGATGCGGACGGCCGAGTCGGTCTTGTTGACGTACTGGCCGCCGGCGCCGCTGGCGCGGAAGGTCTCAACGCGCAGATCCTCGGGGCTGATCGCGACTTCGTCCACGTCCTCCAGCACGGGCACTACGTCAACGCGGGCGAAGGAGGTGTGGCGGCGGTTGCTGGCATCGAAGGGGGAGAGCCGGACGAGGCGATGCACGCCGCGCTCGGCCTTGAGGTAGCCGTAGGCGTAGCGACCCGAAGCGCGCAAGGTGGCGCTCTTGATACCGGCCTCTTCACCGTGGGAGATGTCGACGACGTCGGGCGCGAAGGAGCGAGCGTCGGCCCAGCGCGAGTACATGCGCAGCAGCATTTCGGCCCAGTCCTGGGATTCGGTGCCGCCGGCGCCGGACTGGACGGTGAGGAAGGCGTCGTGCTCGTCGTATTCGTCGCCGAGCAGGAGTTGAAACTCGAGCGCGGCCAGACGGTCTTCGAGCGCGGCGACTTCGCCGGCGATTTCCTGCTGAAGATCCGGGTCGTCCGGGTCCAGGAACTCAACCAGCCCGACCACGTCGTCGGCCTGTGCGTCGAGTTCGTCCCAGAGGTCGACTTCGTCCTTGACGCGCCGGTGGCGGCGCATGACGTCGCGGGCGCGATCGGGGTCGTCCCAGAGGTCGGGCGCGGCGACTTGCTGGTCGAGGTCGGCTAGCGTGGCGCGCTTTGCCGCCAGGTCAAAGGTGCCTCCGAATCTCGGTGACACGCTGCCGGGCGCGGCGGGCGCGCCCTTCGAGATCGGCGGTGTCGATGGCTTCGGTCATGCGGGCGGAGACCCCGGTTAGTGGACGCGCTGACGCGAGCGGCGCCGTTCGCGCTTCTTGCGGGCGCGTTCCTGGGCGCGGCGTTGGCGGCGGGAGAGGCGGGGCGCCTGACCGGCGCCGTTAGTGGCGCCGGCCGACCGGGCGGCCGTCGCCGGACGGTCCGCGGTCTGCGCCGGCAACGCGGCCTCACGATCGCGATGGCGGGTAAGCACGGTTTCTTCCTGTACCGGATCCTGAATCTGCACCCGGAAGAAGCGGCGCACGATGTCGGCGCGGATGGAGGCGATGAGCTCGCTGAACATGTGGAAGGCCTCGCGCTTGAAGGCCACCAGCGGGTCCTGCTGGCCGTAGGCGCGCAGGCCGATGCCCTGGCGCACGTCTTCGATGGCGGTGAGGTGGCCGACCCACAGGTAGTCGATGGTCTGGAGCATCATCCAGCGCAGGAGCCGCGGGGCCAGCTCGGGCGGAAAGTCCGACAGGCGCTGGCGGTAGCGCTGTTCGGCATCCTCGGTCAGTAGCTCGGCCACGTCGTCGCCCTTCAGGCCTTCCAAGTCGCCCGCCGGCGCGGGCTGCTGGCCGTCAACGCCAACCGCCACTGCGTAGGCCTGGATGAGTTCCTCGAGCTCAGCCGCGTCGGTGTGGGGCTCGATGCCGTGGGCCTCCACCAGGTGCTCGACTTCCTGACCGAGCATCTCCAGGAACAGGGACTCCAGGTCGTGGGCGTTGAGTACGCGTTCGCGCTGGTCGTAGATCACGCCGCGCTGCTGGTTGATGACGTTGTCGAATTCGAGGACGTATTTGCGGGTCTCGTAGTTGTGGGCCTCGACCTTGGTCTGAGCGGACTCAAGGGCGCGGGAGACCATGCCGCTCTCGATGGGCACGTGCTCCTCGACGCCGAGGTGCTGCATGACGCCCTTGATCTTGTCGGAACTGAAGCGCCGCATCAGGTCGTCTTCGAGCGACAGGTAGAACTGCGAGCACCCCGGGTCGCCCTGGCGGCCGGAGCGGCCGCGGAGCTGGTTGTCGATGCGCCGGGCTTCGTGGCGCTCGGTACCCAGCACGTAGAGTCCGCCCAGGTCGACCACGCGATCGTGCGCGGCCTGCCAGTCGGCGGCGGTGCGACCCTCCGGCTTGCCGCCCAGGATGATGTCGGTCCCGCGACCAGCCATGTTGGTGGCGATGGTCACGGCGCCCTCGGCGCCGGCGTCGGCCACGATGACGGCTTCCTGGGCGTGGTATTTGGCGTTGAGCACGTTGTGGGGAATGCCGCGACGCTGGATGCGCTGGCTCAGCGTCTCGGACTTTTCGATTGAGGTCGTGCCGACGAGGACGGGCTGGCCGGTAGCGTGAACCTCAGCCAGGGCATCGATCAGGGCTTCATCGCGCGCCCTGCCGGTGCGGTACACGAGGTCCGCGCGGTCGTCGCGGACCATATCCAAGTTGGTGGGAACGACGGCGACGTTGAGGTCGTAGATGGACTGGAACTCCTGCTCCTCGGTCTTGGCGGTCCCGGTCATGCCGGCCAGCTTGTCGTACATACGGAAGTAGTTCTGGAAGGTGACGGTGGCCATGGTCTGGCTCTCGCGCTGGACCTCGACGCCTTCTTTGGCCTCGATGGCCTGGTGCAGGCCTTCGCTGTAGCGGCGGCCGTGCATGAGGCGGCCGGTGAATTCGTCGACGATGACGACCTCGGCGCGGCGGTCGCGCCCGTCGACCACGCGCCCGTCGCGGAAGAGCACGTAATCGCGTCCGCGGGCGTAGATGGCGTGGGCGCGCAGGGCCTGTTCGACGTAGTGGACGAGCTGGAAGGACGATTCGTCGTACAGGTTGTCGACGTTGAGCATTTGTTCCAGCGTGGCGATGCCGGCCTCGGTGAGGCTGGCGGCGCGTAGCTTGAGGTCCAGGGTGTAGTGGGTCTCGTCCTTGAGCCGCCGCACGACCTGGGCCATCTGGTAGTAGTGCTGCGTGGACTGCTCGGCGGCGCCGGAGATGATGAGCGGCGTGCGGGCCTCGTCGATGAGGATGTTGTCGACTTCGTCGACGATGGCGTAGTGCAAGCCGCGCTGCACGCGCTCGTCCAGCGCCTGGACCATGTTGTCGCGCAGGTAGTCGAAGCCAAACTCGTTGTTGGTGCCGTAGGTCAGGTCGGCGGCGTACGCGGCGCGCCGGTCATCCGGCGCCAGACCGTGCTGGATGACGCCAACGGTCAGTCCCAGACGATCGACCAACGCGCGGCCGTACCAGTTGGCGTCGCGGTTGGCGAGGTAGTCGTTGACGGTGACGATGTGCACGCCCCGGCCGGGCAGGGCATTGAGGTAGGCGGCCAGGGTTGCGACGGAGGTTTTGCCCTCGCCTGTGCGCATCTCGGCAATGTCGCCGCCATGCAACACGGCGCCGCCCATGAGTTGCACGTCGAACTGGCGCTCGCCGGTGTGGCGGCGGACGGCCTCGCGGACGGTGGCGAAGGCCTCGGGCAGCAGGTCGTCCAGCTTTTGGCCGGCGTCGAGCTGTTGGCGGAACTGGGGCGTCTTGCCCAGCAGTTCCTGATCGGAGCAGGCGCGCATCTCCTGCTCCAGCGCGTTGACACGCTTGACCAGCGACGCGTAGCGGCGCGCGGTGCGGCCGGCGTCGTCGCCGACGAGCTTCTTGAGGATTCCCAGCGGCATGTGCGTCGATTAACTGCCGTAGCACCCGCGGCGGGCGCGGGGCGTCATTCGAGTATATCGAGAGGCGTCTGTAGTGCCTGCGACGGTTCGGACGTGGGTCATGTTGCGTTTCGAGGGGCGCGCAGGGGC
>WTFW01000209.1 GCA_011523785.1 Chloroflexota bacterium | reverse complement strand
CCCGGTGCGGGGACCAAATGGTCCTAAGGTAACACTGCCCCTGGCGCACCCGTTGGGGTTGTCCTCTGTCGGGCGGAAGGTCTGCATGATGTCGTTGGCGCCGTCGGTGAACAGATAGTCGGAGCCGTCCCGGGCGCGCACGGTGTTGCGCTCCGAGGGCGGCAGGTCCGTCCGGTACAGACCGCCGGAGATGGCCGTGCCGCTCAGGCACACGTTGACGTTGGTCTGGCCCGCGTTCAGGTTGGCGAAACTGAGGGTCACCGTCACGTCGTTGAGCCCCGAATCGCCTTCCGACGTCCCGTCGGAGGACAGGGTCATGGTGACGGTGGGGGCGGTCTGCGCCGAGGCGCCCGGCGCCTGACCGACGACCATCAGCAGCCCAACCAGGGCAAGCCAGGGGAGCAGGCGGCGGGAAGCCTTCGCTACGTGCCGCATGACGAGCCTCGCGCTACGCCCCGCCGTGCGTCAGGCGCCGAAAGTTCGGGGGGGGGCGTATAGTTGGGAGTTTCTGCCACATTAGCAACATGGGCCCTACGCTTACTATCCGGCCGACCCGTCACTCCTGCCGAATCGGCCAGCCGCGTGATTTCGCGCAACGCTGTCGGCCCGACTGCCGACCACGATCGTCAAGCCTACACCAATCGGCCCGCCCGTCAAGCGCGTTCCCGACGCCCGGGTGGCTGGGGCTGACGCGTGGACCACCGCCCCGCGGCCGCCGGGTCCCCGGGAGCGTGCGGCGTTCGGCGGAGGCGTAGAACTCGGAAAGAACTCCGGTCAGCTTGGGGAGTCGCCGCTACTCCCTAGCCTGGCTGACGACGCGACCGCCGTCCACGACGGCAATGTTCAGGTTGTGGCTGTCTAACAGCCGCATACCTACGACGGGGTCGTGTCGGCGGCGTCGGCGAGGACGTATTTGGGCTGGTCATCCCAGCGCACGGCAACGTCGGAGACATCAAAAGTCACCTCGCGGCCGTCGGCCAAGGTCGCCCGGCTCATGCCCTTGAGGACCAACCCCAACTCCGTGACCACCGCTGGAGTCACGGTCAGGAATCCGGTGACGCCGGTGTCGATCACGGGTTCGGTTTCCGCTGTCTGCCCCGATGGACCTTGCACGGCCAGGGTTACCACTGGCTCGTAGGCGGCGTTCACCACGCCCTCGATCACTCAACGCTCCGAAGGGGACGTCCCCCAAAGTGATGCAGCGCCCGGTGCCCCACGCGGGGCAGCCAGACATCAACGGCGCCCGGGCGTTGGGTCCGCAGACGCTTGGCTGCCGCGCGAAGGTCGTCCGACATGGCCCAACTCCCGCTGTCAACGTCGATGGCGACAAACGCCCCGCGGTGTGACGCCTCGACTTGCGGTCGGATGTCTCGCTCATAGATCGCGTCGCCCAGGCGAGCTGTCTCTTCGCGGGGTCGACGCGGTCGCGCCGGGGGATCTGCGGTCGCCATCGTTGTTTCCTTCCAGGGCGTTCTCCTATATATACCGTTCTACCCGTTCGCGGAGTCGTGTGGCAACGAAAAACCCCCGCACACATGGCCCCCGCATGGCCGCACGCGAGCCGTATGGCCTGAAACGCAAAAAAGCCGCATATATGGACCTGCGGGGGAGGACACCTTATCCAGGTGCCCTCCCCCGTGTTTGCGATCTAGCGTCCTGCGCCGACCGGCTGCCGTTCCTGGTCCAACGCCCACTCGAAGAGCGACGCCGAAGCGGGCTGCGGCTTCCGCTTCCGGCCCTTGGGCTTGACCGGCGCCTCGGCCACAAACTCGGCCCAGGAGAACAGCGACGGCTGCGGTGCCGGCACCTCGTGGTGGTGCCCGTTGCCGTTGGCATGGCGATCGTTGCCCAGGACCGGCGCGACGCTCGGCCCGAGGCCGATGGCCTCGGGATGGCCGTTGCCGGTCGCGCCGTTGCCGTTGACGGCGACGACCTCCCGCTCGGTCGCGACCGCCCGCCAGCCGTTGTCCACCAGCAGCTCCTCGGCTGCAGCCGCGGCGGTCGTGGCTTGCGCGAAGACATCCTCGACGGTCTCGCCGTCCGTGGCGCCGGTGACGACCTGGCGGGCCAGCGCCAGCAGCAGGTCGTCGCCGTCGTCGCCGTAGGCGGCCAGGCCGTCCTCGGGCAGTTCGCCCTCGACGGCCAGGGAGCTTTGCAGCTTCCTGGCCACCAGCGTCAGCGCGTCGGCTTGGAGCGTGTTCCGATAGGCGAAGAACACGACCTTGACCGGGCGGGTTTGGCCGATGCGCCAGGAGCGGCGTGAGGCTTGCCGCATGGTGTAGACCGAGTAGTCGGTCTCGTACCAGCCGATGGTGGGGAAGTCCACCAGGTCGAGGCCCGTCTGCACCAGCCGGGGGTGGCAGATCAGCACGTCAACGCCCTCGTTGACCTTCCGCGCCACCCACGCCTCGCGGCGATCCGGGGGCACGGCGGCGGCCTTCATCACGGCGACCCGGAACCCGTGCCGGGTGAGGATGTCGTCCATCCGTTCGGTGATGTCCCGGGTCCCCGTGTGCGTGGCGTAGACCAGCACCCGGCGGCCCGCCATGCGCTCGGCGGCCACCAGGTCCAGCAGGGCCTGCTCCTTGGGGTACAGCCGGTCTTCCGATAGCGGCGGGACCTGCACGAGGATGTCGACGGTAGCGGGATCGAACACCGTCTCGCCTCGGGTACAGCCGTCGGGATAGGCCAGCAGCGTCTGCAGGTAGGTGGCCAGCAGGCGCTTTGAGCCGTCCTTCAGCGCTCGGGCGAGAGCCTCCCTCAGCGTCTCGAACACGTGGGTGTAGGCGCTGCGCTGGGAGAATCCCGTCGCGTCCTCGTCCGAGCCCAGCGCGGACACCTGCACCTGCTCGTCGTAGGGCGGCAGCCCGGAGGCCACGTCCGCGAGCCGGAGGAAGACGCTGTGGCCGATGAGGTGGAAGAGCGCCGCGGGCGCCAGACCGGGTCGCTCCCGGACCACCGTGCGGTAGCGCCGCCGGCGGCTTTCGCGCCCGTCCTCCAGCGCGGCGTCGTCGGGCCGGCCGACGGTGCGCTCGACGAAGCCGTAGCGTTCGATCCAGCGCGACTCCTCCGAGCGCCCAAACGCCGTCCTGATCTCCGGGCTGAACCGATAGAGCAGGTGGAAGAGCGTGGAGGCGTAGCCGCCCATCAGGGTGCCCGAGAGGCTGAGGGACGTGCCGCAGGCGTCGGCGAGGATGCCGGCGGCGATGCCCTGCGCGGAGCCGCGGCCCTTGTACTCGTGCACCTCGTCGCCGATGAGCAGGTCGAAGCAGCCCTGCATCCGGTGCTTCACGTAGTCGGCGAGCGGGTAGCGCCTGGGGCCGGCGGCGTCGGCCTGCCAGAGGGGCGCGTCGCAGTGCTGGCAGCGATGCTTGCGGCGGGCCAGCGCCCGGGCCGTCAGCGGCACGCCGTCCGTGTCCACGATCTGGCCGGCGCAGGTCGGGCAACAGGGGACACGGAACGGCTCCCGCGTCGTCTCGTCCCGCACCAGCCGGCCGTTGGCGGCGGCCCAGCGTTCGACGACGGCGGGCTGCCAGCGGTACGAGAGCTTGGCGCGCTCGCGGGACATGACGGCGAAGCGGGGCCCGGCGCCGCTCCAGCGGCGGAGGCCTTCCAGGTCGGTGATGGAGGCGACGATGGCGGCCTGGGCGCCGGGCACCGTCGCCTCCACCTCGCGCTTCCACTTCCGGGTCAGGTGCGGCGGGCACAGGACCAGCACCCGGCGGAAGCCCGCCGCGTGGGCGGCCGCCGCGGCGATGAACGATTTGCCGGTGCCCATCTCGCCGACGATGGTGGTGCCGCGGTGGGCCCGCAGCGAGAGGGCCGCGCCGCGGATGGCGTCCGCCTGCGCCCCCAGGGGCGAGCGGAGCAGCAGGGGGAGCTCGTGGCCGGTCGCGGACGGCCGGTACAGGGGCGGGTACGACTCCACCACCCGCTGGGCGATGGCGTCCTTGTAGGTGTCGATGAACGCTCCGAGGTTCATGTCGGGTCTCCTTCCGTGCGATGGAGCCGGAGGACGACGCCGGGACCCGGGACGCGCCACGGCCCCCGGTGGGGACGTGGCGGCGCTTCGGATTCCCTGGCCACGTCCTCAGGCGGGTGTTGCATGTGTGAGGCCCGCCGGTGGCGGGGCCTTGTGGATACGGCGGTACAGTGCCGCCGTCTAGGCGGCATTCGGGGCCTGCTCGCGGGCCGCGGCGGCGGCGCGGGCGTCGTCGGCGCAGCGGCCCACGAGGTGGGCGGTGGTCACCGCGGAGGCGACGGCCCGTCCACCGCTGATGTCCACCGACGCGGTCTGCCTGACGGGTTCGCCGGGGCGGATGGGCTGCCCGCACCGGTCGCAGTTGTGCAGGGTCATGGGCATCGGCATCGTTCGACCTTCCTTTCTTCAGGGGGTGTGGCGATTCCGTCCAAACGACGCGAGGCCCCGCCGGTTCCCGTAAGGGCCGACGGGGCCTTGTGACGCGACGCCGGGGGGCGTCGGCTAGGCGGAGATGTCCGTGATCCGGCCGTCATCCAGGTCGAGGGCGACGACCGTGGTCGTCAGCCGCTCGCGGTAGATCTCCTTCTCCGGCGTGGTCTCCACCAGCACCATCGCCTTGGAGGTCCGGCCCTTGACCAGGATGCGCCGGCCGTCGGCCTCCAAACAGAGGTTGTCCAGGAAGCCCGCCGCGACCAGCATGGCCATGTGGCCCCGGCGCAGCGGCATCAACGGGCGCGTCCGGTGGTCCCCGGTGGGCCAGAGCGCGTCCGTGATCTCCGAGCTGGTCCAGAGCCCCGATCGGCGGGCCTCGGCCGCCGCGGCCAGCGGATCGACGTGGCGCGTAGTGAACAGAGTGTCGCCGGCGGGCGTGGTCGGCGGGCTGAACGCCGGATAGCGCGATGGCCGCAGCGGTTCCGGCGCGCCCTCCGCCCACGCCCGGATTTGCTCCGCCGCGCGGGGGTCGGGGGTCGGCTCCGCCTTGCGGGTGCCCAGCAGCACCACCTGGTCAAAGACCGCGCGCTCCGGGTCCGGGAAGGCCCAGCACCGCACCCGCCCATAGTGGGAGGCCAGGTAGCGGGCCGAGACAGTCAGCCGCTGGCGGGGGACGATGAAGACCAGCACGCCCTGGTCCGCCAGGTAGCGGGTCGCGTGCACCAGGAAGCTGTGCTCCGTCCGCCGCTGTTCGGCATCGTAGTCGTACGGCGGATTGAGGACCAGCAGCCCGAAGGCCCGGTTGGCGATGGAGGTCTGGAACAGGTCGGCGGCGAGGGCGCGGTCGAGGCGACCTGCCGCGTCATCGGCCCGGTCCCGGTGCAGTTCCACGCCGTAGGTCTCGACGGGGAGCGTGCCCCGGCTGCGCAGGTGTGCCGCCAGCTGCGCCACGGCCTCCCCGGCCCCGCAGCAGGGGTCGAGGATGCGCAGCGTCTCATGACGCCGGGCATGGACGCCGGCCGGCGCGACCATCAGGTCGGCGAGGAGGTCCACGACTCGGGGCGGCGTGGGGTAGAAGCCCCCTTTCGCCTGGGCGGCCAATCGCATCACAGGTCTCCTTTCGGGTGCGTCGGTGTCCGATCCGTGGCGTGCCGGTCCATCCCGTCGTCGCGGGTCAGGGTCAGTCGCCCGGCCGCGACCGCCGTGGCGAGGTCGTCCCGCAGCCGCTCGCCGTCGGGGTGACAGCGGTAGGCGACGACGCCCGCCGACTGGAGCGGGACGACCTCCCCGGTGTCCAGACCCCGTCGCCAGAGCCAGTCCGCCCAGGAGTGATGCAGCGGCAGCGGGCTCCGCGTGTCGAGGAAGCGCTGGTGGAGCGCCGGGGCGGCGTCCGTGCTGGGGGCCAGGAGGAGGAACGCCTCGCGCTCGAAGCCGTACTCGGCCAGCTTGGTGTAGACCAGGGCATGCCAGCCGCCGGCGGCCGGGAGGCGGGCGATCCTGGTGGTCCAGGTGCCGATGGTCTCGTGCGGGATCGCACAGCGCTGGTAACGGCCCGCCAGCGCCATCCCGTCCGCGCCGTGGATGAGATGGGCGACGTCGGGCGGCTGCTTGAGCAGGGAAGCCCAGATGGCCTTGAGGGCAGTCTGGGAGCCGACCATGGAGAGGAACCAGAGGCTCTCGGCGTCGGGGTCGCGGGCGAAGGCGTCGGCCGTGGCCGAGAAGCCCGCGGCGTTGATGGTGTAGAGGTCCTGGGGTCCGAGGACATCCTCGTCCCGGGGCAGGGGATGCGTCGCTGGCATGAAATGCCTCCTTCATGGGTGGTGCGGGTGAGGCGCGGCGGA
>WTFW01000161.1 GCA_011523785.1 Chloroflexota bacterium | reverse complement strand
CCCTAATTTACAAGCCCCGGACTGAGGCGGCGTGGGATTGGGACCGCCGGCTTCAGTTCAGCGACGGGCGACGGCGCTATTGGGCGTTGCGCATCTGGTAGTTGCCGGTGCTGTCCTTGCGGGCGCCAGGGAAGTCGTAGTTGTCGCGGGTGAGTTTCTTTTCCCCGCCACAGCCGGCCAGGGTGGCAAGCGCGGCGGCCGAAACTGCAAGCAGGGTGACGAGCCGGCGGCGGGGCAGGTGGCCGGGGAACCGAGCGCCAGACGTGGTTGGCAGGTCGAATGCCTTCATAGTCGAGTTCCTCCGCGACCACGCGGCGACGACGCCGACGGGTGCTGGCGGCATATTAGACCCAGCCGTGGTCGGGCGAAACGACCTGGCCGGTGGTCTGGACGTTGTATTGGTCGCCGCCGGCGAGGGTGACCTGCTGGCCGGTGATGGATGAGCGTTCGGCGGCGAAGAGGATCTCCATGATGTGGCGGCCCCACTCGCCGGAGGTGGGCGGTTCGAGGTCTTCCTCGATGGAGCGGGCGAAGGCGCGCCACTCCGCGGTCATGCCGGCGGGCGGGTCCTCGAAGGGGACGCGGGTCCACTCGTTGCCGCGGCCGACGGCGACATACCGGTCACCCGAACCGCTGAAGCGCACGCCGCCGTTGGCGCAGATTATCTCGGACTGGTAGTTGGGGCCTCCGTCGCGGTAGCCGATGGCGATGGCGATGCCGGGAACGCCGTTCTTATAGTCAACAAAGGCCACGCCGTAGTCGTCGCCGGCCTGGTAGTGGCTCTTGGTGCCGATGCGGGCCTTGACGCGGGCGGCCTGGGAGCCGACGAGCCAAGTGAGGCGGTCGACGATGTGGACGCCGTTGGTCATCCAGTAACCGCCGCCGTGGAAGCGGCTGCGGTATTGGGGGCGGCGGTTGGCGTAGCCCCAGTTCTTGACCGAGTAGCAGACGGCAGTGATGAGGGGGCCAAGCTCGCCGGAGTCGAGGATCTCCTTGGCCTTCATGTTGGGGCCGAGGAAGTGCTGGGTGAGGCCGATCATGAGCTTAACGTTGTTGCGGCGGGCGGCCTCGATCATGTCGTCGCACTGCTGGAGGGAGAGGGCCATGGGCTTTTCGACGAGGACGTGCTTGCCGGCGTTGAGGGCGTCGACCGTGAGGCGGTGGTGGAGCTGGTGGCCGAGGGTGACGGCGACGGCGTCGACTTCGTCGTCCTGGAGCAGTTCGGTGTGGCTGGGGTAGGCGCGGGGGACTTCGTATCGGTCGCAGAAGGCGCGGCGGGGCGCTTCGAGGAGGTCGGCGGCGGCGACAATTTCGACGTTTGGCAGGGTCTCGATGGCGTCGCCGTGAGATCTGGAGATGCCGCCGAGGCCGACGATTCCGACTCGGAGCATGGCTATGCCTCCGGGCAAAGGGTTATTTGGGTTGGAAGGATAGCGGCCCGCCGCGTATCGGGCGTCGTTTCCGGTGCGAACTGGGATGGATTCGCCGCTCAAATCGGATCTGCAGGCCTTCTGGAGCGTCGCGGAGTTCTTGTCCGGAAAGCAGCGGCGTAGAAGCGCGACAGCGAGCGGCGTAACCTGTACAGCGTCGATACGCCCGGTTGGGTGACCGCCCGGGCCCAGGATGGCTCCGACGCGCATGCAGCGAACGCCGAGCCTTATGCCTGGCACTCGCACAGGAGGGGAACGATGACGGCACCCGACCGGCGCAAAGGCTCCTCCGTTCATGACGGCCGGCTTTCCCGCCGCCGGCTGGTCGTGCTGCTGGCCGCTTCCGCCGTCGCCGCGCTGGCCGCGTGCGGTGAGCCGGAGAAGCGAAAGCCGGGCGGCTACGATTTTCCCGGCGCGGAGAAGGACGAAAAGGGCCGGTTCAAGTCGTCGCAGACCTTTTAGCGGTCTCCAGGTCGCGATGCGGGCGTTGACCCGAGTCGCCTGGGAACGGAGCCGCCAGTGAGGCGTCGGTCGAGGCGCGCGCCGTTGGTAATCACGTAGCCGACGTGGAAGCGGCTGTGGTTCATTGCGCGGAGGGATGAGAGGAGCGCACGCTAGCTCAATGGAGGACTGCCTGTGAGCACGCCGGACCTGTCGTTGTATGGCGAGGACGTGCTGCGCACGTCGCCGGATTACGTGGCGTACGTGCCAAAGGGCGGGACGGCGAACGACTGGACGAACCAGCACTTCCTGGTTGTGCCGTCGTGGAGCGGGGCGTTCCTGGCGGTGTGGACGATGGCGACGTTTGAGGGCAAGCCGGACCAGCGGGTGGTGTTTGCGCGCAGCGACGACGCCGGGGTGACGTGGAGCGCGCCGAGGGTCGTGGACGGACCATCGGGCGACGACGGGCGGATTGCCTCGTGGGGGTTCCCGGTGCTGGCGCCAGAGCTGCGGCGGGTGTACGTGTTCTATACGAAGAACATCGGCGTGGTGGACGTGCGCGAAGACACGACAGGTCTGCTGGCGTACAAGTACTCGGACGACGAGGGTGAGTCCTGGAGCGAGCAGTTGAGCCTGCCGATCGAGCGATCGGCGATCAGTCCCACGGATCCGGGCACGCCGGAGAACTGGATCTGCTACCAGATGCCGATCCTGAATCCGCGGGGCGAGGTGGTCTGCGGGTTCACGCGCTGGGCCTGCACCGCGTACCACGTGGAGCCGCACCTGTTTCAGCGGCACTCGGAGTGCTGGTTCCTGCGGTTCGAGAACATCCTGACGGAGCCCGATCCGAAGCGGCTGCGGGTGAGCACGTGGCCGAAGGCGCCGCACGGGATCCGGGTGCCGAAGCCGGGGGATCCGGAGCACAGCATCGCGCAGGAGCCGTCGATCCAGAACCTGCCGGACGGGCGGATGCTCTGCCTGCTGCGGACGTTGACGGGGTATGCCTGGTGGTCGGTGTCGGAGGACGCGGGGGAGTCGTGGTCGGAGGCGGAGGTGTTGCGTTTCGCGTCGGACGGGCGGCCGGTGCCGCATCCGATCTCGCCTTGTCCGCTGTACCGGCTGAGCGACGGCCGTTACCTGCTGATCTTCCACAACAACGTCGGAACGGCACACGGAGGCGAAGGACCGCACGACTCGAAGCGGAACCGGCGGCCCGCCTGGTTCAGCATCGGGACGGTGCGGGACTCGGCGGAGGGGCAGCCGCTGGCGTTTGGCGAGCCGCAGGTGTTGACGGACAACGACGGGGTGGAGCTGCCACCGGAAGGTCACACCCAGGTCGCGACCTACGGCAGCCTCTTCGAGCACGAGGGCCGGACCATCTGGTGGTATCCGGACCGGAAGCACTACCTGGTGGGCAAGATCTTGAACGACCTACTCGCAGAACGAGCCTAGAAGGTCCGAGTCCAGTGCTAGCTGTCGCCAAATAGAATCTCCAAACAGAGGATTTCGCAAAGGAGGAAGTCACGACGCCCGGACTCTTGCACAGTCTCGTCGTAGAGGACCTGCAACGAAACCTCGAAGCGTCTCGCCCGTACGCCGCGACAATCCTCTGTATCCCACTCCTGGACGTTACTTCTGCCAAGCGATGCACCCCTCTGAGAACCACGAAACTCTTCACTATTCCTGAAAGCAAGGGATCGCATATGATCTTCCAAAGCGCGATGTACAATCTAGAATCCACATCAAGGCTTCCAAGAGTCGCCCGCCGACTCCCCTAGCGCGGATCTGCCTAATGCGCAGGATACAAGACCAACACGAAGAAGACTTCACCCAAGCAATTGCTATGGGGAAGGAAAACCAGAAGTGTATCCAGCACATGAGCCAGTGGTGCGCCAAGGCCGAGATAGACAGAACCTCAGAAGGCTTATATGCCCAGTTCACTGGTCTACCGATTGCCACTCATCGAATTTCCTGTTCCGAAGTTCCGGTTTCATCCGAGGGAATGAACCTCCGTAGTCTGTTCTCCCACTACCTGATCGAGCACTGTTCGACGTGCAAGAAACACGAGCCGAACGGAGACACATGTTGGGGACAACAAGTAATCTCAAAGCACCGAATCAAAGAGAAGAAACGAAAATCCCGGAAGAAACAAGAAGCGGAAAGACTCGAAGCCGAGCGTGCACGTTTGCGGCTTCAGTCCAGGTCCATTGTGGCAACTGCCGATCATCAGAGCCAAAGTGTGATTGCATATCTCCAAGAAATCTTCAGCGACGACAGTGGGATGCGTGAAAGCGCTGCGCGAAAACTGACTCAATCAGTGACTCTCGCACCAGACTTGATTCCTAATGACGCTATATGTTTGATTCTTGCGCTTGGGCGCTCCGCAGACTTCGCTAGCCTTATTCTTCCCGCTTGCGAAGCACTTGCCGCCAAAAGAACTGATCTAGACGACGAACTCACATCTCTTGCGCTTGACAATATTAGCAATTCCACGACCGTATCACTTTCCGCAAGAGTCATTTATACTCTTGAACACAGATTTGACTTTCCTCTTGAAAAACGATATATCGAGCGACTCATTTTCTCAATGGACCACTTTGTGGAAAACATCGTTCTGGGAAATGAACTAAATCCGCATGAACATGTCATGGAGATACTACTGCGCAGCTATGACTCCGACAAGACAGACCTAATAGCTGTATTCGAGAGGAGCCTACGCGAACAAAATGATACAGTAAGATCACTTATATGTTCCGTGATATTCTACATTCAAAGAAAGCGACCGGAAGTAGTCGAATCCTTGATCCCTGTCCTGATAGAGTCACTAGACCTATCTGAAGAGCAGTATATGGAGCACCCACCTTCAAGGCAGGTCATTCGAATTCTAAATGCAGGATACTTCCACGACCCCAAAATGGTAGACTCTTTCATTGCTTCGAGCATAAAGAATACTCGCCCGGCCGTCCAATCGGACTTAATTGAGGTTTATCACATCGGCCGTGGCAGTCGATGGTACACCGAGCCGAATTGGACGACGGATCATATAGATATTGCTATCAGTCGACTTCTATCCTGGGGAAAGGACAACTCACTTGACCTGAGCGTACGAACTGAATGCCTGAATGCCCTCAAGGACGTATTGTCTCAAGCTCATGAACACCATCTGGAGCATTTGGAGAATCTCTTTGGGTACTTTGCACTTATTGCCCCCACCGATAATCCGCCTAAAAGGCTTAAGTCGCCACAGATTGTCTTACCAGGTCAACCAAATCGCGCTGAACAACCTCAGCTTCAAGCCTTGGAGCTGCTGACAGCAGCCCAAGAGTGGGAGTCATTTAAGAAGTCTCTTCATTCTTGCCTAGAGGCAATGTGCGAAATCATTCCCGAAGAGTCTTTCGATCTGCTATCGGCAGTATTTGAACACCCAAGACAACAGCACGAATCCGAGCTGCGATGTGCGTCAATAGACCTCTTGGGAGGCCTAGGTCGACACTATCGTCTCCGATCTAAGATATTACCTCTCCTTTGGAAATGTCTGATGGACTATGACTCACCAGTCAGCCGCGCTGCGGCTCTACGGGCCTCGATTGAGATATTCCCATCCCGAGCACAACCGCCCGACAACCTACCTGCTATCGTCGTATTGCAGCTGTTAGATCCGGACCCTGATGTAGGCCGAGCGGCACTGCTAGTTGTATCCCGGAAACTACACTGGTTCTCCAGATCTCGCTGTAGAGAAGTCCTGGCAGCTTTCGAGGTGATGCTTCGGTCATACAGCAGCAGTGGATACCTGACAGGTGAGATCAGCAAAACGGCACTATCTATAGCCGCCAGGTGCGAGGATCTCAAGTCAAGCGTGTTGAAAATGGTAGATGAGGTCCTCCCGACCGGTGAGCGATGGCTCGACAGGGAAATCACTGAGCGCCTCACAAGGACTTTCGTTCCATCAGATAGCCTTGCCGAAGGAGTAGCCCGTCACGTTCTCTACTATCTCAAACAGTATGAGCGAGACCGACACAACAATTACAGGTTTTCTACGCGGCGAGAGTTCTTTGACTGGCTCCATGGAATTAGCTCATCGACATATCAACAGATTGCTGGCGACATAATGAACGCCGCACTTTACAGGGCAAATCAAGATCCAATTGAAACTCTGCATTTCGCAAGTTTGACCGCCCACTTTCGAGACTTTGAAAGTGAAATCAGGATATTACAAGCCACGATCCAAGCCACGCCATTGCAGGCTCGATACAAGTCGCGGCACGAACTACTTACAGCTATGCATGAATCTGCGCATTCGAATGCACTACTTAAGGATCAACTTTGAAGCGCACACCAAAAGAGATTGACTTTGACCATGTCGGAGCGTCTACAGCGTTCTCGAAGAGACTACGTAGGGCC
>WTFW01000082.1 GCA_011523785.1 Chloroflexota bacterium | reverse complement strand
CCGTCACCGTGCCGATCGTCGTCCCCAGCGCCGCGTCCTCCGCCACGCTGAAGGCATAGCTCTCCGCCTCAAACGCCGGCGGCTCGTCCACGTTCGTCACCGTCATCGTCACCGTCGTGGTCGCGATCCCGCCCGCCCCGCCGTCCGCCGTCACCGTCAGGCTGTAGATCGGCGTCGTCTCGTAATCCAGCGGCCCCGCCAGCTTCAACTCGCCGGTGTTGGCGTCCAGCGCCCACACGTCGCCCGTATTCCCCGCCGTCAGCGCATGCGTCACCGGCTGCCCGCTGTCCACCGTCGCCTGCACCGTCCCCACCTGCACCCCGGCCTCCACGTCCTCGGCCGCGCTGAAGGCATAGCTGGCCGCTGCGAACACCGGCGGCGAACAGGCGCCCGTCGTCGCCGTCACCGCCGTCGAGGGATCGCTCCAGGCCTTCCCGTACGTCGTGCCGCTTCCGCGTACCCGCACCCGCACCGCGTAGGCCGTCTGGCAGACCAGCTCATCCACCGTGTGACTCGTCCCCGTAATCGTGTCGCTATGCGTGGTCCACGCGCCCAGCGGGCCCTCGCGGACCTCCACCCGGTACGCGCCCGCCTCGGCCACGGCGTCCCAGCTGACGACCACGCTGGTGGCCGTCGGGGTCCCCGCCTGCAGGTTCGTGGGCGGCGGTGGAGCGCAGAACGGCAGGGTCAGCGACGCCAGGTCATTCGTCGCCACCGACCGCAGGCTCAGGGGGATGCAGCCCGTCAGCGCATTGCCCGACAGCCGCAGCTCCGTCAGCTGATCCAGCCAGTTCAGTTCCGTGGGGATCTCCCCCGTCAGGCTGTTGCTGCTGAGATTAAGCGTCGTCAACGCGAACAAGTGCCCGATCTCGGCCGGAATACGGCCGTTCAGGCTCTGATTGGCCAGGCGCAGCCCCGTCACCCGCGTCGGCGTGCCGCCCGTCGTCACCCCGGTCCAGCCGCTCAGCGCCGTGCCCGTGCTCCAGTTCAGCGCGGCCGAGCCCCGCAGCGTGTGCCCCACCGCCAGCAGCGTCTCGCAGTCCTTCACCAGCTCGCGGTTGTCGCCCGGGTTGGGGATGACGGTCCCGTTCGTACAGGTCGGAGCCGCCGGCGGCTGGGCCGGCGTAAACGTCGTCGCCTGCCCGTCGCCGGGCGTAATGTCGGCGTAGGCGCCCAGGTCCCGGTACTCCTGCTGGAGCTGATCCACGCGGGTGGCCCGGTTGGTGGACTGGCCGTCGTTGGCCGCGCCGGTTGTGATCCGGCTGCTCAGGTTCGCCAGCGTCTGCGCGTGCTCCGGGTCGCCCGCCGGCGCGTCGTCCCGCACCGCTTGCGCTATCCCGGCGTCATCCGTCACCACCGCCCATTGCGCCACCACCTGCCAGGCCTCGAACCCAATGGCGTTATGCGCCCCCATCGGCGCCAGGAACACCACCGCCTCCCGGCCCGCGATCTCCGTGCTCAGGGCCTGCTCCGCCGCCACCACCTGCGCCTGCAGGGCCGCCTCGTAGGCGCCCCGCGTCTTCAGCGGATCGGATCCATAAGTCCCCGCCTCGTGTTCCCGCACATACAGGTCGTAGGAAGCCGCCTCGCCCCGCCGGTCGTACGCCACCGTCACCGTCGCCGGCGTCGTCCCGCTGCCCAGCAGAAAACTGGTCACCGTGTAATCCGCGAAACAAGTCAGGAACAGGTAGTCCATCGACTCCCCACCCCGTGCGATGGCCCGAAAATTGGCCTTCGCCGTCTCGCGGAGATACGGGTCCAGCGCATCCAGCACGACGGCGAAGAGGATCTCCAGAGCACCGACGCTTGGAATCGTCTCGGTCGTATCCAAGCGCAGCCAAAAGCGGATGGCGTCCTCGCGTTGTGACGCCGTCCGTGCGATGCCTCGCCACGTGCATCGCACGCTGCTTGCCGACGGCGTCCCCCGGATCGCCAGGTGCGCCGGCGCGGCGCCCGCCCCGTACAGGCCGTCCTCCAGCAGCTCTTCCACCTTTGACGCCGTGCCGCTGGTGGTGGCTTCACCTCGCCCCTGGACAGCCTGAAGCCTGGCGGTCGGTACCGCGGGTGCGGAGGCGGCCGCCGAACCATCCAAAGACGCCGTGGCGACGCGAGGCGCTGCCTCGGCGGCCCTCGATGGAGCGGCTGCTCCAGTCGCCTCGGCTGCGGACGACGACCGCGACGCAGCCACGGCCTCTGCGGGAGCCGGATCCGAGGAGACCGACGCCAACACCGGGAGCGACGACCCGGCCTCACTACGATCACCAGTCCCCCCGCAGCTCACACTCAGCGCCACCAGCGCGCCAATCAGCAGTGCCGTGACCTTGCGCTGGCTGAGCGCGATGTCGGCTCGCCGCGCCTGGAATCGCAGCCGGCCGCCCATCACGACCCCGGCTCGCAGGTTGGCAGGTCCAGCTCGTCGCGATCGCGCAGCGGCAGGCCGGGCGGCACGCAGCCGGTGAACTGAGTGCCCGTCAGCGCGATCTCCTCCAAGTTGGGCATGTCGGCAAGCTCTCGCGGAATGTCGCCGCTCAAGCTGTTGATCGCCAGGTCAAGCGTGCGCAGCTTGGTCAACTCGCCCAGTTCGGGCGGGATCGGTCCCATCAAGCGATTGTGGCCAAGATTGAGATGCTCAAGCTGGGACAGGCTCCCCAACGCCGCTGGGATTTCAGCCCAAAACAGGTTGTGGCTCAAATCCAGCGTGCGCAGCCCCGTGAGCTTCCCCAGGGCACCCGGTAACCGTGCCGACATGCTGAGGTCTGGAAGCACCAGCGCCTCAACGCGCCGCGGCGTCCCGCCCACACGCACGCCGTCCCAGGCATCGATACCCTGGTCGGCGCTCCAGGTGGGCCGCGACCGGCGCTCAAGCGCCTGTTGAAACTCCACCAGGGCGAGGCAATCCATCACCAGGTCGGGATTCCCGTCCGGGTCGCGCACTACCACGCCCGCCCGGCACGCCGCCGCGTCCGGTACTTTGGGCTGCCCCGGCTGCCATGGGGCGAATTCCTCCTTGGTGGCCAGCACCTGGGCATCCGTGCCATCCGCCGTCACCGTAGCCACGAGGTCAGGTCCAGGTGACTTGCTGTAATCGCGGGCGACCAGCACGATGTGCGTGCCGTCGGGCGACCACGCGGCGGCCAGCACCTCCTCCACCAAGCTGTCGGTATAGCGAATGCTGACGATCGTCAGCTGCGTCGTTTCTCCCGTTGCCAGCCTGACGACAAACGGCGGGTGCTCGGGATGGGATCTGACGAGAATTCGCGTCCCGTCCGGCGACCACGCCAAGGTGTCGATCCAGGCCTCTGTCGGCAGGGCGTTGGGTCGTGGCCCGCGCCAGTGCGGGATGCCCGCGACCTGGTGCTCATCGGTGCCGTCGGTTCTGATGGTGTACAGCGCCACTTCGTCGGCGTGCGCCCGCGCGTACGCCAGCCGCTGGCCGTCGGGCGACCAGCTGGGTCCGCTCACCACGTCGGCGGCCAGACGTCGCGGCTCCGCGCCGTTGGCACCCACGACATAGAGCTCGCGACCCTGCTGCTCCACACCAGAGTAAACATCCCCCTGGCTATATCGAACCACCGCCAGGTGCTGGCCGTCGGGCGACCATTGGGGCGGCTGGTGCAGCATGAGGAACTCGTCGTCCAGCACCTGCTGCACGTCCGTGCCGTCGGCCGCCATGGTGAACAGAGTCAGGAGCGCGCCGCTCGCACTCCCGATACGTGCGCCGGTTCGCCCAGTTCGTCCAACATCGGAAAGGAACGCGATCCGCCGCCCGTCTGGCGACCAGGCCGGATAGAAGTCAACGCCCACGTTCGCCGTAAGCTGCTCCACGCTTCGGCCGTCACGCCTGACCCGAAGGAGCTCGAAGCCTGTTTGGTCGGTCAGGACTCGCTTGGTGCCGTCAGCTCCGGTGACGGTCTCCGGTCGGCAGCCGGCGTACACAAGGTGGATCCCGTCGGGGGCCACGGCAAAAGACGTCGACGACACGTTCTTCGCAGTCAGCCAGCGCCGGGAGCCGTCCGATGTGACGCCCTGCAGGTCTCCTTGGTCCGTGAAGTACACCTCCGAGCCGTCCGGACTCCACACCGCAACGTCATAGTCAAACCGAGGGCCCCAGCGGAAGCGAGTGTGCCCACATTCGCTAAAGGATTTATGACCGTCATTGCCCTCTCGCCCGATGATGATGGTGACGATGGTGGCCGACCGCGCTTTCCATTCCACTAGGCGCCAGATGCCGATTGGCGCTGCGACCGCAACCAGCACCAGCACCGCCACCAAGGCACGTCCCCAACGCCTACGCAGCCGCCGCACCACCCAAGCCCCCATTAGCGCGTCTGGTACAGCGCGTACAGCGCCATGATGTCCGCGGGATACGGCGAACAGTCCGCGGGATCCGCTGCGTAGTTCACAACCGACGTTACGTTTGTCGCCGAGTGGCCGCCGGCAGCCCCACCAATGCCCAGGGCATGGCCAACCTCATGCAGGAACGACTTGAAAGCGCTGTTGTTGTTATTGTTCAAAGTGACACTGCCACACATATTAAACGACGCGTCTGAACCGGGTTGTAACAGGGGATCAAGTTTGAAATGGGATCGCCGAATAAAAATGTCTCCCGATATGTGCTGGTCACCGACGAACACGTTGTTCCGGTACACGGATCCAACGTAGGGGTCGTAGCACATTAGTACGGACTCATCAAACTTCCATACAACCACGCCTGGTGAGCTTCCTATGTCCTTATACCAACACTTCGTTCGGTGCCCAATGTCCGAGGCTATCTCTGCGAATACCTCCTGATCCTTTAGATACCCTTCCACACCGGAAACGTCATTAAACATCTTGATCTCGTTGGCCGCTTTGTCGTCACGGTGAAGTCTGGCTACTCGTTCACGAATTACCGTATCTATGAAGACTTGAAGAAGTCCGATCAGGGCCTTCTTGCTATAGCCACTGAGATCCGGATGCGTCCGCAAGTATTCATAGCGTTCCAGGATCAAGCTCGCCGTCGTGTGATAGTCCGTGCAGGGATCGGTGTCGCGCTCTATCGTGATCAGATCCGTCGTTACGGCGGCCTGCCAGCGATCGAAGGCTGCGGTGATGAGTGAAACCCAGGTCTCGACTCTGTTGTCCAACAGAAACGTCGTCGTACAAATCTTGTACGAGAAGGTCGTGTCTGTGACCCGGCTGGTAACTGGGACGCCCGCGACTCTGCTGCCATCCGGGATTGCCTCATCGGAAACCCAGGCATAGGCATCCCTGGCGGCGAACACCCAGATGTCATCGTCGGCCGTATTGGCTGATGGCCCCTCAGCCCGATAGACGAGCTGAATTGCGTAAACGACATTCGTGGCGAGATTACGAATTGCAAACGGGCTGGCTTTATTCTCCGCAGGGTCGCCAGTACTCTCAAAGAAGTCGGAATTCCGTGGGGAGGAGGCGTTATGGCTGGCGCGAGACTTTCGGTTACGTAGGTCGTATTCACCCTGGCTATACGCAGCGCCCAGGATACTCCCAACCGAATTCCACTCAACCAACACCTTACCGTTCCCAACCTCCGACGTGCTCTTGCCGTCCGCCTTGATGATTGGCGTATCGATGATAATGATCATTTTGCTCTCCGCTGTTGCGCTGCTGCTCCTCCGCTTGGCTTTTACTTTGAAGCCGTAGGCTTTGTGGTTTCCGAGGCCAGTATCGGCTGTCGATGTGTAGATATCGTCGAGTTTTATCACCATTGTTGTGTTGGCGATCGTTCCCTTGACTTCGCCGAAGGTCGGTGATTGATCGGTCGGGTTGTGCGTAGCGGAAACGGTGTAACTTTCGGCATCCGTGACGGGCGTCCAGCACAGGGTGATTTCTCGCCCTTCGTGCGGCGTCACATCGAGGTTCATGGGTTTGCCCCAGGCCGTCTTAGTTCCTGTCGTATACGGGCAAGTGGGCGTCACGGGGTTTCGCACGACCGGTCGCGTCCCGGTGTTGACTTCGACCACGGTGGTGGTCACCCGGTGGTCGCTCGACCAGGCGCTACAGCTGGTCTTGCCGCCGGAACCATTGCACGACTTGATCTTCACCACGTACGTCGTGCCGGGCTCTCGATCGGTCACGCTGTAGCGGTGTGGCGGGCTCTTGCCAACCCACACCGTCCGGCTCTCGTCCCAGCTCGAGCCGCTCTTTCTTACCAGGATGCCGAAGCCCGTAAGAGCCCGCCCGCCGGTCTCCGCATGCGGACTCCAGCGCACCCGGAAAGAGTTCGCCCCGACCTGGTCGGAGAGGATTGAATGCGGCGCCGTGGGCGTGCCGGGGGTGGGCGGCGGCTCGGGCGGCGGCTCGGGCGGCGGCGTGGGCGTCGGCTGCGTCGTCCCGTCCTTGTTGGTCCAGCCACTGCAGCGACTGGTCCCGTTGCAGGCCTGGATGCTGAACCGGTAGGTCGTATTCGCCGCCAGCCCCCCGAACGTGCGGGCGCTGGTCTGTGCGTTCACCACCACCTGGGCGCTCGACGGCTCGGACGCGCCCTTCCGCCAGTGCCGCAGCCCGTAGCCCGTCAGCC
>WTFW01000074.1 GCA_011523785.1 Chloroflexota bacterium | reverse complement strand
TGCTGATCGAGACGCTTGCGTAACCGGAGGTTGGGTGCCCGGAAGACCCCTCACCCCAACCCTCTCCCAGAGGAGACTCTTGCATAACCCTCGGCTGGTTGCGCGGAAGACCCCTCACCCCAACCCTCTCCCCCAGGAGAGGGATTAAGACGCGGCTGCTCATTCGGGCACACGGGGCGTCTTGCAAAGGTCTCCAGAGGGAGAGGGAGAAAGAGCGGCCCCGGTTTCGAGGTCGAGGCGGGGTTATGCAAAGGTCTCTGCTCGGGGGACCGTGGCCGAATTGGTGGGGCGCGGGCAGCGACTATGATGAACGGGACAGCGATGACGTGGGTGGTTGATGCGGGTTGCTCTTCTGTTTCAGCCACGCATTGCCGCATCCGTCGACCACGCGCAACGCACCCAGAACCGGCTCAAGTGTCGAGGCCTGGACGCGTGGTGCGTGTCGTCCTGGGAGATTACCGAGCGGCCCGACGACCTGGCGGGCGCCGAACTGGTGGTGACGTTCGGGGGCGACGGCACGCTTTTGCGGGCGGCACGCGCCGCGGCTCCGCATCGAGCTATCTGCCTGGGCGTCAACTACGGACGTCTTGGATTCCTGACCGAATTTTCACCGGACGAGTTCGATGAACGCCTGGACGATGTGCTCGACGGCGGCTACTGGATTGAAGAACGCGTCCTGATCGACTGGACGCACCACGATGCGAACGGCGTGGTTGCTTCGGGTCTGGCCGCGGGCGACGTGGTGGTCGGTCGAGGGCGGATGGCGCGCGTCGTCGAGATCGAGGTGCGTATCAACGGCGTGGTGCTGACGACGTACACCTCGGACGGCGTGATCGTGGCTACCCCGACGGGTACGACGGGGTACGTGCAGGCGGCCGGCGGACCGGTGCTGCATCCGAAAGTGCGGGACCTGGTGATGACGCCGCTGGTTCCGTTCCTGACGCCCGCGAACTCGATCGTGGTGGGCCATGACGAGCGAGTGGAACTGACGACCTTCACCACGCACGAGGCGACACTTTCGATTGACGGTCAGACCGATCAGTTGCTGACCTCGGGCGACCGGGTGGTGTGCAAGGCGTCCGAGCACCTGGCCCGGTTCGCGAGATTCCGGGAGAGCGACTACTTCTACGCCACGCTGGCCGAGAAGATGCGCTGGCGGGTTCCGCGGGAGATGCCGCGACCTGTGCACGGGTCCGGCTAAACACCCGTGCTCAGGCACGTCAGCGTTCGCGACTTTGCGCTGATCGATGCCGTTGACGTAGCGCTGGAAGCGGGGATGAACGTCCTGACCGGCGAGACGGGCGCCGGGAAGTCGATCCTGATCGACGCGATGGCGTTGGTGCTGGGACGCCGGGCGCATCCAGCGGATATTCGGCCGGGCGCCCGGCATGCCTATGTGGAGGCCGTGTTCGACGCGACGCCGGGTAAGGCCGTCGCTGTCCTGGATTCGTATGGCGCGGAGGTCGACGAGTCGCTGACCCTCTCGCGCGAAGTTCGCGGGGCCGGCCGTTCGACGGCGCGCATCAACGGGCGCGCCGTCCCGGTCCGCGCGCTGGCGGAGTTGGGTCGAACGCTGGTTGACATGCATGGGCCAAGCGAGCACCAGTCGCTTTTTCGGCGCTCGCAGCAGCTCGAGTACCTGGACCGTTTCGCCGGATTGATTCCGGAGCGCGAAGCGGCGGCCGCGCTGGTACGCGATCTGCGGGCGGCGTGTCGCGAAGCGGACGAATTGCAGCGCAATGCGAGGGAAACTGCACGCGAGATCGATCTGCTGACGTTCCAGGTCGATGAAATTGAAGCGGCGGGCCTCACGGCGGGTGAGGATGAGCGGCTGCGGGCGGATCGGTTGGTGCTGGCCAACGCGGAGCGGTTGCGCGGCCTGGCCAGCCAGGCCGCGGTTCAACTGCAGGGCGAGACGCTGGATCCGGCGCCCGACATTTTCGGATCGACCCGTGCATCGGCCGAGGAAATGGCGACGCTGGATCCGGGCATGCGACCGCTGGCCGAGCAGGCCGCGCAACTGCAGGAGCTGGCGACCGACCTGGCCCTGACGTTTCAGTCGTATGCCGAGAACGTGGAGGCCGATCCGGCGCGTCTCGAACAGATCGACGAGCGCCTGAATCAGATCGAATCGCTCACTCGCAAGTACGGGGACACACCGGCTGACGTGATTGCCTACGGCGAATCGGCGCGCGAGCGGCTGGATGAGCTCGATCGCGGGGACGCCCGAATCGAAGCGCTGCGCGAGCACGTCGCCAGGCTGAAGGCTCGCCTGATTCCGGCCGTCGAGGCACTTTCAGCCGAGCGCGAGCGGGCGGCCAGGGAACTGGCGGATGCCATCGCCGTCCAGCTGGCCGACCTGAACATGGCGTCCGCCGAGTTCGAGGTCAGCTTGCGCCGGCAGGCTGACGCGGACGGCCTGCCGGTGGAGGGCGAGCCTGGGCCGGTCGCGTTCGATGAGTCCGGCATGGATCACGTCGACTTCCTGCTGAGCGTGAACACCGGCCAGCCACGACGTCCTCTGGCCGACGTGGCGTCCGAGGGCGAACGGTCCCGGATCCTGCTGGGACTCAAAGTCGTGCTGGCGCGGGTTGATGAGACGCCTACGCTGGTCTTTGACGAGATCGATGTCGGCGTTGGACCGAGGGCCGGAGACATTGTTGGACAGAAGCTGGCGGCGCTGGCCGCATGGCGGCAGGTGTTGTGCATTACGCACCTGGCCCCGGTGGCGGCGTTTGGAGACTCGCACTTTGTTGTGGCGAAGTCGGACATGGACGGTGTGTCGAAGACCGAGGTCTCGCGCGTGGATGGCGCCCAGGTGGTCGAGGAAATCGCGGCCATGAGCGGGGCGTCCACCGCCGCCGGCCGGCGGGTGGCTCGTGATCTGCTGACATCGGCCCAGACGTGGAAGCGTGAGCAGTGAAGACGTTTTGGCGGTGTGTCGGTCACGCCGGGATGACGGGTTTGCAGGATTGCTGGCGATTCCGGGCAGGCCCGCGGCGTGGACGCCATGCGCATTGAGCTAACGCCGCGGATTGCTCGTGGCATAGCGTGGCCGGCATTTCGAGGCACGGCCTACGGGCCGGATGCGTTGGAGCAGCGTCTTCTCCCGCTGGCCCGCCGCTGGCAGCGCTACCGAACCTTGCAGGAGGCGCCACGAGTCCTAACCGCTGGCGTAGGACTGGCACTTGTCCTGGTGATTGCCATGGCCGTGGCCGGCTTACCACGGGTGATGGTGGCAGTGGCCGCGAGCGTGGCCGCGGTTCCGCTCGTGGTGCTGGCCGCGCGGGCGCTGGTGGCACCGCCGCCGCTGGCCGCGGCGTTGGCCTATGACCGGCGGATGGCGATGTTCGAGCGTTTGTCCACGGCGGTGGCCGGATCGCGGGCAGATTCGCAGGTGCGGGAGCTGCAACGGCGCGACGCGCTGCAGGCCCTGGCGGGCGTCGATGCGGCCAGTGCCTTTCCGTATCGGGCGCCGCGCGGCGACCTGGGCATCCTGGCGCTTGCCGCAGTAATCCTGGCGGCCGCGGTGCTGGCCGCGACGACCGACGTGCTGCCGCGAGTGGGCGGGGGCGCGACGACCTCGGCGCTGGCGGAGAGCCTGGGCGCCGAAGCGGATGGCGCGACACCCGCGCTGGCGGATCCGGCGGTGCTGGCACAGATCGACCAGATTCGAGCGGCGATGGCCGAACTGGAGCGCCAGCGCGACCCCGAGGCCGCGCCCGCAGCGCTGGCCGCCGAGGCCGCCGGCGAGGCGTTGCGACGCACAGCCGAGGGCCGGCGCCTTGGTCGGGCCCTCGACAGCGGCGACTTCCAGACGGCCGCGGGCGAGGCGCGCGAACTGGGTGAGCAGATTTCGGGCATGAACAGCACGCGCATGGATGAGCTGGCGGACGGTCTAAGGGAAGCGGCGGAACGGGCTGAAGGCTTGGACGAGGGGCTGGCCGACCAGTTGCGGGCGGCGGCCGACGCGCTGGAAGGCGGCCAGCTGGCTGACGCCCGCAGCGCGCTGGAGCAACTGGCCCAAGAGATCGAAACCGTTGGGTCCACGGTGCAGGCCGACAGCGGACTGGAAGCGCAACTCGATCAGCTTGCGCGACAACTCGCTGAAGCCGAGGCGGCGGCCGGGGACGGGCTTCCTGGAACGGAAGGGGATTCGCCCGGAGACGCAGCGGCCGCGGCGGCGGCGGCGGGGGCGACAGAGGGGAGCGCGGAGGGCAGCGTCGGGTCGCAAGGCGGCGGCGACTCCGTGGCGAGCGGCCAAGCACTGGAGGGCACGCTGGAGACCCTGGCGCCCGAGCAGCGGCTCAACGTGGACGGGCAATTGGAGATCGTGGAGATCGCACCGACCGAGGACGGCACCGAGCTGATCGAGCGACCGGTGCTGGAACTGGGTCCCGGCGGATCGTCCGGATACGAGGCCTCTGCCGGACGGCGAGGGTATGCCGTGGGGCGGCCCGACGTTGCCCGCAACGTCCCGCTGGATATGCTGCCAATGATGGATCGCTACTTCGCCGCGCCATGAAACTCGCCGTGGACGGGTCTGAGGCCACCGAACAGCAGGCCCGGGACTTTCGGGACCAGGCCGCCGCCGTTATCGACGAGGTTGGCAAGCTGATCGTCGGCCAGCGCGACGTCGTGCGGGATACCGTGGTCTGCCTGATCGCCGGCGGCAACGTGCTGATCGAGGGCGTGCCGGGGCTGGGCAAGACCGAACTCGTGCGCGCGCTCGGGCGAGCGATCGATCTGCGTTTCAGCCGCATCCAATTCACGCCCGACCTGATGCCGGCCGACATTACCGGCACGAACGTGGTGGTCGACGGGGCGGACGGGCACCGGACGTTTCGATTCGAGCCGGGGCCGGTGTTCGCCAACCTGGTGCTGGCCGACGAAATCAACCGAGCCACGCCAAAGACCCAGGCGGCGCTGCTGGAAGCGATGCAGGAGCGCCAGGTCAGCGTGGCGCGCGAGGTTTACCTGCTGGACCCGCCGTTCTTTGTGATGGCGACGCAGAACCCGATCGAAATGGAAGGCACCTATCCGCTGCCCGAGGCCCAGGTGGACCGGTTCATGTTCAAGCTCGTGGTGGACTACCCCACGGCAGAGGATCTGAGCGAGATCCTGGATCGGACCACGGGGGCGGCCCAGCCGGAGGTCGCTCGAGTGGCGACCGGCGACGACTTGCTGGAGATGGGCGCGTTTGCGCGGCGGGTGGCGATTGCCCCGCACGTGGGGAGCTACGTCGTGGACCTGGTGAAGTCCACCCATCCGGAGGATCCGACCGCACACGAGCTGACCCGCCAATACGTGCGCTATGGCTGCTCGCCACGGGCGGCCCAGGCCATGGTGCTGGCCGCCAAGGTCTACGCGATGCTGGATGGGCGCTACAACGTGGGATTCGACGATATTCGGGCCGCGGCCCGCCCGGCGATGCGCCACCGGCTGCTGCTGAACTTCGAGGCCGAGGCCGACGCCGTCCAGGCCGAGCAGATCCTGGACGCCATCCTGATGTCAACCCGCCGAGCAGGTGACTGAGCGCAGCGCCGGCGCCGCGTTGCCGGCGTTTGCGCCCGACGCCGCGCTGCGCGCCAAGCTGGCCAATCTCTCGCTCGTTTCGCAGCGTCCGCACGGGCACCTGCACACGGGAGGGCGGCGCAGCCGGGCGACCGGCTCATCGCTAGAGTTCGCCGACCACCGGTCGTACAGCCCGGGCGACGACTACCGGCAGATCGACTGGAACATCTACGCCCGGACCGACGAGTTGTTCGTGAAGGTCCGGGAGTCGGAAGAGACGCTGGTGGTGCACTTGCTACTGGACGTCAGCGGATCGATGGCATCGGGTGCGCCCGCGAAACTTGAAGCCGCGCAGGCCGTGTTGGCTGCGCTGGGGTGGACGGCCCTGGCCAGCCGCGACGTTGTGGCGGGGGCCGCGTTGGGTAACGACCTGGGCGAGACGTTCGCGCCCCGGCAAGGGGAGGCCTACGTGGCTCGCTTGTTCGAGTTCCTGGAGCGCCAACGACCGTCGGGTGAAACCGGGCTCTCGCGCGCCGTGACCGCCTACAACGCCCGGGCTCTCCCGCACGGAGTTGCGGTGCTGGCTTCCGATCTCCTTGCGCCCGACGCTCCGCGGGCCATCGGGTCGCTTGCCCAGCGGGGTCACGAAGTGACGGTGATCCACGTGCTTGACGACGAATTCGTCAGTCCAGTCTTTAGCGATGAGGTCGAACTTGTCGACGCCGAACGCGGCGACGCGCTGGAGGTGCTTGGCGACGGGGATCTGCTTCGCGCATACCGCCAGGCGATCGGCGACTGGACCAGCGACTTGCAGCGCTTCTGTCACCGTCGGCACGTGCGCTACGTGCCGATCCGGTCCAACTGGCCGGTGGAGGACATCGTGCTTCGGCGCCTGCGCGAGCACGGAACGCTGGCGTGACCTGGGCGGCGCCGCTGGCCTTTGCCTGGGCGGGTCTGACGCTGGCGGTGCTGGCGTTTTTTCTGCTGCGTCCGCGCCGTCAGCGCATCGTGGTGGCTTCGCTGTTGGTCTGGCGGCGCACGCTGCGGGCGCGAGCCGACGACACCTGGCTGGCCTGGCTGCGCCGGCACTCCGTGCTTCTGCTCCAGTTGCTGGCTGTGGTCGTGTTTGCGCTGGCGTTGGCGCGGCCGGAGCGCCTGGCCACGGTTGAACTGGGCCCACCAGTGGCAATCGTGATGGATGTTTCGGCGTCGATGGCCATAGCCGACGGAGACGGGACGCGGCGAATCGAGCGCGCCCGCGATGAGGCCGCCGCGTTTGTGAACTCGCTTGACCACGACCGGCGCATGTCGCTGATAACCGCCGGTGCGGTTCCGCGAACGCTTGTCGCGCAGACCGGCGATCGGGCCGAGGTGAACCGATTGATCGGTGGGATACGAGCCGAAGCTTCGCGCGGACGGCTGGACGCGGCGCTGGACATGGCGCGCTCGCTGGCGAACCCGGCAGCCGGCGGAATCGTGGCGCTCTTTACGGATCAGCCGCCGGCGGAGGCTTCGGATCCCGTGTATGCCGGGGTCCGGACGGTCGTCGTCGGCGAGCCGGCGCCGAACGTCGCGCTGGCGTCGTTCCAGGTACGGCGACGCCTCGATACGCCAGATGCCGTGCAGGGCGTGGTCGCGGTCCGAAACGACGGGATTACCGGCGCCGTGGCCGAGGTGCTGGTATCTGCAGGTGAAGGCTCGCCGACGAGCAGGGCGATCGAGTTGGCGGCCGGGGCACGCGAGATCTTGGTGTTCGACGACCTGCCGGCGGCGCCGGGCTACCAGGCCGAAGTTCGCGCGCCCGATGACGGTCTGCCGGCCGACGACCTAGCATTTGCCTCGCTGGCCGAGCCGTCGGAGCTGTCGGTGGTGGTGGTCGGCAACGAACCCTGGCCAATCATTCGGGCCTTGCAGGCCGTGCCGGCGGTTACGGCGCAGGCCATAGCTGTCGATTCGTACGACCAGGCGAACTTGTCCGCGGACTTCTACGTGTTCCAGGGGTTCACGCCCGAGTTTCTGCCCTCCGCCTCTGCCGTTTTCGTCCAGCCTCGGGCCATGCCGGCACTTGGCCTGGATTCGCCGGCCAATGCCGACACGCGTCCATTGGCGGTCGCGGACAGCCCGCTCCTGACGTCGGTCGACGTTGGCGACCTGGTGTCCGACTCGGACGTGACCTATGCGGTACCTCCCTGGGCGCAGGTGGACCTGAGCGTGGGTGACCGCGCGTTGCTCGCGCACGGGGTTGCTTATGGTCGCCGCACCGCCGTGATCGGATTCGACGTGGCCGGCCCCGGGGTAACTCAGGCGCCCTGGTTTCCGGTGTTCTGGTCCAACGTGGTGCGTTGGGCCGATCCATTTTCGCCCTTGCCGGACGGGGCCGATCTGGAACCGGGGCGGCCGGCCCGGCTCGTCCCGCATCCGCGGGCCGATCGAGTCGCCGTAACCGATCCGGGCGGGGACTCGACTGAGTTCACGCTGCCGGAGCCGGCGGTCCTTGAAGTGACGGTCCCCGGGGTCTATACGGTTCGCCAGTTCGTGGGGCAGGAACTGATGGCCCAGACGTCGATAGAGTTTGCTCCGGGACTGGCGACTCGACCGTCACGAGGCGGGGCTTCGGCGGGGTCGAGTGCGACGGTCGACTCACCCCAGCGAATCCAGGACCAGATTGAACTGTGGCCGTGGGTGGCCGTTCTGGCGCTGACCCTGGTGTTGGTCGAATGGTGGATTTTCCATCGGGTCCGGGGAGTTCGCTGACCCGTGGTCCTGGAACGTCCCTGGGTGCTCGTTCTGCTGGCAGCGTTGCCGGTCGCCATTTGGGTGACGTCGCTCAGCGTCACGCGTCTCTCCCGGATTCGGCTGGGACTGGCGACCCTGCTGAGGTTGATTGGCCTGACCGCAATGGTTCTGGCCCTGGCCGGATTCGCGGTTGGACGAGATACGCGCCCGGCCACGGTGTTTGTCGTGGATACGTCCGACAGCATGCTGCTGGCCGAGCGCGCGAATGCCCACGGGATCATCGACGCCTTCGTTCACGCGTTTGGGGCGGACGCGCCGGTGGGGGCCGTGCAGTTTGGCGCCAGCACCGCGGTGTTGGCCGCGCCGCAGCGCCTGGAGGAAGCCCCGCCCTTGCGCTCCGGCCTAGCGGGACACGACAGCAACTACGAGGCGGGGATTCTGACCGCGCTGGGCCTGCTCGACCCCGACGCGGGCGGGCAACTGGTGCTGATTTCCGACGGCGCGGGCGCTGGACCCGGGCTGGAGTCGGCTGTTCAGACGGCTGCCGCGCGGGGCGTGCCGATATCGGTCATCCCGGCCGCGGCCACTCGCGGCGCCGACCTTGTGGTGCAGGCGGTTGAGGTCCCGGACATCATCCACAGCGCCACGGCAGTGCAGGCGCGCGTTCGAATCGCCTCACAGCGGCGCACTACGGCGCGCCTGCGTCTCTGGGACGGTGCGCGCCTGATCAGCGACGGGCCGATTGTCGTCGACTCCGGAACGCGCACGTACGGGGTGGAGTTGGGAGGCCTTGCCCCTGGGTTTCACCGATTGCGGGCCGAGCTTCTCGAGGACGCCGACCCGAGGCTGGCCAACAACGTGGCCGAGGCGTTCGTACGCGTGGCCGAGCCCGGTCGAGTGCTCACGATCGGCGAGACGTCCCAGGTCCGGGCGGCGTTGCGGGCCGCGGACTTTGAGGTGCGGGATGTCGCCCCCGGCGCGCTTGGGGGTGTCGATCTCACGCAGTTCGAGGCGGTCGTGCTATCCAATGTGCCGGCCGAAGCGTTCGAACCCGACGCGCTTGATGCGTTGCGCGCGCACGTGGCGGGCGGTCGCGGACTGGTGGTTTTGGGGGGTCCCGACAGCTTTGCCGCCGGCGACTACCAGGGAACCGCCCTGGATGAGGCCTTGCCGGTGTGGTCGGACCCGACCGAGGAGACGCCGGAGCCGCGCCTGGCCCTGGTGCTGGTCATCGACCGGTCGTCGAGCATGGCCGAGGGCGCAAGCGAGGGGGCGGCCAAGATCGACATGGCAATCGAGGCGGCGGTGGACGCGGTGGACCTGCTGGAAGAGGGCGACATCCTGGGCGTGATGACGTTCGACATCGACTCGCAGTGGGTGGTGCCGCCACGCGAACTGACCTCGGCGGCGGATGTAGGGGCGGCAATCAACCGCATCCGCGGGATTCAGATGGGGACATCCACCGATCTGGCACGGGCGATGTTCTTCGCGCGCTCCCGCCTGGACCAGGTCAGCGCGTCGGTCAAGCACGTGGTGCTGCTAACCGACGGACGTGCCCACTACGGCGACTTCGACGGGCTGACGCGCTCGTTGCGTCGGCGAGACATCACGGTGTCGGCGATCGCGGTCGGTCAGCAGTCCGACCAGGAATTGCTGGAGCGCATCGCGCGAGTCGGAAACGGCCGCTATTACTTCGTCCCGGACCCGCGCTCGATTCCGCGTGTCTTGACGCAGGAAACGCTGACGGCGGGCGAGTTCGCGGTGGTGGAACGCGAATTTCAGCCGCGGATGGACGCGCCGAGCCCGGTGTTCACCGGCAGCCTGGCGGGGCAGGAACTTCCTGACCTGCGCGGCTACGTTCGGACCCGAGCCAAGCCCACGGCCGAAGTCGTGCTGACTTCCGACAACAACGATCCGATCCTGGCGCAATGGCAATACGGGCGGGGTCGCGCTATTGCCTGGACGTCGGACGCGGGCACCGACTGGGCGGACATTTGGCTTGGCTGGGACGGCTTTGCCCCGTTCCTGCGCCAGGCGGTTCAGTGGGTCAGCCCGTTGACGGGTGGTGTCGGCGACAGCCCTCGAATCCAGGCGACCCACGCGGATGGCGTTGCGGTGATCGAGGTCGACGCGGTGGATGCATCCGGGCGGTTTCTGAACCAACTCGAGACGCGTGTGACCCTCGTAGGCCCGCAGGGTACCCGCCAGTCCCTAACCGTCGAGCAGGTAGGGCCCGGCCGCTACGAGGGCAGCCTGGAGGGATTGCCCGCCGGGGTGTACGAGGTGCTGGTGTCCCAGCGTGACGGCGCTGGTGAGGAGCGCGCGGCGACATCGGGCCTCGTGGTTCCGGTGGGGGCGGAAGTTGGCCACATCGCGCCGGATCACCGCGTGCTGAGGCGTGCAGCCGAGTTGACGGGCGGCGTGACCGTTGAGTCCAGCGGCGATCTGACCGCGCTGGCACTGCGCGGCGACGGCGGAACCCAGCTTGGCTGGGCGCAGTGGCTCACGATCGCCCTGCTGGCCTTTGTGGCCGATATCGGGGTGCGGCGCCTGGTTGGAGGTCCGCGTGAGATTCGGGACCGGCTACGCGAGCGTGTAACATCGCTGCGTGCGGCGCCTGGCGCGCTGCGGCGCCGGCACTGGCCAATCTCGCGCACCGCCTAAACCGGGCGACGTCTCATATCTCATGAATCCCACCGGGCGCCTCGCGCGCATCTTTCGACAAGCCGGCTTCGATCTCTACTTGGTTGGTGGGCCGGTCCGAGATCGAATTCTCGGGCGACCGTCAAACGACCTGGACTTCACGACCGGGGCGCGTCCCGATCGAGTCAAGGTGCTGGCGCGCCGGGCTGGCGCCTCGAGCATCTACACGGTCGGCGAGCGATTCGGGACCATCGGGGCCGTTTTCGAGAGCGGCCCCGTTGAAATCACGACGTTTCGGGCGGAGTCCTACCGTCCCGGATCGCGCAAGCCTGACGTGCAGTTCGGCGACTCCCTGGAGGCCGATCTCAGCAGGCGCGACTTCACGATCAACGCCATGGCGCAGGATGCGCTGAGCGGGCGCATTGTCGATCCGCACGGTGGCCTGGCCGACCTGGTTGCCGGGCGTATTCGGGCCGTGGGTGTTGCCGACGATCGGTTCACGGAAGACCCGCTGCGGGTGCTGCGCTGCGTGCGCTTTGCCGCCCAACTCGGCTTCGACATCGACGCCGGCACCCTGGCCGCCGCGCGGCGCACGGCGGGCGAGTTGCGCCACGTCAGCGCCGAGCGCATTGGGGCGGAACTCAACTTGATCCTATTGTCGCCGGAGCCGGGCCGCGCATTGGTCACGCTCCTGGAAATCGGTGTGCTGGGCCTGGTAATGCCCGAGCTGATTCCCCTGCAGCAGACCGAGCAGGAGGAACGGCGGCAGCACAAGGACGTGTTTGCGCACACGATGCGTGTACTTTCCAACACTCCTGAGGTTCGCGAAACGCGCTGGGCCGCGCTGCTGCACGACATCGGCAAACCGCAAACCAAGTCCATCCGCAACCGCCGTATCCGATTCTTTGGGCACGAAGAGGTGGGTGCGCGCATGGCGAGGAAAATCATGCGCCGGCTCAAGTTCGACGGAGGGCTCACAGACCGCGTCACGCACATCGTCCGGCTGCACATGCGCGCCAACGCCTACGAACCTGGGTGGACCGATGGAGCCGTTCGGCGGTTCATCCTCGAGGCCGGCGAGGATCTCGACGAGCTAATCGCCTTGTCCCGCGCCGACATCACCAGCTATCGGCCGCGGCGAATCGAGGCTGGGCTGGCGCGCGTGGCCGAGTTGCAGGCGCGTTGCGAGCACTTGCAGGCCGAGCGCGACGTGGCCGCGCTGGACTCGCCCCTGGACGGCCACGCCCTCATGGAGCTGTTCGACCGCCCGCCGGGCGTGTGGATCAAGCCGATCAAGCAGTACCTGTTGGACCTGGTGCTGGACGGGGAACTGGAGCCGGACGACGTGGAAGGCGCCACGGTCCTCGCCAAAGCGTTCGTACGGCGGCACACAGAGGCGGCCGACGCCATCGAGTCGGAGGCGCATCATGCCCAACGCTGATGCTGGCGAGTCCTGGGAACGTCTGCGAAGCTGGCTGCGGCGGCGTATCGATCAGATGTCCGCCGGCGACTACTCGCGATTGCCGTCGTCGTTCGCCGGAGATGACGGCCGCGTGGCTAGCGAGGCGTATACGACGGTGTTGATTGCGATGGAAGTTATCGAGGGTCGCCGGACGACGCCCGGGCGCGAGCGCCGTCGAGCCGACCGCGATTCGCGTTCGCCTATTCCGGGTCCGCCGTAATGTCGGCGCCCGGCGACTATTTCTCGCTGCGCACGCTGGGCACGACCGGTCTGCGGGTCACGCCGTTGTGCATCGGCACCGCGGCGCTTGGGGACATGCCCGAGACCTTTGCCTACTCGGTGGCGGAGAAGGACGCGCTGGCGGCCGTGCGGGAAACGCTGGAGAGTTCGATCAACTTCATCGATACCGCGGCGTCCTATGGCGACGGCGAAAGCGAGCGGCGTATCGGCATCGTGCTTCGCGAGCATGGCGGGATTCCCGATGGCTACGTTTTGGGAACCAAGGCCGACCGCGACCTGACGACCGGCGACTTCAGCGGGGCGCAGATGCGCCGTTCGGTTGAGCGGAGCCTGGACCTGCTGGGCCTGGATCGTCTGCAACTCCTGCACCTGCACGATCCGGAGCACTCGACCTTTGACGCCATCACCGCGCCCGGCGGCCCGCTGGAGGTGCTGCTCGACTTGAAGGCGGAAGGGCTGATCGAACACCTGGGCATTGCCGGCGGCCCGATCGACCAGGAAATCCGCTACGTCGAGACCGGCTGCTTCGAGGTGGTCGTCACGCACAACCGTTACACGTTGCTGAACCGCTCGGCCGAGCCGCTGCTGGAGATTGCGGCCATGCGCAACGTAGCCGTGCTGAACGCGGCGCCCTACGGGAGCGGCATCCTGTCGCGAGGACCGGCGTCGTATCCGCGGTATGCCTACCAGGCCGCGTCGTCCGAGATGGTGGCGCGTGCGCGGCGCCTGCAAGCCATCTGTGATCGCTACGGGATTCCGCTAGCGGCGGCCGCGCTGCAGTTTTCGCTGAAGGATCCGCGGATAGTCTCGACGATCGTGGGCGCCAGCCGGCCAGAGCGCATTGAGAAGACGCTGGTTTTGGCCGCGTTCGAGATTCCCGACGAACTCTGGGAAGAACTGGAATCGGTCCCGTCGTCGTCCATCGATCCGGAAACGCACCGATGGAATTGAATCCGAACCCATCCTTGACTACATCCGGATGCCGGGCATTGCGGCGGGGCGACACTGAGCGCTGGCGGAGGGGCCGATGAGCATCGGCGGTTCGAGTCGGGTTCTGGTCGGCCTGATTGTGGTGGCGGTGGGGGTGCTGCTGCTCCTTGGCAACCTGGGACTCGGCGACTTCAGCCCCTGGGAATACGCGCCATCGCTGCTTGTCGTCCTGGGTCTTTGGGCGCTGGCTCGTAGTGGATTTCGCGGGTCGATAGGTCCCTGGATTCTGATCGCCCTGGGGATCGCCGTTCAGCTTTCGGTGCTCGACGAAGTTCCGGACGTCGTTCGCGGGGCCGTATGGCCGGTGCTCATCATCGTCGCAGGCGTGCTGCTTATCGCCACACGGGCGTCACTCGGTGGCGGTGGGGCAGCCGGCCGGTCCGGTGGCGGGTTGAATCACGTGGCGGTGTTCAACAGCGTGAATGACGAAGTGGATGGATCGTTCACCGGCTTGCAGACCACGACGCTCTTCGGCGGGGCGGAATACGACCTGCGAAGGGCCCGCGTCGAGCGGCCGCCGGCGGTCATCGACGTGACCTGCATGTTCGGCGGCGTGGAACTGCGGGTACCCGAGGACTGGACTGTCCACAACGACGTTGTGGCCCTGTTTGGGGGCGTTGACGACAAACGCGATGACGTGGGCGCCGAGGACGAGGCGACGGTCAGCATCCGAGGCACCGTCCTGTTCGGCGGGCTGACGATCAAGGACTGACGCGCGGACGCCCGGCTCGTATGCTGCAAGCGATCGAGCCTGGATGACGATGCGATGGCAGCGCCGGAACTTGATTCCGATGTCCTGATTGTTGGTTCCGGCGCCTCCGGCGCCGCGGCGGCCTGGTCGCTTTCGCGCCGGGGATTGCGCGTCACGTGCCTGGAGCAAGGCCGCTGGGTCGAGCCCTCGGACTACGCGCACAGCCGACCCGACTACGAGCTCGCCCGGCAGACAACGTTCGCCAAGGATCCGAACGTGCGCGGCTGGGCCGAGGACTACCCCATCAACAACAGCGGGACGCCGATTTTTCCGCTGATGGTCAACGCGGTGGGCGGCAGTACGGTGCACTGGAGCGGGCACTTTCCGCGTATGCGGCCGTCCGACTTTCGCGTACGCACGCTGGACGGCGTGGCCGACGACTGGCCGTTCACGTATTGGGACCTGGAACCCTATTACGACCTCAACGATTCGATGGTCGGCGTATCGGGTTTGGCGGGCGATCCCGGCAATCCGCCACGCAGTCCGCGGCAGACGCCGCCCCTGGCCTTTGACGCCGGGTGTGAGGCGTATCTCCGTGGCCTGGAGAAGCTGGGCTGGCACTGGTGGCCGTGTGACAACGCGCTGATTTCCGAGCCGTTTGGCGAGAACCGGTCGCCCTGTAACTGCTGCGGGCCGTGTGACATTGGGTGCCCGATTGGGGCCATGTCCAGCGCGCACGTGACGTACTGGCCGAAAGCTCTGGCCCAAGGCGTACAACTGATCACACACGCCCGCGTTGAACAGATAACGGTGGACCGCGCCGGGCGAGCCACGGGAGCCCTCTACTACGACGACCAGGGCGTGCGCCGTAGCCATACGGCCGGCGTGGTTGTGATGGCCGCGAACGGCGTGGGAACGCCACGTCTTCTGCTCAACTCAACCTCGGCACGCTTTCCGAACGGCCTGGCGAACAATTCCGGCGTGGTCGGCGCTTATTTGATGTTTCATCCCGTTGCATTTGTCAGCGGTGTGTTCGAAGAAGTCGTGAACGGGCAGCGTGGCCCGATTGGTGGCCTGATGAACTGCCAGGAGTTTTACGAAACCGACCTGGCGCGAGGCTTCGTGCGAGGGTTTGAGCTCCAGCTCAGTCGAAGCGTCGGACCGCTCTCGGTTGCCAATGGGGGCATCCTTGGGCATCCCGTCCCGTGGGGCAGTGCGCACCACGAGGCATTACGATCGCGCTACGCGCACACGATGACGACTTCCGTCATGCTGGAAGACCTGCCGGAACCGGAGAATCGGGTCACGCTGGATCCTGAGTTGACCGACGCGCACGGCATTCCGGCCCCGCTGATCGAGTATCGCGCTGGAGAGAACACACAACGCATGCTCGAATTCAGCATTGCGCGTGCCCGCGAACTCTTCGAAGCCGCGGGTGCCGTGGAGATCCTGGTGGACCCGCTGGTCCAGGAGTCCGGCTGGCACCTCATGGGAACCTGCCGCATGGGCGACGATCCCGAGCGGTCGGTGATCAATGGTTGGGGCCAGGCGCACGAGTGTCCGAATCTGTTCGTTATTGACGGCAGCACATTTACAACGTCCGCCGCCGTGAATCCAACAAGCACCATTCAGGCCGTCGCTCTGCGCTGTGCCGACTGGTTAGGTCGAAATTATCGAGAGGTAGCGGCATGACGCCGCGCATCCTTTCGCCAGAGGAACTTGGGCTGCTGACGATGGTTCAGGACGAATTGGTGCCGGCCCACGGCGACCTGTCGGCGGCCGGGACGCTGGGCGCGGCGCAGACGGTTGACGCCTACCTCGCAGAACGACCGCAGTTGCGACACCCTGTGCTGACTGCTCTGCGCGCAGTCGAAGTCATCGCCGGTGGAACACCGTTCGTTGAACTCGACTCAGAGCGGCGGGTAGACGTACTTCGGCGGGTCGAGTGCGCCGATCCCGAGTCGTTTTCCGAACTCGTGAAGCAGACTTACAACGCGTACTACACGAGGCCTGACGTGCAGGCGTCACTTGGCATTGACGGTCCACCGCAACCCGTGGGTTTTGAACTGCCCGCGTTCGACGAATCGCGGCTTGCGCGCGTGCGTGGCATGGGCAAACTCTGGCGGGATGCCTGAATCGATCCGTCGATAATTCGCGCCTAAAGCGAAAGGCCGCGCCAAAGGCGCGGCCTTTCGTCAAACGCTGGCGACTAGCTTTCCTTCTGGACTCCCAGATCGCCGTTGCGCATTTCAAACTTCACCTTGAACCCAGCCTGGACGGCGGCCGCCTGGATTCGACCGCGCAGCGTGGGCTGCCGCTTCTTTTCGTCATCGGTCAGGCTGACAACCGTCCACTCGCCGGCCTTGCTGCGCCCGGCTGCACGAACGATTTCCCTGATTTCCGGGCTCACGCGCCGCATGCGCTGCGGGCGGCTTGCCCATTCGCTGCCCGACACGACTTCCTTAAGCTTCATCAATCGTCCTCCTGGACGCAGTGCAAGTTGATGCACGACATAATTCTGCTACAACAGCCAGTGAATCGCAACCGTGAGACCACTTTCATGGATATGACGCGAAAGTAGAAATGTCAGGGAAAAGACAGACCACCAGCGGTAGCTGATGGTCAGAATCAGACGTCAAGCGGCATGACTTGCGTATGGATCTCACTGATAGCGCCAACGATGCCGCGGGCTCAGACGTATCATGGGAATCGCTGCCCGTCCAAACTTTGGCGATGCGATTTGGCGGCTGGCGATCCAGTACATGGACGAGCTCCGTCCGGACGATAACGGTCCGTCTGGCGATGCGTGGCAAGTGTGGTCGAAGGCAACTACTGCTCCGCATGCTCGCATACGGCCCTGCTATCGGCGTCAACGCGGATGAATCGGGCAGCTGCTCCAAGGGCTGCGAGCGAGGTGAAGGTGGAACGTGGGTTTTGTGCGGGCGTAAGCTCGTCGATCAGCTCGGCCATGGCTCCAATCTTGGGGACGTGCGAAAGACGAGTACCCAGAGGCTTTGCCCAAAGTGGTCGGGTGCAAACGGGTACACAACGGCGTCATCTGCACACGTTTCCCTGTGCACTCCGCACTAGCGGCAGGGCAGAACGCTTCATCCATATTCGGCTGCGCAGCTGCGCATGCGCCTCACCCGCCACTCCAGCGCCCATCGCATGCGGGTCCCGGACTGCTGGCCCAGGTGATACAAGTCTCGTGCTCCCACTGCTCCCTCCACGGAGTCATCCGTTGGCCAGCCGTGTCTCGCAGGGCTTTGATCAGTAGAACTAGCAGGCAGTGGCTCATTGCACTGCCGAGGGCCACCGGGTGACACTCGATCCTTCAATTCTCCCTGGCCTGCTGCTCCTGGCGCTGGAACTACTGACGCTCGCAGCAGTGGGTCTCATCGTTGTGCGAGTGGCGCTGCGGCACGAGGACGATTGGTCGGCGCTTGCTCAGGGGCTAGTAGTCGGCCCGGCACTTTGGGGATTGATTGCCAACTTTGTCCTATACCTAATCCCATCCTCCGTCGGCAGAGTCGCGGTATGGACAATTGCACTTGCGCTCGCGGCTGGGCTGGCTTGGCGCTGCCCGATGGCGCTGCGACTGTCGCGACGAGCCGTGGCTGGATTCGCCACCGTGGTCTTGGTGCTCTTCTGGGCTGGGCTCGCTAGTCGACAACTTCTAGCGATTCCTGATCCAACGATCCATTTGGGCCTGGCTGCCTCAATTCAGGCCGGCGGATGGCCGCCGAGATTGCCTTGGAATCCAGCTGATCCAATTCATTACCACTACGGTGTTGACTTACTGATTGCTCTGTTGGCTCCGCCGTTTGGGCCCAACCTAGCGTTAACCACCGAACTCTTCGGCACTACATCTGGGTCGGCTTTGTTCTCGTCGTAGCGACGACGCTGCTGAGGTATGGAGGCAGAGTCGGAGCACTCACCCTTACGCCTCTTCTGCTGACCGCAGCGGTGTGGACCCTGATCTACTACACCGAGCCTCCCGACATTCTAAAGGTGATTGTACCCACGGCTCTTACAGGTGGTGGCTTCCACACCACGCTGACCGAAGTCTACTGGCCGTCGGTCTCGCTTCCTTGGACGTGGACTATCGAGGCTTCTCCGCCGAACATCTGGAAACCCGGATTTTTGCTTGCCTATGGCCTTGCCTTTGTCGTGTTGGAGCGGGCGGCACCCGGGGGCGTCGGTCGACAGGTGGCGCCAGGCACGTCTCCGGCCTTGGCCTTGCTAATCGGATTCTTGGGGCTGGTGGAAGAAACTGTCGCCGTCCTGGTGCTACTCCTTTGGGCGCTGCTGCAGGCAGAGCGATTACTTCGAAGGCCGTCGGCAATCTCGGTACGCAACCCTGCGACTTTGCGCGTAGTAGCAGGACCCGCGCTAGCCGCTTTCCTGCTGGTAACGGGAGGTGGCGTGATTACGGGCGTCTTGACCGGAACATCTGGGGGCGGGCTAGCGCTTGGATGGATCGCGGATTTCGATAGTCGACGGCCGATTGGCACCTTCACAACGCCGCCAGGCACTGTTGGAATACTTGGGCTCGGAGTGATTCCCGTCGCTGCGGCTAGTGCTCTTTTGGCTTGGCGGAGTCAGCTTGTAGTCGCACTGGCTGTTGGGAGCGTCCTGTTCCTCATCGGTGCGCTCACACTGCAATATGAATATGCTCAACAGGACATCACGCGTTTCGATGGGCATTCCCGCAACTTCGCGCTCTTGAGTCTATTGGTAGCTATGAGCATTCGACTGCGCACGTTGCGGCCTCGCTGGCGCTGTGTGATCGCCACGTGTACTGCTGCTCTGATCATTTGGCCGACGATTGCCGTACCTGTGCGTAATCTTGGTTTAGCGTTCGAACAAGGTATTCATGTTACCAACGCCCAGGCGGGTCGTTGGAAGTTCGACGTGCAGATAATGAGGCGCCATGCAATCGATCGGTATATATCCCCGTTGGTTGTCTCTTAGATCCGCGCCCAAACTGCGATTGACGATCGTATCATCTCGCCCAATCCGATTGGACTATCGGTCGATACCGGTCGGCCCAATGCCTCAGGTTACCAACAGTTTACGCATTTCAGCTATGCAACAGGACCCGAGTACCTTGACGCCGTCCGCTATCTGGATCCGGCGGCCATTCGTCAGCTCGAAATCGCATACATCCACGCGACAGATGACTGGATCGCCAATCTTCCAGCCCGAGCCAGACGCTGGCTTAGCGATCCGCGACTGTTCAGGCCGCTCATTCGCGACGACGTTGACGCCGTCTACCAGGTCCAGCAAGCCTTCCGTGAATTGGAAGCTGCTTCGCTGCCTGAATCTTTCGGCGCGCTCAGGCAAGGCGTCCCAGCATCCGCCAAGGTCTACATCTCCCCTTCCATCGAAAAACTTGGATCGGTGCGGGCTGCGTCGGTCTTGTCTCATACCCGAATGTTCGGAATAGTCCGAACGTTCGGGGTGCACTTGCGACCGGTTTTTCAGGTCGAGCCGCTGGGCGACGTGGTGCCGGACTTAGTCGTGACGTCGGCGCACGTTGCACCGTCTGGCTTCGCACCGGCCGCCCGTTCGCCTATCTGGTGGAACGACGAGTTTGCGGTCTACTCGCCTTCCGGCGCTTACCAGCCTCTCATGGAACCACCGCCACGGCACTTCAGCGTCGCGCTTTCAGACGTGCGGACAACCAGCGGGCGCCTTGCCTTTAGCGCCACGTTCACAGATCGCGCAACTGATCGCTGGGCGGGTCAGGACTGGGTCGTCTTGGCGGCTGATGGTTCCCCGTGGGCCCTTCCCTACGAATTTGACGCCAAAGGCCGCGTGCGCAAAGGCCCGCGCTGGTTCAAGGGACAACTCGAACCTGTCTATCGAACTCAAGTTCACGAGTATTTGTACCTCTACGAATTTGAGCCTCGGACCGGAACGCTGGCGCTATGGGACGGCAGTGGTTACGCCAGCCTCTGGCAGGCGCACACGGAACTTGGCCCCGGCGAATGGATCCTCGCGGTCCGCCTTACCGAAGCTGACTTGGATGAGGCGGCCCTGATCCCACTGCTGCGGTTCTCGCTGACAGGCGAGGGCGACCTCACTTACGAGGTTTACCAGGGAACTCTTGACGCCGCGCTCGCTTGACGTCGCCCTACGCCGTGTTCCTATCAACCGGCTGTCATCGACTCGTTGCTGCGAGTGAAGCAATCCCGCGCCGGGTGTTCAACTAGCTGACTCGAGCCAAGGGAGAGGGCGAGTGGTCCCAGGTCCAGGTAAGGGCGGACTGGGGAAAGATGGGACCGTCATGGCAGACGCGTAGGGGGCCGGTGGTGGTTTGGACGACGCAGGAATAGCAGACGCCCATGGCGCAACCCATGCGGGCCTCAAGCGAGGTGAAGGCGGGGCGGGGGCCGTGGATTGCCGTTAACTCGTCGGTGAGTTCGGCCATGGCGCGCATCATGGGCGTTGGGCCGCAGACGAAGATCTGGTCGCACCAGGCGAAGTGGTCCGGGACCAAGTCGGTGATGAATCCGTGATGGCCGAGGGCGCCGTCATCGGTGGCGACGTTGTAATCGATGTCGGTGTGCAGCCACTCCGGTGGGGTTACCTGGTGGGCGTCGCGTCCGCCGGCGAGCAGGCGAACCTGGACGCCCTGGGCCGGCGCACGGTCGGCGAGCGCAATGAGGGGGGCCAGGCCGATGCCGCCGCCGACCATGAGCGCCCGCGTACTGTCCGGTTGAAAGACAAAGCTGCCGCCAAGGGGGCCCAGCATGTCGATTTCGGACCCCTCCGGCTGATCCACGAGCCAGGCCGTGCCGCGGCCGACGGTGTCGATCAGGAAGGCTACCCGTCCGCGGTCGGGTTCGATGCGGCTGAAGCTGAGCGGCCGGCGTAGCAACGGATCGAGCTGATCGGGCGCGCTACAGAGGACGTGTGCGAACTGACCAGGACGGGCGCTGGCGGCGATTTGGGGCGCTTCGTACTCGCACCACCAGAGCCGTTCAGTGATACGCGTGTTGCGCAGGACGCGGGCGGATTCGATCCGCCGGGTCATGCGGGAGACATGCGGTATTCGTCGATCGTCCGCACGTCGAACTCGCCGCGGGCCCGGCGCAGGGCGTCGGCGAGCGCCCGCGCCGTGTCCAGGGAGGTCAGGCAGGGGGTCCGGGTCTCGGCGGCGGCGCGGCGCATGTAGTGGCCGTCCTGGATGGCCTCGCGGCGTCCGGTGAGGGTGTTGATGACCAAGGCCGCACGGCCTTCGCGGATAAAGTCCTCCACGTTCGGACTGCCGCTGCGCATCTTTCCTACCCGTCGTACGGGGAGTTGCAGGTGGGTCTCGATGTAATCGGCGGTGCCGTCGGTGGCCAGCAGGCCGAACCCGAGATCGGCGAAGTCGGCGATGATGGGGGCGGCCTCGGCCTTATCGCGGTCGGCGATCGACACCAGCAGATCGCCGCTGGCCGGCACGTCGATGCCGGAGGCGATCATGGCCTTGTGGAGGGCGGCGGGGAACGTGGCGTCCACGCCCATGACCTCTCCGGTGGACTTCATCTCGGGGCCGAGGTACGTGTCGACGCCGGAGAGCTTGCCCGTGGAGAACACGGGCGCCTTGACGGCGAACAGGGGACGCGACGGGACCAGGCCAGGCTCGTAGCCGAGGTCGGCGAGAGTCGCGTCAAACATCACCCGGGTGGCCAGCTTGACCATGGGCACGCCGGTGGCCTTGCTGAGGAATGGGACGGTGCGGCTGGCGCGCGGGTTTACCTCCAGCACGTAGACCTGGCCGCCGAAGAGCACGTACTGGATGTTGACCAGTCCACGGACGCGCAGGCCGGCGCAGATGCGCTGGGTGTAATCGAGGAGTACGGCCTCCTCATCTGGGCTGACGCTGACCGGCGGGTAGACGGCAAAGCTGTCGCCGGAGTGCACGCCCGCACGTTCGATATGTTCCATGATGCCGGGAATGAGGGAGTCACGGCCGTCACAGATCGCGTCTACTTCGACCTCGCGCCCCTGCAGGTACTTGTCGATGAGAACGGGGTGTTCGGGTGACGGCTGGGTGACTTTCTCGACATAACTCTCGAGCTCCTCGCGGTCGTCCACGACCTGCATGGCGCGGCCCCCAAGGACGTACGACGGGCGTGCTACGACCGGGTAGCCGAGGCCGTCGGCGACATCCAGGGCGTCGCGAATGCGTGTGACGGCAGCACCGGGTGGACGCAGGATGCCGAGACGTTCCAGGAAGCGGTCGAACTTGTCACGATTTTCGGCCTCGTCGATGGCGGCGACCCCGCTCCCGGCGATGCGGAATCCTGCGTTGTAGAGCGGACCGGCCAGATTGATGGCTGTCTGTCCGCCGAATTGGGTCACGATGGGCGGGGCTGAGCCATTCGTCGCCTCGTTACGGAGCACCTCGGCGACGCTTTCCTCGTCCAGGGCTTCGAAGTAGAGGCGAGTGGATGTGTCGAAGTCGGTGCTTACCGTTTCCGGATTGGAGTTGATGAGCACGCTTTCACGTCCAGCGTCCTCCAACGCCCAGGCAGAGTGCACGGAGCAGTAGTCGAACTCGATGCCCTGTCCGATGCGGATCGGACCGCTGCCAAGCACAACGGCGGCCGGCTCGCCGCTGACCAGGGCCTCGTTCTCGGATTCGTAGGTGCTCCAGAAGTACGGCGTCGCGGCGTCAAATTCGGCCGCGCAGGTGTCAACCATCTTGTAGGTGGGGCGCATACCGGCGGTTTCACGCAGCTCGAGAACCCGCTCGGGCAGGGTGTCGCCGAGCGAGGCGATCATGGCGTCGGAGAATCCCTGGCGCTTGGCGTGCCAGACCAGATCGGGCGTCAGCGGCTCGGCCAGCAGGCGGCGCTCGGTAGCCAGGATGTTGGCGAGCTTATCGAGGAAGAAACGGTCGATGCCGGATCGGCGGTTGATTTCCTCGGGGGTTGCGCCGCGCCGCAGGGCGGCCATGACGGCCCAGAGCCGTTCGTCGTGGGCATGCTCGATGCGCCACCAGATGGCGGACTCGTTGGACTGCCACTCGGTGTCTTCCCAGAGCAGGGTGCGGCCGCCGTTCTCCATGCCGCGCACGGCCTTGTTGAGCGAGGCTTCGAGGGTGCGTTCGATGGCCATGACCTCGCCGGTGGCCTTCATCTGGGTGCCCAGCCGCCGGTCCGCACGCGCGAATTTGTCGAACGGCCAGCGGGGGATCTTGGTCACGACGTAGTCCAGGGCCGGCTCAAACGCCGCCGACGTGGTCTGGGTGATGGGGTTGCGGAGGTCATCCAAGCGGCGTCCCAGCGCGATCTTGGCGGCGATGCGGGCGATGGGGTAGCCGGTGGCCTTGGAGGCGAGCGCGGACGAGCGGCTGACCCGTGGATTGACCTCGATTACGAAGTAGTCGAAGGAATTCGGGTCCAGCCCGAACTGGATGTTGCAGCCGCCCTCGACGCCCAGCGCGCGGATGATCTTGAGCGACGCGCTGCGGAGCATCTGGTACTCCTTGTCGCTCAGCGTCTGCGAAGGGGCGAAGACGATGGAGTCGCCGGTGTGGACGCCCATCGGATCGAAGTTCTCCATGTTGCAGACGGTGATGCAGTTGTCGGCGCCGTCGCGCATCACCTCGTATTCGACTTCCTTCCAGCCGATCAGCGAGCGCTCGATGAGCACCTGGCGGATGGGGCTGGTCTGCAGCCCGAGCGAGACGACGGCTTCGAACTCGTCCTCGTGGTACGCCACGCCGCCGCCGCTGCCTCCAAGGGTGTAGGCGGGGCGGATGATGAGCGGGAAGCCGCAGGTTTGGGCGAACTCCCAGGCCTCGGGCAACGAGGTGACCGTGCGGCTCTGGGGGACGGGTTCGCCGATGCGCTGCATCAGGGCGCGGAATCGCTCGCGGTCCTCGCCGTCGCGAACGGCCTCGATCGGAGTGCCCAGGACACGCACGCCGTACTTCTCGAGGATTCCGGCGTCAGCCAGATCCACCGCCAGGTTGAGTGCCGTCTGGCCGCCCATCGAGGCCAGCAGGCCATCGGGACGTTCGCGCGCGATGACTCGCTCGATGAGAGGAACGGTCAGCGGCTCGATGTAGACGCGGTCGGCGATGTCCTCGTCGGTCATGATCGTGGCCGGGTTTGAATTGATCAGGATCGAGCGGACGCCTTCCTCCCGCATGGCCTTGCAGGCCTGTGTGCCGGCGTAGTCAAACTCCGCGGCCTGACCAATGACGATGGGGCCGGAGCCGACGATGAGGACTGACGAGAGGTCAGACATGGGGCAAAGCGAGCAGGTTGGATCGAGTCATGAACGGCGGTGGTCGTCGACGAGGTCGAGGAAGCGGTCGAAGAGGTACTGATTGTCCTGCGGGCCGGGGCTGGCCTCCGGGTGGTACTGGACCGAGAAGACCGGGAGCGAGTCGTGCGCCAGGCCTTCGACCGAACCGTCGTTCAGGTTGACGTGGCTGACCCGGAAGCCGCTGCCAGGGGGAATCGAGGCGGCGTCCACCTGGAACCCGTGATTCTGGGAGGTGATGTGGGCGCGGCCCGTTTCGAGGTCTTTGATGGGCTGGTTGGCGCCCCGGTGGCCGTAGGGCAGGCGGCTGGTGGTAGCGCCGATCGCGAGCCCGAGAATCTGGTGTCCCAGGCAGACGCCCATGAGCGGGCGGCGGCCGATCAGGTCGCGAACCGTGTCAATGGCCCGATCGGCCTGCTCGGGGTCGCCGGGACCGTTGCAGACCAGGACGCCGTCAGGATCGGTAGCTTCGACTTCATGCAGGCCGGCGCCGTACGGCAGCACGTCCACATGGCAACCACGGCTGACGAGAGAGCGCACGATGTTGGTCTTGACGCCGACGTCCAGTAGGGCGATGCGTGGCGAGTTGGCTCGTTGTTGCGGAGTTGGCCAGGGCGCCCAGCGCACGGGGCCGGCCACCTGGCGATCGGGGGTGGTGACCTCGGCCACGTAGCGCTGTTCGCTGTAGGGGAGCACGCGCTTCGCGGCTTGCACCTGCTCGTCGGCCCAGGCCGTGGCGGCGGGCGCCTGGCCGCGAATCCACGCAAAGCGGTCGATCCCCGCGGCGACGCTTGCCGGGGCACGGCCAAGTACGCCGCGCTTGTGGCCCTTGATTCGCAGCGTGCGCGTGAGGGCGCGTGTGTCAATCCCCTGGATGCCCGCGATTCCATGCTGGGCGAGGAACGAGTGCATGTCGCTTTGCTGGCGCCAATTGCTGTGGGTCGGGGCCAGTTCACGCACGGCCAGACCGGAAATCCAGGGGCGACGCGACTCCACGTCGTCAGGATTGGCCCCGTAGTTGTCGATGAGCGGATAGGTCATAACGACGATCTGTCCGCGGTACGACGCGTCGGTGGAAATCTCCTGGTAGCCGGTCATGCTGGTGTTGAAGACGACCTCGCCGGCGCCGGGCGCCTCCGCGCCGAAGGCGAAGCCGAAGAACGTGTCGCCGGTCTCGAGAGCGAGGACGGCGTAGTCGCTAGCCGGCACGCGCGCCTACCGGCTCCAGCGACGCACGGTTGAAGACTTCAACGCCGTCGACGAATGTGTGATGGACCACGCCGTGCATTGGCATGCCGGCCAGCGGCGTGTTCTTGCCTTTGGACAGCAACAGCGACGGTTCGACGACGAATTCCTCGTCGGGATCGAAGATGGTGATGTCGGCTGGCTGGCCGGGTTGGAGGGTTCCGCCGGGGAGCTCATAGCAGCGTGCGGGTTCGACGGTGAGGCAGCGCACGGCGTCGACCAAATCCAGGCGGCCATCGTGGACCAGGGTCAGGACCAGCGGCAGGGCGGTCTCCAGACCGGTAAAGCCCACGGCGGCGTTGGCGAATTCCAGGTCCTTGTCGTGCAGGGCGTGTGGCGCGTGGTCGGTGGCGATGCAGTCGATGGTTCCGTCGCGAAGTGCCGCGAGCAGGGCATCGCAGTCCTTTTGTTCGCGGAGAGGAGGGGCAACCTTGGTGTTGGGGTCGTACGGCGCCAGCGCGGCGCTGACGGGCTCGGTGCGACCGGCCACCAGGGTGTCGGTAAGCGTCAGGTGGTGCGGCGACACCTCCGCGGTGACGTTGGCGCCCCGGTCCTTGGCGCGGCGGATGAAGTCAACCGACCCGCCGGAGGTGACGTGGATGCAGTGGTAGCGCCCGCCGGTTAATTCGGCCAGGAGCAGGTCGCGCGCCAGCATGATCTCCTCGGCCTGGCGCGGGGTGCCCGGAAGGCCCAGGCGCATGGACGTGAGGCCTTCGTGCATGGTGGTGCCAGCGGTCAGCGCGCGATCCTCGGCATGGTTGCTGATGGGTCGCCCGAGCTGCGCGGCGTATTCCAGGGCGTGGCGCATGAGCTTGGGGCTGGCGACGGGAATGCCGTCGTCGGTAAAGCCGATGGCCCCGGCATCGCTCAGATCGCCCATCTCTACCAGTTGCTTGCCGGCCTGTCCGAGGCTGATGGCGGCCAGGACGTGGACACGAACCACGGCATCCGTGGCCGCCTGATCCAGGATGTATTCGACCACGCTGCGCGAGTCGATGACCGGATTGGTGTTGGGCATGGCGCAGACGGTGGTGAAGCCGCCGGCCGCCGCCGCACGCGTGCCGCTGGACAGATCCTCCTTGTACTCGAATCCGGGCACGCGAAGATGGGCGTGGATGTCAACGAATCCCGGCGTAACCACGAGACCGCGGGCATCGACCACGGTTGGATCGCCCAGGGGGAGCTGGCCGTCGGGGGGATCGATGGCGGCCACGCGTCCGTTTTCGACAACGACATCGGCCACGCGGTCGAGACGCTGGGAGGCATCAAGCACACGACCTCCGCGAATGACGAGCGACCCGTTAGCGGCCAAGGGCTGACTCCAGGTAGGCGGCCAGGGCGACCTTGGCCTGGTCCAGGATCGGCTCGCCGTGGCCGACGGCGATGCTGGTGAAGTTCAGGTCAAGCAGCTTCTGTAGCGGCGTCGGCGGACGCATGCGCGGATGCGCGCCCAGCTCGCCTTCGCCGTGTGTCCAGTAGCTGGTGGTGCCCAGCGCGTCGCCGACGAAGAGGACGCCGCGGTTCTCGGGGGTGAACAGCGCATGTTCCCCGGTACTGATCCCACCCAGGCCAATGGCTTGCAGACCGCCGGGCAACTCGGTCTCGGCCGAGTAGACGTGATCCGGGGTTAGCGTCTCCAGATCGCCGACATCACCGTCGGGCGCCCAGACAGGGGCGTCGAACCGATGCCGCCAGATCGCGGCGGCCCGCTCGTGGAAATGGTTGGTGAGAATGACGTGACGGACACGGGAGAGGACGCCCTGGAGGGCGGTGGGCGACAGGTCCTGGGGATCGATGGCGATCACGCCGTCGTCAGTCTCGACGAGGTAGGACTCCAGGGTGTAGCGATGCCAGGCCACGGTCCACTGATAGACGCCGGCCAGGATCTCGCGCGGCGGCGCGGCGGAATAGGGACTCATCAATGCGCTCCCGTCAGCAAGAGGTAGAGGATGGCCATGCGGACGGCGACGCCGTTGGTGACCTGCTCGGTAATCACCGACTGCTCGCCGTAGGCGACGTCGGACGAGATTTCGATGCCCTGATTCATGGGCCCAGGGTGCATGAGCAGGACCTGCCGGTCGGCGCGGCTCAGGCGCGCGGGCGTGATGCCCCAGCGCCGCGCGTACTCCCGGAGATCAGGCAGCAAGCCGCCGGCCATGCGCTCCTTCTGGATGCGCAGGGCCATGACCACGTCGGCGCCTTCTATGGCGCGGTCGAGGTCATATTCCACGCGCACCATGCCGTCGCCGTTGAGCATGTCGCCAAAGTCGGGCGGCAGCACGGTGGGCGGGCCGCTGAGGTAGACGTGCGCGCCCATGCGCGCGAACGCCCAGATGTCGGAGCGGGCGACGCGGCTGTGGAGCATGTCGCCCACAATGACCATTTTCAGACCTTCCAGGTCGCCGGCGTGCTCACGGACGGTGAAGAGGTCCAGCAGCGCCTGGCTGGGGTGGCCGCGCAGGCCGTCCCCGGCGTTCACCACGCCGCAGTCCAGGTGGCGGGCGGCCAGATCGGGCACGCCCGCGCAGGCGTGGCGAATGATGACCATGTCGGCGCCGAGAGCCTGGATGGTGTGGAACGTGTCGACCAGCGACTCGCCCTTTTCGACGCTGCTGCCGGAAGCGGCGACGTTGACGACATCGGCGCTCAACGACTTGCCGGCCAGTTCGAAGGACACCCGGGTGCGCGTGCTTGGCTCGAAGAACATGTTGACGATTGACTTGCCGCGCAGGGTTGGCACGCGCCGGATCGGCCGATCCAGGACCTGCCGCATGGACACGGCGGTGTCGAGGACCGTGTCGAACTCGTCGCGCGAAAAGTCGGCAACGTCAATCAGGTGCCTACGATGCAGCGGCATTGGCAACCTCCGGCCTGGCAACGACCCGAACCGCGTCTTCGCCGTCTAGTTCGTCCAACCGGACTTCCACGTTTTCGTAGAGGGCGGTGGGGATGTTTTTGCCGGCGTAGTCGGCGCGAATAGGCAGCTCGCGGTGCCCGCGGTCCACCACAACGGCCAGTTGAATGCTGCGCGGTCGCCCGAAGTCGGTGAGGGCGTCCAGCGCGGCGCGGGCGGACCGGCCGGTGTGGAGCACGTCGTCCACGAGGACGACGTCGCGGTCGGTGACGTCGACCGGGATGTCAGTTGGGTGCATGTCCGGGGTGGTGGCCCGGCTGACGAGGTCGTCGCGGTAGAGCGAGATGTCGACGGCTCCGGTGGGCACGTTCACGTCTTCGAACGAGGCCACGGCTGCGGCCAGGCGGCGCGCCAAAATTGGTCCGGGGCGCGGGACACCAACGAATACCAGATTGGTTGCGCCGCGGTTGCGTTCGACGATCTCGTGCGCGATACGGGTCAGGGTGCGACGCAAGTCGTCCGCTGACATGACCAAGCGGCCGCCGCCGTTGACCGCCACGTTGCCTCCCATGGCGTACCGGGCAAAAAGAAAGGGCCCGGAAGGCCCTTAGTCCGCCAGACGCGGCACGCCGCAGAATGCAGCCTTTCCGCCTCGCTGGACTGGATTAAAGGCTGGCGAGATTATAGCGAATGGCTGCCGCCAGGGCTTGAGTTTGACGCCGCGACCGAGAGGCGAGCGTGGCCTAGAGACCCTCGTCGAGTGCGGCGAGGACTTCGTTGACGTGTTCCCCGGCATCCACGTCGCGGAAAATGCGGCGGACAACGCCGGTGCGATCCACCAGGAACGTGCTGCGGCGAAAGCGCTCGCGTGAGAATGGCCCGAATCCTTGCCGCACGCGCACGCCATAGTCGGCGGCGACGGCTCCGTCGTCGCTCAGGAGCTCAAAGGCCAGCGAATTCGCCGACTGAAAGGCCTTGAGCTCGTCAAGTTCAGCCTTGGCGATCCCAATGACCGTGCTCCGTACCGACCGAAAGATGTCGCTGGCATCGCGAAACGAAGATGCGATTTCCGTGTCAGTGCCACCGGATGCGTTGTCGAGGAACAAGAGAACCAGGTTGCTGCGACCTCGGCGAGCGAGCAGCGAGAATGGCTCGTCTTCCGTGGACGACAGTTGAAAGTCAGGCGCTTGCACGCCCTCGGATACCGCGGCCATAGGTTCGTCTCCGCCAGGCGAGTTGGTGGCCGCCAGCGTACCGAACGCCAGGGTTAGCCTAAGTCGTGGCGAACGGGTCCTTCAGGATGATGGCGGCGTCGCGGTGGCGGCCGGTGCCGATCAGGCCGAGCGGAATGCCGGTGATCTGGCTGATGGCGTCGATGTAGCTACGGGCGTTAGGCGGCAGGTCGTCGAGCTCGCTGACGCCCTCGGTGGAGGTCATCCAGCCCGGGAAGTCTTCGTAGATCGGGCGGGCTCGGTCGAATTTACGAGTATCGGGCGCCAGTTCGGTGCGCTTGCCGTCTAGCTCATAGGCCACGGCCACCTTGATGCGCTCCAGACCGTCGAGAGCGTCGACCTTGGTCAGCGCCAGGCAGTCGATACCGCTGAGAGCGGCCGCGGTGCGCACGGCAACGGCGTCAAACCAGCCGCAACGTCGGGGCCGGCCGGTGGAGGCGCCGTACTCGCCGCCGGCGACTTCCCGCAGGTGTTCGGCGGTCTCGTCGAAAAGCTCGGTTGGGAAGGGTCCTTCACCCACCGACGAGCTAAACGCCTTGGCGACGCCCCACACCTGGTCGAGTTCGCGCGGCGGGATGCCCGCGCCCACGCAGGCGCCGCCAGCCGATGGGCTTGAAGACGTGACGTAGGGGTAGTGGCCCCAGTCGAGGTCGCGCATGACCCCGAGCTGGCCTTCGAGCAGGATGCGACGGTCGTTGGCCAAGGCCTCGCTCACGATCGGCAGGGTGTCCACGATGTGTGGGGCGAGGGCGTCACCCCACTCGAGGGCCTGATCGATCAGCGCCTGCGGATCCTGCGGCGCCACGCCGTAGCCGTTTTCCAGGAGCCTGTTCTTGGGCTCAAGGATTGCCGGCAGCCAGGCCTGCAGGTAGTCGGCATCGAGCAGGTCGCCCATGCGAACGCCGGAACGGGCCGCCTTGTCGGCGTAGGTCGGGCCGATGCCGCGGAGGGTGGTGCCCTGGGCCAGATCGCCGCGCTGGGCCTCCTCGGCGGCATCCAGCGCCACGTGATAGGGCATCACCGCGTGGGCGCGCTCAGCGATCCAGAATCTCTCGAAGGAGAGATCGGCTTGAGTTCGGAGTTCTTCGAGCTCCTCCAACAAGGCCGCCGGATTGATGACGGTGCCGGGTCCAAGGATATTCGTGACCTCTGGGTTGAATATCCCGGACGGCGCCAGGTGCAGCTTAAACGTTCCCTGATCGTTGATGACCGTGTGGCCGGCGTTGTTGCCCCCCTGGAAGCGGATGACCATTTCGGCGTGCTGGGCGAAGCGGTCGACAACCTTGCCCTTACCTTCGTCGCCCCACTGGGCGCCAAGGACGGCGACGGTGCTCATGACAGCCACCTGCTAGGCGGCGCGACAGCGTGGGATCGCATAGGACTCCGCATTTCTGGGTTTGGGGCCGTTAGGTGACGGTTTCGGGTCTGGATTCCAGGAGGGGAACTGCGTGGCGGCCTTCGGCGTGACGGATAGCGGCGCGCAGCAAGCCGGTAAAGAGCGGGTGCGGGCGGTTGGGCCGCGAGGCGAACTCAGGGTGGAACTGGCAGCCCACGAACCAGGGATGCCCCTCGAATTCAATGATCTCAACCAATTTGCTGTCCGGCGACAGCCCGCTAAAGGTCATGCCTTCGGCACGCAACAGCCGGCGATACCTGTTGTTGAATTCCATGCGATGTCGGTGGCGCTCCCGCACCGAGGGCGTGCCGTACGCGGCGCGCGCCAGGGTGCCCGCCACGAGTTCGCAGGGCCAGAGGCCAAGGCGCATCGATCCACCCATTTCGGAGACATCGTAGTACTCGGGCATCGGGTGGATCACTGGGTGCCTGGTGTCGGGATTGAACTCGATGCTGTCGCAATCGTCGGTGCCGAGAACCTTGCGCGCGAACTCGATGACGGCGATCTGCATGCCCAGGCAGAGGCCCAGATAGGGGACCTTATGCACCCTGGCGTAGTGGGCGGCCTGGATTTTCCCCTCAATCCCGCGCGGACCGAACCCGCCGGGAACGATGACGGCAGCCGTGCCGTCCAGCAGGTCAGCGGGGTCGCGGTCTTCCAGGTCCTCTGAGTCGACCCAGCGAATCACCGGATCAATGCCCAGCGCAATGCCTGAGTGTCGTACCGCCTCGATCACGCTGAGATACGAGTCCGGCAGCGAAACATACTTGCCGACAATGGCGACTTCGAGCTGCGGTCGAGGTTCGCGCAGCGCACCGACGATGCCCCGCCACTCGTCGAGATCGGGATGACGATCGGGCAGCTGCAGGCGCTCGGCGATGAAGCTTCCAAGACCGGCGGCCTCAAGGGCCAGGGGAACTTCGTAAATGGTGTCCACGTCCACGTTGGAGATCACCGCGCGCGCATCAATGTCGGCGAACAAGGCGATCTTCTCGCGCAGATCAAGCGGCAGCGGGGAGTCGGAACGGCAAATCACGACATCCGGATGGATGCCGAGGCCGCGAAGTTGCGTGACGCTGTGCTGGGTGGGCTTGGTCTTGAGTTCGCCGGTGGCGCCGATGCGGGGCACCAGGGTGACGTGCACATACAGCACGTTGTCGCTGCCAACCTCGCGGCGCATCTGGCGGAGCGCCTCGACAAAGGGGATGTTCTCGATGTCGCCGACGGTTCCGCCGACCTCAACAATCACCACATCGGCGTCATGGGTATCGCCTACGTCGTGAATGCGCGCCTTGATTTCGTCGGTGATGTGCGGAATGACCTGGATGGTTCCACCAAGAAAATCGCCGCGCCGCTCACGGCTGATCACCCGGTCATAAACGCCGCCGGTGGTGAGGTTGCTAACCGCCCGGAGATTCTCATCGATGAAGCGCTCATAGTGACCAAGGTCCAGGTCGGTCTCGGCGCCGTCCACGGTTACGAAGACTTCGCCGTGCTGGAGGGGGCTCATGGTGCCGGGATCCACGTTGATATAGGGGTCCAGCTTCATGACGGAGACTTTGAGCGCCCGGCTCTTCAGCAGTCGACCGATGCTGGCGACACTGACGCCTTTGCCAACGCCGCTGAGCACGCCGCCGGTTACGAAGATGAACTTGCGCACCGTACCGCCAGTCACGAGGCGTGAATGCGCGTCTTGGGGTGGCTCAGGCTGCGCTCGGGACGGCAGGTCATCAAGCGGCACGCTGGCCCAACACGCGGGTGGCGACAGGCTCAGGGAGGTTTGACAGCGAGACATTGACGGACGTTTCGGGCGTCGGCTCAGCTTCACTCAGCGCCCTGGCGGCATCGAGCCATGAACTTCGACCGTTCGACGACTGGCCAAAGGGAACCACAATGTTGGGTTCTACGCGGTTCACCAGGCTTACGACGCGCTCTACGCCGTCGTCGGCATTGACGACCAAGACCTGCGCCGTTCCGAGTTCTTCAAGCATCTCATTGGTTAGATCGCCCGAAAGGCTGGGAATCAGCGATACCGTGACGCGGTCGATATCCAGGGCGTAGATGGTGTGTCCGGGGCGGCCGCCGGGCGCGCGGGGGCCCGCGATCCCATGCAGGTAGACGCCGGATACGTCGTATTCGCCGGGGCCGGTGGCCACGTATGGATCACGGCTCTGCTGGTTCGGGAGCACGAGGCGTTCAACGCCGGGAGGGGCATCAGGGTTGGTGATGGCGACCAGATCAGCCTTGGGGAATGTAGACCGGCGAGTTCGGCCGGATGTCTGCGGGTCGGTGACGATCGCGCCGCCGCGTCCGCGGAATCGAAAGCAACTGCCCCCGATCCACGTGATTTCCATGCGCTGCGCAGGCTCCAACGCCTGTCGGACTCCGAAGGGTAGCACGGTGCCGAATCGGGCCGGATGGACCGCAAACTGAGTTAGAATCCCTTGCCCCTGTGTCGAGGGGGCTTTTTTATGGCCGCCATTGCTGCGAAGGGGCGACTCGCCCCGGCCCGACAGGTTCTAGCCGCCGCGCGCGAACTGCACGAGTACGCCGACCTGCTGCGCAACCTGGTCGTGCGCGACTTGAAGGTTCGGTATCGCGGGTCGGTGCTTGGGTTTGCCTGGGCCTTGCTCAACCCGTTGTTGATGATGGGCGTCTTTACGCTCGTCTTCCAGGTCCTGGCCAAGTCGGACCCCATCGAGCGATATCCGTTCTTCCTGCTGAGCGCGCTGGTTCCCTGGCTGTTCACGCAGCACGCGCTGACGACGGCGATGCGGAGCGTCACGTCGAACGCCTTGCTGATCAAGAAGGTCTACTTTCCGCGCGAACTCCTGCCGCTCAGCGCCGTGCTGGCCAGCTTCATTAACTTTGTGCTGGCGTACGTGGTCTTCTGGCTGGTCGCGCTGCCGTTTGGCGTTGGGGTCACCAGGACCATGCTGGCCGTGCCGCTCGTCATGCTGCTGCACTTGACATTCGTTCTGGGGCTGGGACTCGTGCTCGCGACAGTGAACGTCTTTTTCCGCGACACCGAGCACATTGTTGAGGTGGGGTTGCTGGCCTGGTTTTTTCTGACGCCAATCTTCTACGCGATGTCCATCGTTCCGAATCAGACCGTTCTTGGTCTGGATATTCACCGCTGGGTCTTCATGCTCAACCCGATGGCGACGCTGGTCACGGACTACCGCTACGCCTTCATGTGGGGATTCCCGCCGATTCGGCACACGTTAGTGACGATCGTGACGGCCCTCGCGCTCCTGAGCGTTGGGTGGTGGATGTTCCGGCGTCTGGCCAGCCGCTTCGCGGAAGAGCTCTAGCGCGTATGCCGGAGCGCGGGCACTTGAAGCCCGGACTCGTGCGAGGCCATCCGAAGTGACGCCGCGTTGGGTGCACGCGGTCTTGCGGGCACGGCGGAACCGCGCCCTCGATGCCAGGCGCCGCTCAGCGCACCGGGAAGTAGATCTCGGTGCGCCATTTCGACTGATCGGGCTCGGCGCCGGGATCGGTGACGTAGACCTCCCAGGGCGCACCCGCCGGATTGTGACCCTCCGAAGCCATCCACTCCGTCAGCGCGGACCACGTCTGGGGAAGACCGTCGTACGGGCCCAAATGGGTCACGGTCGCCACGCTTCCGGCGGGCAGTTCCCCAGCCTGGACGCGGTCCTTCCCTTCCATTGGCGAAGCCACGGGCATCCCGCACTCAAGGTCGACTGTGGTTCCGTCCATCGAGTGGTAGCGGGAAAACGGCATGCCAGCGGGCTGTTCACCGCGCTCCTGGATGTACCCGTAGACCTCGCCAAACAACGACCCCAGCAGCTCTTCGAGCTTGTCCATCGGGCTCGTCGTTCGGATGGCCAGCATGGGCTGCGCACCGATCTCCTTCGTTTCGAAACTCAGCCTCATCTCCCGTGCCCCTCAGTCAGTGGATGGTCGCAGGCCGATCACTCTCGGCACCTGGCTAGTCTAGGTCCACTCGGGGAAATCAGGTCTTAGATGCCAGCCGCCATTGAACTTCGCGGGGTCCGCAAGCGTTTCAGGATCCGCCACGAGGCCGCACGCACGTGGCAGGGCATGGCGTTGGCGTTGCTTGGCCGACGACGGATCGAGCACGAAGAATTCTGGGCGCTCGATGGCGTTGACCTGCAGGTCGCGGAAGGCGAAACCCTTGGAATCATCGGCCCCAACGGGTCTGGCAAGACCACGATTCTGAAGCTGTTGGCGCGCACGATCGAAGCAACGGCGGGTGAAGTCCTGACGAGCGGCAAGGTCTTCGGCCTGCTTGAACTGGGCGCGGGGATGCACCCGGACCTGACGGGTCGCGAGAACATTTTCCTGAACGGTTCATTCCTCGGTATCGAGCGTAACGAGATGCGGCAGCTCTACGACCGCATCGTCGCCTTCGCCGAGTTGGAACGCTTTATCGACACGCCGGTTCGCCACTACTCGTCCGGCATGTTTATGCGGCTCGGATTCTCCATCGCCATCAATGTTGATCCAGACATCCTGCTGATCGACGAAGTGCTGGCGGTCGGGGACGCACGCTTTACGTCCAAGTGTTACGAGGCGCTGGCCGACATCAAGGCCCGTGGGCGCACGTTGGTCTTTGTGTCACACGATCCGATCCAGGTGCGACGGTTCTGCGACCGGGTGCTCTGGATCGACCGCGGCACGATTCAAGCATTGGGCGACCCGCGGGACGTGATCCAGCAATACCTGCAGCACATGCGCGGCGGCGGCGTACCCTCCGCCACCGCCGAGCGGAAGGAGTCGACGCCCGACCTCGGCGGCGAAGAGCTCCGTATCCGGGCGGCGACGGCCGCTGACGAATCGACCGGCGCGGAGAGTTACACCTTCCTGCCGGGTGACGTTGTACGGCTGCAGTTGGAGTTGGAGTCCGAATCCTACCTTGAGGACGTGATTGTTGGCTGTGCTGTCCGTCGCAGCGACGGGCTGCTATTGCACGAGACCTCAACGGCCGCATCGCTGGGACCGACGGCCGTGCAGCCGGGGCGTGCGCGCGTTGAGTGCTTGCTCGGCCCGTTACCGCTGGGGCCGGGGAGCTACCAGCTGTCGCTGGGCGTCTGGCCGGAAGCGGATCGGCTTCATCCGTACCACATGTGGCCCGACGCGATCACGCTATTCGTGGGCAAGGCCGCAACCTCCCAGCGTGGCGTCGCGGTCCTTCCGTCGCAGTGGCGCGTGACGATGGCTCCGCCCAACGGTGAGTTGCAGTCAACATCGGCTCCCATTGCACAGCCGGATATGCTGACCGAAGCCGCCGGCCCGTTTTGGACGCCGCCCCCGGAAGAACTGGCCATGGGTGCACGGGAAGCTGAGTGGCTGGGCGAAGGCTGGTTCCCTGCCGAAAACTGGCCGCCACGGGTGCGGTGGACCAGCGAGCGGGCCGTGGCCTACCTCCGGCAGGACGTGGGTCAGGGGTCGTTGATCCTATCGGCCTGCCGACCGCTCCATGGACGGGCACAAGCCCAGGGCCGGGTGCGTCTGAACGGGCTACACATTGCAACGTTCCAGCTTCACGGCATGGATTTTGAGGACGTGGTGGTGCCCCTGGATCCGGTAACGAGGCCGACGACGCACGAGCTGGTCATCGAGGTTGACGACGCGCTGGTGCCCGCCACGGTCGGCCTGGACTCGGACACCCGCCCGCTCGGAATCGCCGTGAGCTCCATCCGGGTGGAATGACCACAGCGCATCCGCCCGTTCGTATCGTCGTTCTCAACTACAACGGCGCCGGACGGATTGAACGCTGCCTCGAGCGGTTGCTCGCCACGCGCTATCCCGACTTGCGGGTAACCGTGGTTGACAACGCCTCGACTGACGGCTCGCCCGCCAGCGTTGAACAAGCGTTTCCACGAATCGAACTCATCGAGAATGGAGCCAACCTGGGATTCTCACGGGGAAACAACAAGGCGCTGCGTCGGGCATCCGAGCCCTTTGTGGGGCTGCTCAATCCAGACACCGAGGTCGAGCCGGACTGGCTGCACCCTTTGGTCTCGCGCCTGGCTGGTGACCCGCTGGCCGGTGGGGTCGGAGCAAAGCTGCTGCATCAGTTCGACCGAATCCCGCTGCGACTGAAAGTCCCAACGATAGCGGCGCCAGCGCCAGACACGAGGCAGCTCGGAGTCCGGTTCTACGGTGCCGAGACACGGGCAGGCGCCGCCGACGTGACCGGTGGCATGCACGGCGTTGAACTGAACGAGTACGGCCACCCGTTTCGATGGACCGAGAGCCACGCCGAACTTGCCGTACCGGTGCGTAGCGAAGCAACGACGCTGCACGTGGATCTGGCGGCGGGAGATGGACGGGCTCCGGTCGCGCTCAGTGTCTACGCCGGCGACCAGCCCCTTGTCGACACGCAGGTACCGAGTGCGCGCACGACGTTTCAGCTTGACGTCAACGCCGACTTGGTGGCGCGACTGGCGCGGCCGGCAATTGAGTGTGCGGGCATCGCACCGCTCCAGGACGGCTCGATGCGCGATCGCGGCACGCACCTGCTGGCTGGCGTGCCCTGGTCGGCATGGGACGATTCAACGTACGGTCAGGCGAGTGAGGTGTTTGCGGTGAAGGGCGCGGCCGTGCTGTACCGGCGGTCCATGCTTGAGTCGCTGAACTACCTGGACGACGGCATTTTCATGTACTACGAGGATGCCGATCTGGCCTGGCGGGCCCAACGCCGTGGCTGGCGATTCTGGTACGAGCCTGACTCCGTGGTGCGCCATGAACATGCCGCGTTCAGTCGCGAGTGGTCGCCGGGATTCATCCGCAGCGTTGAGTTCGGCAAGCTGCGAATGCTCGGGAAGAACGCGCCGCGGTCGTGGGTGGCCCAGCACGCGGCGGCGGCGCTCAAGTTCACAGCCGGTGACGCACGGAACGCCCTGGCGCTGCGCGACGTGGAGGCGGCCCGGCGCGTGGCGGCGCGACTCCGCGCGCTTGGCGACGCCTTGGTAGCTGGGACGCAAACGTGGAGGTTGCGCAACGTGGAAGCCCGGCTGGCGCCGCTGGACGGGCGCGAGTTGCGCCCCTTCCTTGAATCCTCTTGAAAGCGGCGGTCTACAACCGGTGGCTGCATGAGAAGGGTGGTGGCGAGCGTCACGCCGTGATGGCCGCCCGCGTGTTGGCGGACCGCTTCGAAACCGAGCTCATCACGCACCGTCCGATCGACCGGGACGACCTGGCGGAGTCCCTGCACATCGATCTTGATCAGATCGGCATTCGAGTGATTCCGGCGCTGCCCCCCAACCGCTTTGCCAGGGTCACTCGCGAATACGACCTGTTCGTCAACGCGTCGTTCATGACGAACCAGCCATCCGCGGCGCGCTACAGCATGATGCTGGTGTTGTTCCCGTCGCCGGTTGACCGCGCCTGGCACCAGCGACTGCGGCAGAGCGTTGGCCGTTTCCTGAAGCGGCAGCTCCTGATGCCCGAATGGAGCGACGGTTTCTACGACGTGCAGGAACTCGGGCGTGGGTGGTTTCGGTACATGACCGATCTGGCCCTGGTCCGGCTGCGGGTGCCGCGCGGCCGGGGACCCGTGCCGATTGACGTCGTGGCCGGCAACTTCAGGCCTGAGCACAGCCTCCCGGTGCGGTGCCTGGCCGGCGGACAGGTCATTGCCGAGCACTCGTTTGCGCCGCGTCCCGGGGAATTCGAAACTTGGCGAATCGATCTGGACCGCCGCTTTGTGGCGGATGGCACGGCCGAACTTACGCTGACGTCTGCCACGATCAATCCCGCGCGTGAAGTGACGGCGGCGGACAATCGCGAGATTGGGCTGGCCGTAACCGATGTTCGAGTCCGCCATCCCCGGCACCTGCTCTACGAGCTGATCTTTCGTCGGGTGCTACCGGACCTGGGCTGGCGTCTTGAGTGGTTGCCGGAGGAGTACTCGCTGGCCAATCTCGACACATACGATCGGATTTGCCCTATTTCGGAGTTCAGCCGTAGGTGGATGGAGACATACTGGCAGCGTAGTGGGCCGCTGCTCTATCCGCCCGTCGACACCAGCTGGGCCAAACCGCGGCCAAAGTCCAAGACGATCCTCAGCGTTGGCCGGTTTTTTCGCGGCTCGCACGAAAAGAAGCACGGCGTGATGGTCGAACAGTTCAAGCGCATGTGCCGCGAGGGACTGTCCGGCTGGACCCTTCGGCTGGTCGGCCACCAGAGTCAACGGGACGTTGACGTGGCCTACACGGATGATCTGCGCCAGCGAGCGCAGGGCTACCCGATCGAGTTCGCAGTCGATGCTCCGTTCAACGACTTGCAGCGATTCTATGGTGAGGCGCAGATCTACTGGCATGCCGCCGGATTCGGGGAACGTTCTGCGCGCGATCCGATCAAGTTCGAGCACTTTGGCATTTCCGTGGTTGAGGCCATGGCCAACGAGGTGGTTCCGGTCGTGCTGAACCAGGGCGGACCGCCCGAGGTCGTGCGCGATGGGCACGACGGTTTTCTGTGGATGACGACTGGGGAGTTGCGCGCTCGGACCTGGGATCTGGTGCGAAACGCTGAACGACGAGCCGCGATGGCCGGGCGGGCCCGACAGTCGAGCCAGCGATTCAGCGCTGCCGCGTTTCGAGATCGCCTCAATTCACTGGTGGACGAGCTTGTTGGCGATTAGCTGCGCTCCACGACGGGCCGTGGCATGACGCGAACCGGTCGGCTCATGCGCTGGGGACAGGCGCGCCCGGCCCTGCTCCTCTTTTTGTTCAGCTTTGCGCTGTATGCCTTGAGCATGGGACCTGCCCGCAACGGCTCCGGTTACAGCGCCGACGGCACGTTTGCGTTTGAGATGGCCAAGAGCGTGATGGTCGATCCAGGCCACGCGTATCTTCGCGATCAGAATCGAAATTTCGCTCGCTGGGGCATCGGGCTGCCCACGGCATTTGCTCCCATCGTCGCGTTCGCGGAGCCGCTGGCCAAGAAGGCTCCGCAGCGGGACCGGATTCCCCTCGACGCCCATGAGGTGCTGCTCGTCAGCTATCCGCCGCTGGGCGGCACACCGGCAAAAGACGTGCAGCGGGAGCTTGATCTTGATATCGCGCCCGGGGTCTACGACGCGCTGATCCTGGTGTCCCACAGCGGACTCAGCGCCGACTTCGTGCAAGGCACTGAAATCGCGCGACTTCGGCTACATGACACCTCGGGCAGGAGTACCGAGCATCCCATTCGAGTCGGAATCGAGACGGCTGAGTGGGCATATGACCGAGGCGACGTGCGTGCCGTGATCAAACACGCCCAGCCGCCGCCGGTGGCTCGTCACATTGGTAATTCGCGGGCGTACTACTACGCGGCCACCTGGCTATTCGACTCTCCCCGCGACCTGGCCTCAGCGCGCATTGCATACGTCCAGCCGGACGGCAACTTCTACGTGGACGGTCTTGCCGTACGAACACCTGATGGGACCTGGCAGGACGGTCCCGGCGTTGGCCGCGTTTGGTCCGAGCGGCAAAACCGTGAGTTCTTTCGGCGCATCTGGGTGGTGGCCGCCAACGCGTTAGTGACCGCGCTCGGCGTCGTGCTGGTCTTCCGAATCCTGCGTCGGCTTTCATATAGCGAGCGCGTGGCCGTGGTTGGCGCCCTGATCTATGCCATCGGGACCATGGCCTGGCCATATGCCAAGTTCGACTTTTCCGAGCCGATCGTCACGACGCTCTTGCTGGGCTCGGTGTGGCTCTTACTGGTGTTCGACTCGACTCGACAGCGGCGGTATGCGCTGCTCGCCGGATTGCTGGCGTTCGCGGCGGTCCTGACGAAGTATGTCAGCGTTATAGCCGTGCCACTGCTGCTGGCGAGTCTCGTCGTATTCGCGAAGTCTGGGAATTCGTGGCGCCGGGCCCTGCGGGCGTCCGTGCGTCCAGCGCTGGTTTTCCTTGCCCCGTTCGCGGGCGTGCTGCTGCCGGGGTTGGTGGCTGCGGCCACGCTGTTCGAGTTTCAAATCCTCTATGTTCATGAGCTGATCGGCGGCCTTCAGCGCGGCTGGCTGGAACTGCCATTTGGATTGGGCCTGGGCGGGCTGATAACGAGCTGGGGCAAGGGTGTGCTCTGGTACAACCCGATCTTGTTGGTGACGCTGCCCGTGTTGCCCTGGTTCGTGCGGCGCCATGGTTGGCGGTCGCTCATATTTGTCGCGATTCCGGTCGCCTATGCCCTGCTCTACAGTCGGAAGCAGGTCTGGTACGGAGGAAACTCCTGGGGTCCGCGTTACCTCGTGCCGACCCTTCCGCTGCTGGTAATCGTGGGAGCACCGCTGTTTGAGCGCGTGATCGAACGGGCGCGATCCTGGCTTCCCGGCGCGGCCCTCGCCGTCGTCCTGCTCATCAGTGCCAGCGTGCAATTCATGGGAGTTGCCAAGGACTTCATCAGCTATCTGGATCTCTTTCAGCAGCAGGTGGCTGGCGGCGTGCCGCTCAAAGGCGCCGTTTACGGCGGCGCCGACTACCAGCCGTGGTCGTCCATTCAGCCGGAGGGCGACTTCGCGGCGGTGCTCTATGCGTACCAGTTCTCGCCACTCCTGGCCCACGCTTGGCTGCTTCGCGCTGACGCAGTCAATCTGCTCGCACCCGACCGCACGGACTGGCTGGCGGATTCCCTCGGCCGAACACCCTGGCTTCGATTCGGCATCGACGCAGTTCCAGTACGCCCGGAGAACGGTCTGGGGTTGGATTTCTGGTCGCTGAGACTGGTCGAGAGTTTCCTGGCATATCCGGGATTCCTGATCTGGGTGACCGCCCTGCTGTTGCTGCTGCAGTTTGCCGCGCTGGGAGCCTGGGTCGGCCTGAGCGGCCGTATCTGGCCGTCCGTGCGTGGCGTTCGCCTCACGCGATTTCTTGCGATTGGCGCGTTTGCCGCGCTGTTGATTAGCTTTGACACGCTACATTTCATGCTCTAGCTTCCAAGAGAAGGGAGCAGGCGACACTAATGGCTGATTCGGACGCGACGTCCGCGCCGCCGCTCATTCCAGACGACTTCCTGGCGATCCTGCGCTGCGTGAACGACGATCATCCGCGCGATGACGGCGTACTGCGCATCGAGGGCGACTTTCTCGTCTGTACAGTTTGCGGCTATCGCTACAAGGTCGAGGACGGAATTCCCAACATGCTGTGGGAAGACGCGATCCCACCGAGGCGCGAGGAAGCCGCCAGCTCGTGAATTCGATCAGCCAGGCGAAGGACCTGCTGGTCAAGTACCGGCGGCACCGCGCGATCCTCCGGCCGTCGCTTAGTCGCTTTGCCTACCACTGGATGCGCGGCACGACCGAGTTGCCGTATGGGCCGATCAAGCTGCACATCGAGCCGACCAGCGCCTGCAACCTGCGCTGTCCCATGTGTCCGCAAAGTGTGCTCGCCGACGAACTCAAAAAGCAGAAGCCGTTCATGGACATGGGCCTGTTCCGCAAGATCATCGACGAGGCAAAGCCGTTCGTGCGGGAAGCCAACCTGTTCTTCCGCGGCGAGTCGCTGATGCACAAGGACATCTACGAGATGATCGAGGTGTGCGAGCGGGCCGGGATTGCCGCCCACATCAACACGAACGCCACCCTGCTGCGCGACGAGAAGATCGAGCAGTTGCTGGACGCGGCGCCGAGCAAGCTGACGATCAGCTTTGACTCGGGCGAACCCGAACACTACGAAGTCATGCGCAAGGGCGCGCAGTTCGACCGCACACTTGAGCGCGTGCTTCGACTCCTTGAATCGCGAAAGCAGCGTTCCGGCCCGAAACCGTACTTCGTGATGCAGGTGATTCAGCTCTGGGACTCGAGCTATCCCAAGGGCGCCGCACCGGTGATTCCGGAGCACTTCCGGCAGCGCTTCGACGGATTGCCCGTGGACGAGTGGGACACGTTCTGGGCGCACGGCTGGGCCGGGCAGATGGACTCGTCCGACTTCTACACCGCGCGTCCGCATGGCCCGAATTACTACCCCTGCAACTGGCTCTGGAAGTCCATGGCGATCTACTGGGACGGCAAGGTCCCCTCCTGCTGCGCGGACTTCGGCGAAGACCAGATCATGGGAGACCTTGCCAACGAGTCGCTGCTGGACATCTGGAACAACCCGGCGTATCGCGCGATTCGCGAGGCGCACGTGCGCGGCAAGCTGGATGACTACAAGCTGTGCCGTGGATGCGACGCCATCTGGCAGGAGGACGGTTCGACCTGGAACCTCTTTGCCGGCGCTCGCGGCGTGGTGACCGGGGATCGGCTGCCCGTGCTTCAGGTTGGGACGAACGGCTCGCACACGATCAACGGGACCGAGTCGCCAGGCAACTGATCGGCAGGCGGGGCGCCGAACTCCGCCGTCACGCGAGCGCACTTCGCGGCGTTGTCGCGTCAATGGCCCGGTGCTAGCGTCCGAGCGATGCGCATTACCTTTGTGTCGAACATCTTTCCGCCAACCGTGGGCGGACCGGCAACGCACATCTACAACCTGGCGTTGACCTTGCACAACCGCGGCCACGACGTCAGGGCGGTGGTCTGCCCGGACGATCCCGAGGGCCTGGTGCGTCCGCCGTTCCCGATTGTTCGAGTCTCCTGGGACACACCCGTGCCGCTGCGTTACGCCTTGGTGTGGTGGCATACCTTGCGGGCCGCATTGCAATCCGACGTGGTCTATATCAACGGCGTCGAGGCGCCCTCAACGCTGGCGGCGCTGCTGGCGGGCCGGCCGCGGGTGCTGAAAATCGTGGGCGACTGGGCCTGGGAGTCGGCGCACCGTCGCGGCATGACGGCGCTGGGCATCGAGGAGTTTCAGCGCACACGTCACGGGCTGCGGACTCGAGCGTTCCAGTTCATCCAGAGGATGTATACGGCGCTGGCCACGGTGGTCGTGGTTCCCAGCGGCTACGTGGGTGCGTTCGTGCGGAACTGGGGCGCCAGGCCGGAGAAGCTCCGCGTGGTCCATAACGCGCTGACCGAGATCCCAGAGATCGACGTTTCGCGCGAGGAGGCTAAGCGGAAACTTGGCTTTGAAGGGCCATTGGTCTGCACCGTGTCACGGCTCTACGGCTGGAAGCGGGTCGACGAGTTGCTCCGCATGGTCCCGGACTTTGCCAATGACGCCGTGCTGGCCATCGTCGGCGACGGGCCCGAGCAGCCGGCCCTGGAACGCTTCGCCGCAGAACTGGGCTTGGGCGACCGCGTCTGCTTTGTGGGCCGGGTGCCGCACCGCGATGTTGGCATGTATCTGCGCGCCGCCGACGTCTTTGTGCTGAACACCTCGTATGAGGGGCTTTCGCACACGCTCGTGGAAGCTCGCGTGGTTGGAACGCCAATTGTGACGACGGATATCGGGGGGAACCGTGAAATCCTCACGCACGAGCACAACGCGCTGCTAACGCCGCTCGGCGATCACCGCGCGTTCGTGGCCGCCGTGAACCGCCTCCTGACCGATCGGGAGCTTGCCCAGCGTCTCGTCCGCGAGGGATCCCAGGGCCTGGATCACTTTTCGTGGGACCGGCTAGTCGACGAAACGATGGCGATCCTTTCCGAGGTCACCGGCTCCGCGTCGCGCGCCGCTTCGTGAGCGCAAAGCTGCTGATGCTCAGCGGTGACCGAGATGTCACCACGGGTCGCCGGGGGCCGTTTCACACCACGCTGGGCGGCCTTGCGGCCCAGTTCGATCGCATCGACGTGCTGGCGCCGCGAGCTGCGGGCGCTCGCAAGGCAGAGCCGTTTCCCGGCGTGTACGTGGAGCCGGCACCCGTTTCACGACTGCGACAGTCGGCCTGGATGCGACGCCGCGGCGCCGACCTGCTGCAACGCCATGGTCACGGCCTGATCGTCACGCACGACTACGGGATCTTCGCCAACGGTCGGGCGGCCGCGTGGCTGTCCCGTCGTAGCGCCACGCCCTTTGTAAGCGAAATCCACCACGTGCCGGGTCATCCGAAGCGGGCCCAGTGGTGGGAGCCGCTGGCGAAGCTGTTCTACCGTGCGTATGTGTCGCGCGTCGCATGCCGCGCAACTGCCATCCGCGTGGTCAATCGGCGGGAAGTACCGGACTTGCTGTCGGACTGGGGTGTTCCCCGCGACCGGATGCTCATCCTGCCCTCGGCCTATATCGACCGAGAGGTATTCGCCCCGGGCGAAGTTGTTCGGGACTTTGCTCTCGGGTTCGTTGGACGCCTGGTCGCCAACAAGAATCTGGGCTACGTGGCGCACGTATTCGCTGCCCTTGCTTCGCAGGATTCGCAGGCGCGGTTCGTGGTTGCCGGTCAGGGACCAGAAAACAGACCGCTGCGCCGCAAACTGAGGAGTACCGGCATCCTGGACCGCGTCACCTTCGTTGACTGGCTTGACAGTCCCGCCGAGCTGGCGGATCTATACCGCCGCATGCGCGCGCTCATTGCTCCGTCGCTCAGCGAAGGAGGGCCGCGCGTGTGCCTGGAAGCCATGGCCTGCGGCACGCCGGTCTTCACGACACCGGTCGGCGTGATGCCGGAGACCATTGAACACGGAACCAACGGCTGGTTGCTGCCCTGGGATGCCGCGGCTGGCGCGGAACTGATAAGGGCTGTGCTGAGCGATTCCGACGCGCTACGGCCGGCCGGCCGCGCCGCTCGGGCCGCCACGGCTCAGTTCGAGAAGTCCGCGGTGCTGGGCGCGTATGCCGCCGCCTATCGCCGGTTGGCCGAGCGCGGGTCGACGTGAGCAGGCCATCGGACAGCGGCCTTCGCCTGCTGTTCGTAACCCAGGAGCTCGACCGCACGAGCACCAACCTCGCGGTGGCGCATACCTGGACGGCCGAACTGGCACGACAGGCGGAAGCCGTGCACGTGGTCGCCGCGCGGGTTGGCGAGGTTGATCTCCCATCAAACGTCTCCGTGACCGGGCTGGGCCGGGAACACGGGCGGTCGCGGGCGTTGGCGGCCATGGCGTTTGGTGCAGTCTGCGCACGGCTGGTTCTGCGCCGCCGTGTGAACGCGGTTCTGGCTCACATGGTTCCGGCCTACGCCGTGGCGCTGGCGCCGCTGACCCGAATCGCCAACGCGCCGCTGGCACTGTGGTACGCCAGTCACGGCCTGACGCCGATGCTGCGCCGGGCCAACCGGAAGATCGACGCTGCCCTTACGGCTTCGTTCGACAGCTATCCGATCGCGAGCGAACGGGCGTACGTGCTGGGGCATGGGATCGATACGGGACGATTTCGACCACCGGATAAGCGCAAGCCGGAACAGGGACCGGTGATCGGAATGGCGGGACGCCTTACGCCGCTCAAGGGGTTCGAGCCCGGCATCACAGCCCTGGCCGCGCTGCGCCGCGATGCGTGTCCGGAAGCCAGGCTGCGCATCGCGGGTGAACCTTTTTATCCGTCCGATCGGGCCTATGTGGACGAGTTGAAGGCGCTCGCCGATACGCTAGGCGTGCGTAACGCCGTTGAGTTCGTGGGCGCTGTACCCGGTGACGCCATGGCAGGGTTCTATGGATCGCTGGATGTCTTCGTGAACTGGCGCGCGCAACCGGCGCTGGACAAGACGGGGCTGGAGGCGTTGGCCTGTGCCACGCCGCTCATCACCAATAACCGTGCCTACCGCGGCGTACTCGGGGAGCACTCGGGTGATTTCCTGGTTGAGAGTTCCAGCGACGAACTGGCGCTGGGATTGGGCCGGCTCCTGGGTATGCGCGTGGATTCACGGCAGGCTGTCGTCGAACGATTGCGCGCCTCGGTGGTGCAAGAGCACGGCGCCCCCGGTCTGGCAGTGCGCCTGGCCGAGGCATGCAACGCGCTGCGCAGGGGCGCGCGACCGCAGTTTCCAACGGTCGCCGAGACGGAAGCGTCGCTATGAACCTGGATCCGTCGCGTCAGCTCGCCCGTCTCGTCGGTCAACTGCCGGACCTGCACGTGCTGCCGCCATACCAGCAGCTGCTCTGGCGGATCCGAGCGGCCCTGCTGCGGCGTGCGACGGGCGTGACCTGCGGACCAGGGGTTCGGGTGGACGGACGCTTCTACTACCCGGCGGGTTTGCGGCTAACCGTGGGCGACGGCGTCCGCATCAAGCGTGACGTGCGGGCCGGCTGGGAGCCCGGACGCGCGCCGGACGCGGCACTGACGATCGGCGCGGGAACGGAAGTCCTCGCAGAAACACGCCTCGACTGCAC
>WTFW01000124.1 GCA_011523785.1 Chloroflexota bacterium | reverse complement strand
ACCCACCCCGACCAACTCCTCCCAACCTCCGCTTCTTCTCTCACCACTCACTGCTCTCCACTCGCTCCTCGCCCACGGACGTCCACCACGTTCCGACCTCGGCGGCCGGGTCGAAGTCCGTGCCTGGCCCAACAGTTGACGCGCCGTGCCTTTGACGCGCGAGACCTCGCTCCCTACAGTGGCGCCGCTCAGCAGAGGGCGGCTGCGGGAGTGTTGGGGTTCGATGTCTGGCCAGAAGTCCAGACACGCTCCAACCACGTGATCGCCCCGCCGGTCCGAAGGACGGCACAGGGAACGTGAGTTCGACCGAGCTAAATGGCCAGTCTCTCATCGAAGACGCTCTCCGGATCGCGGCCGAAATGAATCCCCAGTCCACGGGCGGCGGCTGGCTCGAGGACATCACCGTCCAGGCAGGCCCTGAGATCAAAGAGTGGGACATCGAACGGTGCTACCTGTGGTCCGATTGGCCGAACAGGGAGCGCCACTTTCCCGAAACCACTGATCAGGACATAGGCATTGACGCGGTAGCCGTGCGCCGCAGTGACGGCGGGCACATCGCCATTCAATGCAAGGCTCGCCAACTAGACAGCGAAGGCAGCGGCAATCCAATCCCTAAGGGTGAACTGGATAAGTTCATCGCCACATCCGCCGGCGACTTTTGGGTCGAGCGATGGGTAGTAACCAATGGCGCCAACCCCCTGAGCGACAACGCAATCCGAGCCGCGTCAATGTCAGGCCAGCCTCTCAAGCTCGTCAACGTCACCAGCGACCTAATGAAGCAGCAGGAAAGTTATGTGACCGAGGAGTGCCCGCACTGCCAGCCCAATCCCGACGACGAGCCGCGAATTCAATCGAAATCCTGTATGCAAGACGAGGCGGTGGCCGCAAGCGTCCGCATCCTGAGGGAACACGAACAGTCCGAAAGCGGCGGTCTGCCGAAAGGCCAGGCCCGCGGCAAGATCATCCTGCCGTGCGGCACCGGCAAAACGCGGATATCACTCCGCATCGTTGAGGAACTTACGCCGCCGGGTGGCCTGTCTATTGTCCTGTGCCCGTCGATTGCGTTGGTAGCGCAGATTCGGCGCGAGTACCTCCAACACGCCATCCGGAGTCTGCGTGCGCTGGCCGTATGCTCCGATGAAACCGCTGGCTACGACCCGAAGAAAGAAGGCAGACGCAACACCACAAGCGATCCCACCGTTGACAACAGCTTCGTCAGCGCCGTCGAGCTAAAGGGCCAGGTCACGACCGACGCAGCGGAGATTTCCGAATGGATAGACGACGGTCTCGACGATCAGTCGATCAGCGTAATCTTTGGCACCTATCAGAGCGGTCACCGCGTCGCCGAGGCCCTAGAGTCCAGCAGCGCAACAGCCAGTGTTCTGGTGGCCGACGAAGCGCATCGAACCGCCGGTCTCAAGCGAAAGCGAAGCGCCAAACAAGCAGTCGTGTCTGAAGAAGAACAGCGCATTCGCGACTTTACGTTGTGTCACGACAATCACGCGTTCCCCGCCAGGTACCGTGTCTATCAGACCGCCACGCCACGTATCTACGACACCCGGCAAGTGAGGCGGGAACAGTCCAGAGACTGGATTGTCCGCAGCATGGACGACGAGACAGTGTTTGGCGTGGAGTTGTATCGCAAGAGCTATGTGGAAGCCGTGAGGAATCGCTGGCTGTCCGACTATCGAATTATTGCTGTGGGCATCAACGATCCGGACGCCTTCCAGCAGGCCAATGTGCTCGCGCTCAATACCGAGAGCAAAGGCCGCACCAAGCTAACCGTCACCAACTATCTCCGCGGTCTGGCGTTTGCCCTGGCCATGGGCGGCGCCACTCAGGACGGGCGGAACGGTCTTGTGCCCATTAAGTCCTGTATCGCCTTCATGAACACCGTGGACAAGTCCAAGAACATGGCCAAGGACCTCACGACCGTCCCCGTACGCAACTGGCTGCAGGGCTGGCTGGACGACAACCAGCAGGGACTGAAGGCGGCTCATTACCGCCTGGAGCACCTCGACGCCAGCAGCAAAGTTGCGGACCGTGATGACGCCAAGGCCCGCCTGGCGAAAGCCGCCGACGACCGCCCGCACGGCGTGATCAACGTGGGCATCTTCGGCGAAGGCACCGACTCGCCGTCCCTCAGCGCAGTCGCCTTCCTGGAGGCTCGCAGAAGCCCGATTGACGTTATCCAGGCTGTCGGCCGCGCCATGCGCACAGCGCCAGGCAAGGACTTCGGATACATCATCTGCCCCATTCTGGTTCCGCCCAACGCCGATCCGGAAACCTGGCTCAGCACCAGCGAGATGAATGAAGGCTGGCAGGAACTGGGGCAGATTCTTCAGGCGCTGCGCGCTCACGATCAGCGCATCGAAGACAACCTGACCGAACTGTTGCGGCTGTACGTGCCCAAGCCGCCGCCCACGCAGGTCACCATCGTGGCCGTCGCTCACGGCGAGGATCGCCGCATCAGCTACCGAGAGCACGAAGGAAAGCCGGGCACGGCGCAACCGGCCGTAGAGCGAGTTCTCGAAGGCCGCAGCACCTTGAAGCAGGAGTTTAGGCCAATAACCGATCCGCCGCCCGAGGTGTCGTCCCAGCCGCAACCCGCTGAGGCGAACAGTCCCGCGGGCACATCGACCAGCTACTTCGACGTCAGCAACGCCATGACCACGGAGGCACCCGGCGCAAAGGATGGCGGCGGGTCCTCTCAGGCTGTTGAGCCCACCCAGATCATTGCTGGCAAGAAGAATGCCGACGGCAGCGTGGAACTGCGCATGGATTCAGTCGCCCGCGACAACCCAAAGGCGGACGGCACCCGCGGTCGCGTGAATATCCGCAAGTCCAAGGGCAAAGCGAAGGACATGATCAACAAGGGAACCGGCTTGCGCCTGCCGCACAGCAGCAAGCGACGCCGAACCACCAAGGAGGCGGAGGAAGCCGCAGGCCTGCGGATGGTGCAAATGAGCGGCCTTGGGGAACACGGCAACGCCATCCGCATGAATCTTCTGTCCAAATCCGGTCTGTCCGACAACCGCGTCGTGCGCGATCTCAATATCCTGGAAGACAGCGTCCGTGAAGCCGCCCATCACCTGGGCGGCGATGACTTGCGGCCGGATCTGGACCGGCATTTTGGGCTGGACAACCTGGACGACAGCGCCCTTGAGGAGCAGGCCGACGGCTGCACCATTGCGGCCTTGCTGATGATGAACGCTGCCATGCTGCACCAGCGCATCGCCGCCGGCGGCTGGTTGAGCGGCGTCAGCGACCTGGCCGCGGTCAAGAACGACCTGAACGTCGTGCGGCGCGTCAGCCGCGAGTGGAACCGCATCATGCGGCACGACTTCGAACCAGTCCTTAAGCCGGCCGTTGACGCCATCTATGCCGTTGAGGACACCGGCAAGCTGGCGGGGCTGCAACGCGCCCTACGCCATCTGACTGCCGAGGCCGAGCGCATTGCCGAGGCTTACGCCGACATGGGCGCAGACCACGCAGGCCCGCTGTTTAACCGCGTGATGGGCAACCAGGCCAGCGACGGTGCGTACTTCACCCGACCGGTAGCCGCCGCGATGGCCGCCCGACTCACCCTGGACGCTTGCGGCGACGCCGACTGGAGCCGATCGGACACTTGGCGGGAGCACGAGGTCGTGGACCTGGCCTGCGGCAGCGGAACCCTGCTGGCCGCCATGTTGACCGACATGCAACGGCGAGCCGCAGCCCAGGGCGCCGACAGCGGGCGGCTAGCCGAACTGCAAAAGCTGGGCGTTGAAGACACCATCAAGGGTCTGGATATCAACCCCGTCTCCCTGCAACTTGCGGCTTCTCAGCTGACCACCGGCAACCAGCACATTGGCTACAAGCGCATGGGCCTGCATCTCATGCCGTACGGGCCGCGCCAAGATGACCCGACGCGCGTAGACGCAGGCACGCTTGAGCTCTTGGGCCAACGCGCCATTGTCCCAAGGGCGAATGAACTTGACCTGGACGACGAGGTGGTTGCCTCGCAAGCAACCTGGACGGCCGCGGACGACACTGACCTGGAAAATGCGGTGTCAGCCGTCGAGGGCGCTCGCATTGTCATCATGAATCCGCCGTTCACCGAACGAGTGAAAATGGGCCAGAAATTCCCAAAGTCAATCCAACACGCGCTGCGTAACCGAATCGATTCACTGGAAGATTTGCTCATTCGGATAGACCCGGGATTCGAGAACTTCGTGACACGACGGTCAATGGGACCGCTTTTCGTGGCACTGGCGGAGTGTGCGCTCGATGACAATTATGGAATTGTTACGATGGTCAATCCAACAATTATGTTTTCATCGACATCTGGTCTGCAAGAGCGCCGAACATTGGCTAGCCGGTTTCATATCCACACCATCATCACATGTTATCAACCTGCCAATTTCAACCTGATCGAAAACTCGAATATCAACGAGAGCATCACGGTTATGCGCCGCCATCCCAGCGGTGTCAAGCCCCCCACCCGCTTTATTCACCTCGACAGGATGCCGGCGGACGAGGATGAGGTCAACGACTTTCACCGCTGCCTACAAGCATGCCCGCAGGGCGAAATGTCGAACGGCTGGGGCGAGGTCTCCGAGTGGCCAGCCTATAGGATGGAAGCAGGCAACTGGACGCCGGCCATCTGGCGCTCTCCCAAACTGGCCGACGCCGCATGGAATTTCGCAACCACGCGAACGGGGCTAGTGCCCTTTTCTCAGATCCGCAATGCATCGGTGAGCCTTACGAGCCCCAATCTGATACTAAAGACTAGGAGTGTCGAAGCTGGGATTCCGGGGTCATTCCCGATTTTGAGATCAAGTAGTGCCGACGGCCAGAAGTGCATCCAGAGCACGCCGGACGACTATCGCACTCCGAAAGTTGCGGACAACGAGCTTCAAATAGCGAAAGGCGACACACACCCTGCGGCCGACAAGATTCTGGAAAAAGCGGGCTATCTCTTGGTAGCGGACGGCCAGCGAAACAGTACGGCGCGACTTACGGCCACCGCTGGCAACCGAAAATACGTCGGAATCAGTTGGATGCCGGTTTCCGGGATTTCTTCTGAAGAAGCAATGGCAATGGCTGTATTTTTCAACTCTACGGCCGGCAGACTTCAAACCATGTCCAATGCCAGCCGGACCCTAGAGTTTCCGATGTACAGGCCAGCAGCGATCAATACCATTAGTGTTCCGGATATTAGGAACACGCGCATACGACAGACTTTGGTCCGATGCTGGGCGCGAACGAAGGAAATGCTCGTACCGCAATACCGCGACGGGGAGTGTGACGTGCGGCGCATCTGGGATGAGGGCGTGGCCGAGGCCCTGGGGTGGGATGCAGAGGAGCTGAGCCGCTTGCGGCACCTCTTGCACAGGGAACCGCACGTTCGCGGCCTAGGATACAACCAATTCGCTGACGAACCCGCTGCCTAGCCTGACAGTCGACGCAAGCAGAGTGTCGAAATCTAATCGGTCACTCCACGGGCCGTGCCTTCTCAGAAGCAACGCTGCCCGTGCATATCTGTTTGCATTCTGTCCGTCGATGAATACCGTCACTAGGTCGGGTATGGCGCAAGCTCAACAAGACCCTGCCAGTTCACCGTCAACCTCGACACCGTACGCATCGTCCGCAACCTCCCACCCCTCGACGAAGCTCCGTTGCTCGCCAGCCATCATTCGCTCATCACCTCGGCCATCAAGGCCATTGCATTCGTTGGGGCTGCGCAACCGGCCGCCTCCGACCCCGACTCGACGGACTCTGTTCCGACTTCGACCGCCACGACGCCAGCTACAACCCGGAAACTTTCCCTTCACTTAAGCACCAAGATGAAGCGTATTGCGTCCGTTTATGCTGACTGCGGTGCCAGTGTTTGTGAGGAAGAAAGGCACTTGCCCGATGATGAAGAAGGCTCTAGTTACCTAGGTGCGACCGTGCGGCTTTCTATTACCTAAACCTTGCGGGTGGTTCGAGATCACCGAGACAACTTGAGACTCGGTGTGTACGGGTATGTTCTCTTGGTTTCCCCTGCTGAAATGCATAGTCCCAAGCATCATCGAGACTTTCATAAACTTCTGAATAATGTCCGTTTCGTTGTTTATTCCACCTTGTTGAAAAGGGCTACCGCAGCTAGCGTCATGGATGATTGCTTTTGTGTTCGGGTGATTTACGTAGACTCGGTATGCCAGAGTGAACTCAGTCAGGTTGATCTACCAGCCACTTAATCTAAATCTCTTGATCACGTCCGTCAACTGAACCCATAGACCTAAGAGGATAAAGGCGAGGTTAGTGGCACTTTATCCGGTGTCGTGCTCCGGATCGCCGCAGAGAAGTGTCGGGCCGTTCCTTGCTCTAGTGACTGGATGATGCTCTCTCATTGCTTTTGTCATTCTGAACCATCTCTGCCTACTCCTGCCCACCACCGGATCATCGACAACGCCATCCCTCCCAACCTTGCCGGCACTGCCATCAACGCATGCACTGAATGCATTGCCGACATTGCCATCACTCCCAGCATCCGCCATCCCCGGCCCCGCCTGGCC
>WTFW01000190.1 GCA_011523785.1 Chloroflexota bacterium | reverse complement strand
CGGGGTTTGAGGCCGAGAGCTACGCCTTCAGCGTGGCGGAGGACGCGGCGCTGGGCGCGACGATCGGCACGGTGACGGCGAGCGATCCGGAGGGCGGGACGGTGGTGTATGACATCACGGCGGGGAACGACGCGTTGACCTGGGCGGTCGATGCGTTGACGGGCGCGGTGGTGGTGGGCGCGCGGCTGAACCAGGCGGCAACGCCGAGCTATAGCCTGACGGTGCGGGCGGGCAGCCTGGACGGCGGGCCGTCGGCCACCGTGACGGTGACGATCACGGTGACCAGCGCGGGCTGAGGGTGGGGAGACGTGGTTCCCTTCGACAAGCTCAAGGCAGGTTCTACGGGTCGCCGGGGACGGCGGTGCGCCTCACCGCGAACGGGGGGCGGAAGAGGGCGGTTCGCGAACCGCCCCCATTCGGCAAGCTCAGGGCAGGCTCTACGGGGGACGGACTCGGCGCGAACGGGGATTGGCCGCGGTTCGATGGTTGCGCGGAAGACGGGCGGGTCAGAGACCCACCCCTACGAGAGATTGGACGGACGGAATTCAGGGGGCGGGGACGATGTCGAGGGGGACCGGATGGGACGTGGAGCGTTGGTAGAGGGTGGTGAGGGCGGCGTGGCCGCGGGGGCCCATGTTGCGGGTGAGGTTGGTGACGTACATGGCGGTGAAGCGGGTGGTGATGGCTTCGTCGAGGTCGACGCCGATGGCGCGGGCGTGTTGGAGGGCGCGGGCGGGGTTGGTTCGGGCGTGGTCGATGGAGGCGGCGAGGGCGGTGGCGATGGCGTGGCACCAGGCGTCGCCAAGGTCGCGGCGGACGATGTTGATGCCGAGGGGCAGGGGGAGGCCGGTGTCGGAGAACCAGGCCTGGCCGAGGTCGAGGACTTTCGAGAAGCCGGCGGCGGCATAGGTGAGCTGGCCTTCGTGGATGACGACGGCGGCCTGGGCGCGGCCGTCATCTACAGCGTCGAAGGCCTGGTCGAAGGGGACCTGGACGGGCTGGAAGGCGGGGAGGTACATGCGGGCGAGGCTGAAGGCGGTGGTGTGGGGGCCGGGGACGGCGATGCGCGCGCCGGCGAGGTCCGCAGGGTCCAGGGGTTCCCGGGCAACGACGACGGGGCCGTAGTTTTCGCCCATGGAGGAGCCGCAGGCGGTGATGCGGTAGCGCTGGGCGACGGCGGGGTAGGCGGCGGCGGAGATCTGGGAGATGTCGAGTTCGGCGGATTGGGCGCGTTCGTTGAGGGATTGGATGTCGTCGTGGACGGCGGTGATTTCGGCGGGTTGAGGACCATCGAGGGGGACGAGGCCGGCGGTGAGGGCGTGGAACATGAAGGCGTCGTCGGCGTCGGGGCTGTGGCCGATGGTTAGACGGCGCATGGGTTTATCGATTCCGGCTTGGACCTTCTCAGGGAGACGTCTGCGTAACCCCGGGTTGATTGCCCGGAAGACCCCTCACCGGTTTCGGCCGGGGACGGCCGAACCTGCCTCTCCCCTAGGAGAGGGTGAAGAACAGCGGCGGTGTGATTCGACACGGTTCCTTCGACGGTCTCAGGACAAATCTGCCCGGGGTTAGGCGGGGAGGGGGTGGGCGTCGAAGAGTTCGAGGACCTGGTAGTGGGTGTCGCGCTGGGCGGGGGTGAAGCCGGCTTCGCGGATCATGGTTTGCATTTCTTCGACGGAGGTGCGGACGTAGTGGCCGGCTTCCTGCATGACGTTTTCGTCGAAGAGGGTGCCGCCGAAGTCGTCGGCGCCGAAGTGGAGGGCGACCTGGCCGGTTTTCTTGCCCTCGCTGAACCAGGAGGCGTCGATGTGCTCGATGTTGTCGAAGTAGAGGCGGGCGGCGGCGATGATGCGGAGGTAGTCGTTGGCCTGGGCGCGGAGGCCGCCGAGCTTGCGGCCGAGGGGGGTGCCGCCGGGGGCGAAGCTCCAGGGGACGAAGGCGTAGAAGCCGCCGGTTTCGTCCTGCAGGTCGCGGACGCGCTGGAAGTGTTCGACGCGGCCGTCCACGGTTTCGCCGTGGCCGTACATCATGGTGGCGGTGCCGCGGAAGCCGACCTGCTGGGCGGCGCGGAGGATGGCGATCCACTCGTCGGCATTCATCTTGAGGGGGCTGATGCGGTGGCGGTCCTCGTTGGTGAGGATTTCGGCGCCGCCGCCGGGGAGGGTGCGCTGGCCGGCGTCCCAGAGGGCCTGGCAGACGCCGCGGTAGTCGAGGCCGGAGACCTTGGCCATTTCGTAGATCTCGGGGGCGGACCAGTAATGAGGGGTCATCCCGGGGAAGCGTTCGCGTGTGGTGCGGACCATGTCGAGGTAGTACTCAAGGGGTAGCTCGGGGTTGAGGCCGCCCTGCATGAGGACGGTGGTGCAGCCCATGGCGGCGGCGGCGGCGACCTGGGTCATCAACTGGTCGACGGTGTGGGTGTAGGCGTCGTCGGCCTTGCTGGTGTGGGGACGGTAGAAGGCGCAGAAGGAGCAGTAGGCATCGCAAAGGTTGGTGTAGTTGAGGTTGGTGTCGACGACGTAGGTGACGACGTCGCCCGGGTGGCGGCGATGGCGGACTTCGTCGGCCAGGGCGCCCACTTCGAGCAGGGGGGCGTCGGAGAGGAGGTAGCGGGCGTCGGCGGGGGTGAGGCGGTCGCCCGCGTCGATCTTCCGGACGATTTGATCCATCACGCTACGCGCTCCACGGCGGTGAGGCGGGAATCGAGCTCCTGGAAGTGGTCCAGGCCGGCCCAGGCGGAGTCGTCGAATCGGTAGCAGAAGGTGCGGAGGTAGGTGGCGACGGCGTCGGCGGTGAGGCCGAGATCGGGGCGGCGGCGGTGGATGGCGGCGGTGTCCGCGAGGTTGCGGTCGAGGTTGGCGTTGAAGTAGTCGGCGGAGGCGGCGCAGGCGTCTGGCGGCGCGTCGCGGTGGGCCATCCAGGAAGCGAAGACGAAGGGGAGGCCGGTCCAGGCGTGCCATTCGGCGGCGAGGTCGAGTTCGTAAGGGTGAGTGTGCGGGTTGCGGGGCTGCAGCAGGGCCTTGTCGCCGATGAGGAGCGCGGCGTCGGCGGGCTGGTCGAGGCCGACGAAGGCGGCGCGGCTGATGTCGAAGCGGAATTGGAGGAGGACCTTGAGGAGGCGGACGGAGGTGGCGGTTTCGTCGATGACGCCGATTCGTGAGCCCGCGAGGCGCTCGACGGGAACGGTGGAACGTAGAAAGACGCTGCGGGCGGCGCCGGCGGCGGCGATGCCGAGGCCGCCGACGGGGCGGAAGGCGTCCGGGTGATCGAAGGCGGCCACGACGGGGAGGGGCGCGATGTCGACGGCGCCGAGGCGGGCGAGGTCGATCATGCGGCTAGGGACCTCGACGACGGCGTTGGCCCGGACTTCGTCGTCAGCGAAGAACGGCTCCGTGTTGAGGTACGGAATGCGGCCGAGCCTAGGCGTCATACACCTTCTGCACGTCGTAGGTGGCGTTGCGTTCGACGGGGATCTTGTCGGCGGAGCGTATGAGGCGAACCATGCGGTCGCGCTCGAGTCCAAGCGGGCTGGCGGCGAGGGCGGCGTGGGCGATGCGCTCGGTGCCGATGGTGCCGTCGAGGTCGTCGGCGCCGAAGTTGAGGCCGATGGAAGCGGTTTCCTCGCCGCTCATGACCCAGTAGGACTTGATGTGGGGGAAGTTGTCGAGCATGAGGCGGGAGGTGGCGAGGGTGCGGAGGTCGTCGATGGGCGAGGCCTGGCGGTCGACGAGGAGGGTGGTGCCGAGCTGGTACTCGAGGGGGATGAAGCAGAGCCAGCCGCCGGACTCGTCCTGGGCCTCGCGGAGACGCATGAGGTGGCGGACGCGCTCGCGGTGGGTCTCGATGTGGCCGTAGAGCAGGGTGGCGTTGGTGTGGATGCCCATGGAGTGGGCGAGATGGTGAATCTCAAGCCAGCGGTCGGCGCCGGCTTTGCCTCGGAAGAGCTCGCGGCGGACGCGCTCGGAGAAGACTTCGGCGCCGCCGCCGGGCATGGAATCGAGGCCGGCGTCGAGGAGGCGTTCCAGGACCTCCTGATCAGGGATCTTGAAGCGCTTGTGGAAGTAGTCGATTTCGGCGGCGGTGAAGGCCTTGACCTGGACGGCGGGGCGCTCGGCCTTGATGGCGCGCAGGAGGTCTTCGTACCACTCGAACGGGATGGTTGGGTGGTGGCCGCCGACGATGTGGACTTCGTGAACGTCGGGGTGGATCTGGCCGATGATCTCGTCGATGGAGTACTCGTAGGCGTGGTCGTCGCCGACCTTTGCCGCGAAGTCGCAGAACTTGCAGGACAGGACGCAGATGTTGGTGGGATTGACGTGGACGTTGAAGGTGAAATAAACGCGGTCGCCGGAGACGCGGCGGGCCGCGGCATCGGCAATGCGGCCAAGACCGGTGAGGTCGCGGGTGGAGAGGCAGGTGAGGCCGTCGTCTTCGGAGAGGCGTTCGCCGCGCTGGGACTTGTCCCAGATGGGTTCGAGGGCCGGGTCCCGAAAGCGGATGGCGGGAGCGGCGGGGGCTTCAAGCATGGAGGGGCACGCGATCTACCTCGGCGGGACTGAAGCCCACGCTCTGGAGGAGTAGCTGGCGCAGGCTGGGGTAGGAGGCGTGCAGCGATCCGGCGTCGGGATCGTGCAGCCAGTGGACGGCGACTTCGTTGAGGGCTCCGAACCAGGCGGTGGCGATGAGGTGGGTGTCGCAGGGTGCAATGGCGCCGGTTTGGACGGCTCGGTCGAGCTCGCGTTCGATCAGGTCGGCGAACTGGCGGCGGACGAAGATGAGGTCGTCGCTGAAGGCGCGGCCGGCGCCGGCGACCTCGATGAGCACGATGCGGGCGAGGGAACGGTGCCGGACGAAGACGTCGATGAGGCCGAGGAGGGCGGCGTCGAGGCGTTCGGCGGGCGAGTCCACGTCGTCCATCTTGCGCTGGATGGAGTTGACCAATTGGTTGGCCAGTTCGCGTACGAGAGCTCGGAAGATCGCGGCCTTACTGGGGAAGTGGAAATAGGCGGCGCCCTTGGAACGTCCGGCGCGGTCGACGATGTCGTCGACGGCGGCGCCGTGGTAGCCCTTTTCGCCGAAGACGTTGAGGGCGGCTTCCAGGAGGGCGCGACGGGTCGCACCCTTGCGATCGGTGGAGGCTCGTCCGGGGAGGCGCAGGCTCAAGAGTGGCACCAAACCGACTGGTCAGTCGGTTTGTACCGAAGGCGCCCTTGCCTGTCAAGGGGGGCGCGGGGCTGGAAGCTAGACGCGGACCTTGGCGAAGCTGAGGCGGAGTTGCTGGAAGTTCTCGGCGGTGAGAGCCACGGTGGCCGGCATTTCGGTGTCCTTGGTTACGGGGACGGCCCAGGCTCCGAAGCGGTCTCCGATCATCAGGGCGCGGGTGGTAACCCAGACGGTGGGCACGGGCGCGTTGGAGGCGAGCATGGCGGCGGCAAGTCTTTCAGGCCCTGCCATGCCAGCCGAGAAGAGCAGCGACACGTGGGCTCCGGAAACAGTCTCGTAGCAGACATCCCAGAGGGTACGCATGAAGTTCTGCTCAACCATGCGGGTGGCGGCGGCGCGGTGGTCGCCGTCCGACGCGCCCTGACGCAAGATTTGAGCCTCGGCCGCCGAAATCATCACGTCGCGGGTTTGATCGAACTGGGGGCGGATGGCGTCCAAGCGTCGTTTGTAAGCCTCAAAGGGATCGTGGTTGAGAACTGTAATGAGCGTTGCGGGAATGGCGCGCGGGTCGATGGCCAGCAGGGTCGAGATGCGATAGACGGGACCCTGGGATGGGTCTGGTGCGGGGGCGGCTTCGGACTCCGGGGCCGCCGGGGCTTCCGGCGCAGCGGGCGCTTCGGGCGCCGCAGGTGGAGTTGCCGGCTCGGGCGCCGGCATGGGCATTGGGCCGAGCGGCTCGCCGCCGGGTCCGAGAAGCTGGGGGATCCCCTCGTTTTGGTCGTCTGTTGTCATTTGGGTCCGGTCTCGGTCAGAAGCCGCGGACGATCCAGCGGACCGCGAAGTACAGCGGCCAGAACATAAATACGATGATGAGGACCAGCGACCAGGACGGGAAGGGAAACCCGTCGACGACATCCAGGGCGAAGAAAAAAGCCGAGATGACGAGCCAGCTGATCGTGGAGCTACGAATCCGCCCCCAGAGGCCCAGGGTCATCATGGAGCTCGAGTCCTTGTTGCGGTGGCAGGGTGGCCGTTTCGCTCAATCTGCCGCAGATACGCCGCTGGCGCAACGTTGCGCGCCGTTTCGCTGCCAGCGGATTACGCCCCCAACCAGGGTAAGGCGCGGGCGAAGGCGTGAATCGAGCAAGACCAGATCGGCCGCAGCGCCGGTCTTGAGACCGCCCGGATCGAGCCCGATCGAAGCTCGCGGGGCTTCGGAGGCCATGTAGAGCGCGAACGCGGGGGCAACGTCGAGCCACGCGACGGCTCGGCGCACGGCTGCGTCCAGGGTGAGCGTGCTGCCGGCCAGGCGACCGGTCGCCAGGCGGATGGAATCCCCGTCCACGCGCAGCCGGCGGCCAGCCCATGTGTAGTCGCCGGGCGGGCGGGCGGCCGGGGGGACGCCGTCGGAGACGAGCACGATGTTTCCGCCTGTGCGGGTGGCGGCGAGGATGCGGGCGGGCGCCCG
>WTFW01000123.1 GCA_011523785.1 Chloroflexota bacterium | reverse complement strand
GTGTCGGACCAGGTGGGGTACTGGGAGTTCGAGCGGGAGGGCGAGATCCTGCGGTGTCCGTTTCATAACTGGGAATTTGACATAAGAACCGGTGAGGCTTTGTACGACGAGAAGGTGCGGGCGCGGACGTTTCCGGTGGAGGTGCGGGATGGGCAGGTGGTGGTGCAGGTGCGGAAGAGGCGGCGGTAGCCCAGACCGCGAACTTCGCGTCGCTCGCGGACCGTGAAAAAGCAACCTTTCAGGGACGTTTGTGCGTGCGACGATTGCCGGGTTGCGTCGGAGAGCCGGCGTGGCAGGCAGGACTGGAGATTCGGAGCTCATGGCCGACCGTTTTGACGGCAGCGCGCCGATCGTGGTGGTTCGCGACGTTCACAAGTCGTTCGGGGACGTGCATGCGCTGGCGGGCGTGAGCCTGGAGATCGAGCGGGGGACGGTGCTGGGATTGCTGGGGCCCAACGGGGCGGGCAAGACGACGCTGGTGCGGGTGCTGACGACGTTGCTGGATCCGGACGAGGGGTCGGCGACGGTGGCCGGCTACGACGTGCGGCGCGAGCGGACGCGGGTGCGTCCGTTGATCGGGCTGGCGGGGCAGTCGGCGGCTGTGGACGACACGCTGACCGGGCGGGAGAACCTGGAGATGGTGGCGAACCTGTACCACATGGGTCGAGCGGCTGCCGCAGCGCGCGCGGGCGAGTTGCTGGGGCGGTTCGACTTGCTGGAGGCGGCGGATCGGGCGGCCAGGACGTACTCCGGCGGGATGCGACGGCGGCTGGATCTGGCGGCGAGCCTGGTGGCCGATCCGGAGGTGCTGTTCCTGGACGAACCGACGACCGGGCTGGACCCGCAGGCGCGGCTGGAGCTGTGGACGGTGATCCGCGAGCTGGTGGCAACCGGGACGACGGTGCTGCTGACGACGCAGTACCTGGAGGAGGCGGATCAGCTGGCCGACGAGATTGTGGTGATCGACCACGGGCGGATCATCGCGCAGGGGACGGCGGCGGACCTGAAGGCGCGATCGGGCGGAGAGCACCTGACGGTGCGGGTGAGCGACCTGGCGGCGCTGGGACAGGTTCGCGAAGTGCTGGAGGCCGAGGGGGACGGGCCGCCGACCGTTGATGACGCAACGGGGACGGTGTCGGTGGCGGTGAGCAACGGACCGGCGCGGCTGGCCGGGGTGGTGCGGCGGCTGGACGAGGCGGAGGTGGCGATTGCCGACATCGGGCTGCGGCAGCCGACGCTGGACGAAGTCTTCCTGTCATTGACCGGGCATCGGGCTGAGAGCGTGCCGGCCGACGCACCCACAGGAGCGGGCTGATGGTGGTTTCGATGGAGGCGTTGCGGGTGGAGGCGCGGCACGCGCCGAGCGACATCCTGCAGCTGTGGAAGCGCAACATGCTGGCGTACCGGCGGCAGCCGGACCTGCTGGTGTTTTCGACGATTCAGCCGGTGATGTTCGTGCTGCTGTTCGCGTACGTGTTCGGCGGGGCGATTCAGACGGGACCGGTGGAGTACATCGATTTCCTGCTGCCGGGGATCCTGGCGCAGTCGGTGCTGTTTGGGTCGACGCAGACGGGCGTGGGACTGGCGGTTGACGTGACGAGCGGAATGATCGATCGGTATCGGACGCTGCCGATGGCGCGGTCGGCGGTGGTGGCGGGGCGGATCCTGGCCGATACGACGCGGAACGTGTTTGTGGTGGGGCTGATGCTGGGCGTTGGGTTCCTGATCGGATTCCGGTATCACGGCACGGTGGCGGGGGCGATTGCCATGCCGTTTGTGGCGGTGCTGTTCGGGCAGACGTTTTGCTGGATTTCGGCGGCGATCGGGACGAGCGTCAGGCGGGCGGAGACGGCGCAGGTGGCGTCGTTCGTGTGGCTGTTTCCGCTGGTGTTCGTGAGCTCGGTGTTCGTGCCGGTGGAGACGATGCCGGACTGGCTGAAGGTGGTGGCCGAGAACAGCCCGGTGACGCACACGGTCAACGCGATGCGGGGGCTGGCGCTGGGCACGGATTTCTGGGAGCCGCTGGTGAAGGCGCTGGGCTGGATGGCGGGGATCATGGCGGTGTTCGTGCCGCTGGCGGTGTGGCGGTACCGGTCGATTCAGTAGGGGACTGTTGGGTAGTCGGCGTGGTGGTTGGTGGCGAGTGATGGGTGATGGTGATTGGTGGACTGCGCGGGTGGGGCCGGTTGGGGTGGTGGGCTGGACCGGGGGCCGGGGATGGAAATAGCCGTAGTGATGGCAAGGCTGGCGCTGGTGTTGGACTAAGCCCCGGTCGGTGGGCGGACTGTCGGAACGGGGGACGGCAGCTACAATAGCGGCAGTATCAACGGGGCGGCCCCGGTGCGTGCAGCGGGGACGGTTGAGATCCGGTCGGCGAATTCGCCGTCACACCGAAGGGGCGCCCACGTGCGAGAACTGGACACAGCCGAACAGATACCGGCTCCTGGGGAAGCCAATGACGTCCGCTCTAGCCGCGGTCGACATACGAGCAACGAGGCATCCCAAACGGCAACGAAGGTTGACGAGCGGCCGGAGTGGTTGCCCGACGAGTACGAACACGTCACGGTCACGCGTGAAGAGGTCTGGAAGGAACTGGACCGGGACGCGCGGCGACTGTTTGGCCTGACGGCCGATGAGTTCCTGCGGATTTTCCGCAACCCGCCCGAGCAGTATCACGGCGACGTGCGGTTCCGCTCGCTATGCCATGTCGCCGATCTGATTGCCGAGCCCGAGGACGTATAGCGGCCGTCGGGCTGCTCGGGACTTTCTGCGGCGCATCCGCGAGGTCTACAAGCTCGTCGCCGACGCCGAGCTGGCCGACGCTTGGCCCGGGAACGACGTGCTGATTGTCGGCCACGGGGTGACGCCCTCATCACGCCGTGGGCGGCCGGTTCATCTCAGCAACGGGATGTACCTGAACGTTGAGTTCACACTTCGGGCGCGTGACAGCGCTCCGCTGAACCTCGTCACCAGTCGGGCCTCGTATACCTACCAGGCCGGGCAAGACGTGGACGACCCGCGTCCGCTCTTCACCTACCAGTACGACCGAAACGCGCCGTTCCCGTATCCGCGCTGCCACCTCCACGTGTTCGCCGTCCCCGATGCCTATGCGCAGGAGCGACCGTTCTCGCGCCTGCATCTCCCGACACGACGAGTCACGCTGGAGCAGATCGTCTGGCACCTGATCCAGGAGCACGATGTGGAACCGCGCCGTGACGACTGGCGACAGGTGCTGTGGCGGCATGAGGCGTGGTTCCGAACGATTCAGCAGGGTCGAGCGTGGCCATACGACCGGCCCTTTGATCCACCCGGGGTTAGCTAGGGTCGGAAACGGCAGCCGGAACGAGGGTGTTGGCAGTGGCAGCAATGCAATCAATGCAACCAGTGCATGCTTTATTCGCGGGGAAGGCGGTGGCGGCGAGATGCTGGTGTGGCAGAGATAGGTCTTGGGCGAATGCCCGACGGAGCAGGCGGATCGACTGGTCGGTGGTGCTACCAGCGGTCACAGGGCCAGAAGTGCGGGCAATGCTAGGAGGGATGGCATGGTCGGAGACTGTCCTAGCGATGGCCCTTTCTAGCTAAGGGAGTCCACCAACACTGGCGACTGACCCCTCAGTTCAATGTGATGAAACCCGTCCTCAATACCATGTAGGATGATAACGGCCTCGATGTTCCACACATAGACCTCTTTGCTGCCAACTGCCGAAATGGTCAATTCAAGCTCGATGCGTCCGGCAGCAGTCGGCAGCTTGTGCGACCCGATACCGAATAAGGCGATGTTGGTGTCAAAGGTTTCGCAAATGCGCGCCGCCACTCGTTCCCGAAACAAAACTAGGCTGGCAACATTGGTGTTCTCAATTCCGGTGAGAAACTTGATATCTCGATACGTACCTCCTTTGGCGATGCCTGGGGTGTATCTCATCCTAGCGCGGCGGATATGCGTAGGGACGCCAGCTAACTCCTGAATGCGTCCATAAAGGGTCAATTTGTCGGGCTTGCGGTCCGCAGAAAGGGGCAATTGCGGCGGTTCGCAGACGTCTAAGGAGATGTTGTACCAGTCGACGACGTCAACGAAGGGCTGCCGCGTGGCCTTGGCGATGGCAGCGGAGTCCCGTGCTGCGGTGGCGGAGCGCCAGCTGGCGAGGGACGACACTAGGGAGAACACGAGGGCCGCGACAGCGACCAGGGGAACTCCCCTATCCTGCCAGACAGCCATTGATTCAAATCCTGTTGCAGGCACCGTCCTCACCGCGTCCTCAACGGAACCCTTCCGTTCATCATTGCCAACGCATGCCGCCCCCACAAGGACAATTGCGGCAAGGGCTATCTGGGGTAGAAAACCCGACAGCTTCGACCTCATTCATCTCTACCGTTCAATTGATTACACCAAGACCCTTCATTGAGTTAGGCTCACCCTCGGCACACTGAAAGGCGTAACGTTCCTCACGCTGTCGCCTCCCGACTGGGCATGCGGTAGCCTACGCGGTGCTCGATGATGATGTAGGTGAGGCTCTTGTCATTTTCGCCGGCATTTGACGGACCTTGATAACGACAGTGCGCATCGGCCGCGTAAATCGTCCGCGTTGTCACCAGTCGCCGGCAGATCCCAATACCAGGTCGCCCCAATTCGGTGGCGGGCCGTCCCTCAACAATTTCAAGATTCCTTCGCGACACAAACCCTGGGCATCCGTCAGAAGAACGCGATTGGCCTCGGTGGTTTCGATGTCGCCGGTATGTACAGCTCCTGAGGCCGTGTCATACGCGTTCCGCAGAGTCTTCCGTATTCGTCGCCGATCTTCAAAGTCCTGGCCCAAAAACCAAGCCCCGATAAGGGAAAGGCGGAATCGCATTTCTTGACTTTGCTCGTTAGTGAAGTCTCTCAGGAGAAGCGCTTCCAGAGCCATCCGCAAGGCTACGTACTGGTCCACGAGGTCCTGGCGCGAGTCTTTCGACTCAGCCAATCTCGCGGCGGAAACCCTAGCTCGCTTGTTCGTCATCTCCATCAATGCCGTGATGGTATGGCCTAGCTCTGCTTCGTCCAGATCAGATAGCGCCTGGTCTCCGGGCGAAACCGTCACGACACCCGTCTGCCAATTTTCACTCATGCTCCATCCGGGTATCCATTGGCTTCGCAAACTTGACCCAGACCGACCCCATGTTGAACTGTTGTCAGTAGGGAATATCTCCTGCAGTTCGCTGAAGTCGTTCCACTTTAAGGCGACGTCTACGAAGTCGTCCGATTGCAGTGCCAGCGCCTCACATACGGCATCGACATGCGCAGTACACTTGCTCGATGCCTGTATGGGATGCCGAAGTCCATCCGACCCTGGTCGAAACAATGGTGGATTCGCTTCAGTATCGACGTAAATTACTGTCCTGCCAAGATAGTCCTCTGGGGCATGGGATGATCGAAGTGGCAAGTCATGAGGTAGCTGGTCCGACGACCAAGGAAGTGGTGTGATCCTGATACCCGACATGGGTTTGAGAGCACATTTAATGTTAATCCCGTTCAATATAGCGCAGGTGCGATAACTGACCGGGTGACCCTTAAGCCAATTGGTGAGCAAAGACGAGACTCTTGACGATCCCACGAGCGCAGAACCCTTCAAGAGAGCTCTAGCAAACACGTCCAACGCTGTTATGCAGGACTGAGCGCACAGCCCGTCGGCTTGAAACGTACTTGTCTCATTGGAGAATTCATGGCTTACGCTCGGAAATGCGTGGCCTATAGTGTCATTCTCCGCGTCAACGAAATCCTCAAATAGAGCTCGAAGCTGTTCTACCAACAGCGAGAGGGTTTCCACTGGACAGATCAACCGGGCTTCTCTTGCTCCCGTAGGTTCAACAGTGCCTGAGTCTTCGCCATCTAACAGTTGACGCAGTTCGTGGACCGAAATAACTTCGCCAGGTCTGGATTCCCATGACCTAGATGAATCCCCTCGTGCTGGATCTACGTGCCCTAGGTCGAATTGGGATTGCGCCAAGATGTATTCGATGATCTGCTCAACGCTTTCCATAGACGAACCTTATGGGACAAATGTGGATGTGCCTACTCGTTCAGGTGGGTTAGTGATCTTAGTTGTTCGGTGATCGTGAAATCCAGGCTTCTCTTCCACGGGTCACCCAACCCGTCGAGGGAGATGACAAACCTATAGTTAATCTGGTCGGAGAAGTGAGTGCGTTTCACAAAAGTGGCGTAACAAGGCGCCAGAACGCCTTGAGGGGATCATTCGATTATATCCGAGTGGGATTCCGTGCATACCACCGGGCCATGGTCCACGGAGGCTTCTGTAAGCAACGTGCACGAGGTGGGCACAGGACAAGTTCGCCATGATCGGGAATGGGGCGATGTGCGGGTGTATCGGGCGGTTGGGGACGGGCGAGAACGATTCGCGAAGCGCACCGACGGGGGACGGGCGCGCCATGAACGGGTTTCGTGGGTTTGGACACGGGCTTCCCGCGGAGGCGTGATTGCATTGGGAGACGTTGCCATTGGGTGCATGCAAGGGGCACCCCTACAGGAGTGGACGCGCCTGCGAATGACGGGGCGGGCTGGCCATGAATGAGGCGGCGGGATCTCGCGGTTGCGAGGCACGGAATTCGGGGCGGCAGAGTGCGCGGAAGACGGGCGGGTCTCAGACGCCGTCCCTACGCTAGCAGCGGATGCGGCCGAGAGGG
>WTFW01000112.1 GCA_011523785.1 Chloroflexota bacterium | reverse complement strand
GGAGAGGCAGATTCCGGCGTCTTCGCCGGAAATCGGTGAGGGGTCTTCCGCGCACGAAACTTTCGGTTACGCAAAGGTCGCCTCTGGCAGAGGTTTGAGGTCAGGGGTCTTCCGGGCAACTGCCCTTGGGGTTACGCAAGAGTCGCTCTAAGCCCTGAACTCCCGGACGATCGACGTCCACGGCTCGTACTGCCACACGTCGCTGGGGTACCGGCCGGTAACCGCGATCGACACCGCGCCTTCCGCCAGCGCGTGCATTTCGTCCCCCGGCTGCGGCTGCCGGCCGAAGAAGTCGCCCAGCCTGACCCGCAGGTTGATTCCCTGCTCGTCGGCGGCGTACTCGTGCAGCCCAAACTCGCTGAACGTCGGATCCCGGCTCGGTCGGGTCAACCGCACCGCCGTGTCCGGTCCGAAGGTCTCCGGCACATTCACGTTGAGCAGCACGGCGGGAAGTGGGTCGAAGGCGCCGCGGATGGCCTGCACCAGCCGGCGGGTTGCGGCGGCGATGTCCGCGTACTGGCCAGCGGCCGTTGCCTCCCCGGCCGAGACCGCCACGCCCAGCAAGCCGCGCTCCACCGCCACCTGCGCCGCGCCTGCGGTCCCAGAGACTTTGAACGGGGCTTCACAGAGGTTCCAGCCAGGGTTGATGCCCGCGACCAGCCCGTCCACCTTCCCCCCAAAGGCGTGCGCCGTCCCGATGGCCGCCAGCGAGGCCGGCGGTGCGTCCAGCGTGAACGCGGCGCAACCCGGATCGATGCCCGGCGGGACGGCGGCCCGGCTCAGACGAAGCTCGCGGCGCAGCGTCACGGACATTCCGGCCCCGCTGAAGTTGCGGGTCGGGGCGTACACCGCCACCGAGCCCAGCGGCGAGAGCTCACGCGCCAGTGCCCAGATGCCCGGCTCGCCGATGCCGTCGTCGTTGGCCACGATCAGGTTCACTCGCAAGTCCGTGGCTCGTGGCCGGAAGAAAAAGGGCAGGCATCGTACCGGCGTGCATGCGACTGCGCAACTGCCCGATAGCCTCCGCGCGCGTGCGCCGGTACGTGCAGCCTCCCCGGAGCGGTCAGTGCGCCGTCGTCGGCTGCTTAACGATTCCGGTAATCCACTAGTCCGGGGTGACTCGCCACCGGATGAGTGGCCGTGATTGACCGGACCAGACACGATTCCCGAGTGCGTGCGAAGATTGGTTTCGCCCCCCGCCCGGATGGACGCCAAGTGACAGCCACCGCCCCTGATCTCAACGTCGTTGGAACCAGCCCCATCCGCCACGATGGCGTCGACAAGGTGACCGGGCACGCGGTCTTCGGCGTCGACGTCAGCATTCCCGGCATGCTCCACGCCCAGGTCCTGCGCAGCCCCCACGCCCATGCGCGCATCGCCCGCATTGACACCTCGCGGGCCGAGGCTCTGCCCGGCGTCCTGGCCGCAATGACATCGGCCGACATCCCCTTGCCGCCGCTGGACGGTCCCCAGGCCTTCGGCAACGCCATCCGACTCAAGGCCATGAACGTCTTGGCGCGCGACAAGGCCCTCTACCACGGTCACGCCGTGGCTGCCGTCGCAGCGACCTCACCCCATATCGCCGCCGAGGCCCTGCGCCTGATCGACGTCGAATACGAGGTCCTGGACGCCGTCGTTGATGCCAAGTCCGCCATCGCCCCCAACGCGCCCATCCTCCACCCGCACCTGCGCATGGAGACCGCCGGCGCGTTCGCCAACAGCCCCGGCAACATCGCCAAGCACATCGTGCTGGAAGAAGGCGACGTCGAGGCCGGCTTCGCCGCCGCCGACCTGATCCTCGAACGCGACTTCAGCACATCCACCATCCACCAGGGCTACATCGAACCCCACAACGCCACCGCCTTCTGGCGCGCCGACGGCACGCTGGAGATTCACTGCAGCACCCAGGGCCATTTCGGCGTCCGCAACGAGATCAGCCAGATGCTCGGCATCCCGATCTCCAACATCCGCGTCGTCCCCGCCGAAATCGGCGGCGGCTTCGGCGGCAAGCTCACCAACTACGTGGCCCCGATCGCCGTGGTCCTTGCCCGCAAGGCCGGTCGACCCGTCAAGCTCACCATGGACCGCACCGAGACCCTCCTCGGCACCGGCCCCGCCCCCGCCGCCTTCATCCGCTGCAAGATCGGCGCAACTTCGGACGGCGACCTCACGGCGGCGCAGCTCACGATGCACTTCGAGGCCGGCGCCTTTCCCGGCTCCTCCGTCGGCGGCGGCGCCAACTGCGGCTTCGCCCCCTACCGCCTGGAGAACTTCCGCGTCGACGGGTACGACGTGGTCGTCAACAAGCCCAAGTCCCAGGCCTTCCGCGCCCCCGGCGCCCCCCAGGCCGCCTTCGCCGTCGAGGGCGTGATCGACGAGCTGGCCGAAACCCTTGGCATGGATCCGCTCGAATTCCGCCTCCGCAACGCCTCCGGCGACGGCGACCTGCGCCCCAACGGCACCCGCTTCAACGACATCGGCAACAGCGAGCAGCTCCGCGTCGCGCAGGCCACCGATCACTGGCGGTCGCCGGTCGCGCAGCAAAACGGCCGCCTTTGCGGTCGTGGCGTCGCCTCCGGCTTCTGGGGCAACGGCGGCGGAACGTCCTCGGCTACTGCCCGCCTCAACGGCGACGGCTCCGTCACCCTCCTGGAGTCTTCCCCCGATATCGGCGGCACCCGCACCTCCATCGCCATGCAGCTGGCCGAGACCCTCGGCATCGGCGCCGACCGCGTCCATCCCCGCATCCCCGACACGGACGCCATCGCTGAGGGCGGCAACGCCGCCGGCAGCCGCACCACCTTCGCTACCGGCTGGGCCGCTATCGAGGCCGCTCGCGACCTGCAAGGCAAGATGCGCGACGCCCTGGCCGACATCTGGGACGTGGCCGAGTCGACCATCGACGTATCGCTGGACGGCTTCGCCGCCAACGGCTACTCCGTCGACTTCGCCGAAGCCGCCCGCCTGATCGTCAGCGAGGGCGAGGCCCCCGTCGGCGTCGCCACCACCACGCCAACCCTCCCCGGCCCCTCCTTCGCCACCCACATCGTCGACGTTGCCGTCGATCCCGAGACCGGCAAGGTCGATGTCCTTCGCTACACCGCCGTGCAGGACGTGGGTAAGGCCGTCTATCCGCCCTACGCCAGCAGCCAGATTGAGGGCGGCATTGCCCAGGGCATCGGCTGGGCCATCACCGAGGGCTACACCTACGACGACGCCGGCCGCATGACCAACACGTCGTTTCTCGACTACCGCATGCCCACCGCGCTGGACGTCCCCAACCTCGAAATCGTCATGGTCGAGTACCCCAATCCCGGCCATCCCTACGGCGTGCGCGGCGTCGGCGAACTGCCCATCGTCCCGCCGCTGGCAGCCCTCGCCAACGCCATCCACAACGCCACCGGCGGCCGCATCCGCCACCTGCCGGCATCCCCCGTCCGCGTGCTCGACGCGGTCAACTCGTCCGGAAACGCCTAGCGCTCATCCCACCTTCCAACCACCACGGAGGACCCACCCATGCCAACCGACCTGCCCACCGCCACCCTCGGCCGCACCGGACTTGACATAACCCGCCTCGGCCACGGCGCCATGGAAATCCGCGGCGCGCCCCGCGGTCGCGACATCAGCGACGACGACGCCCGCCGCATCCTCAACGCCGTCCTCGACTCCGGTATCACCTATATCGACACGTCCAACGACTACGGCCGCAGCGAAGAGCTGATGGGCCGCTACCTCGGCTCGCGCCGCGACGAGTACATCCTCGCCACCAAATGCGGCTGCATCCCCGGCGGCGGCGAGCACATCTGGACTCGAGAGAACATGTTCCGCGGCCTCGAGCAGAGCCTGCGTCGCCTCAAGACCGACTACGTCGACGTCATGCAGCTCCACAACGCCACCGTCGAGCAGTGCGAAGCCGAGGGCGTCGTGGACACCCTCCAGGACATGCGCGCCCAGGGCAAAGTCCGCTGTATCGGCGCCTCGACCACCCTGCCGCACCTGCCCACGTACATCCAGTGGGGCGTCTTCGACGTCTTCCAGATCCCCTACGCCGCCGTCCTCCGTGAGCACGAGGAGTGGATCACCAGCGCCGCCCAGGCCGGCATCGGCACCGTCATCCGCGGCGGCGTTGGCAAGGGCGAACCCGGCGTCGGCCTCGCCAGCGCCGATCGCTGGGCTGCCTACGAGAACGCCGGCCTCGACGATCTCCGCGAGGAAGGCGAATCCCCCACCGCCTTCATGCTCCGCTACACCCTCTCCCACCCCGACGTCCACACCATCATCGCCGGCACCCTCAACCCGGACCACCTCGCCGAAAACGTCGCCACCGCCCACCGCGGCCCCCTGCCCCCCGACACCTACGCCGAAGCCAAACGCCGCCTTGACGCCGCCGGCGAGTCACCAGCGCCCGCAAACTAAGCGCCCCGGCAGCCGACCGCGTTCCGGCTCTCTTGCTAACCCAGGCCTAAGTTCAAAACCGGCTGATCACCGATACGATAGTCCCGGTGAGCGTCGCCGCGGCCAACGCGGACCCAACCATCCAACTGATCAGGCGCGTCTCCAGCGCGCGCAAGTCATCCTTGGTCGCGACGGCCGCAACCATCGCGTCAATCCTGGTCAGACGGCGCTCAATCTCAAGGGCGCGTAGCTCCGTCGTCATCGGCTCCTCCGTGAACCTCAGTCCCGGATTCCTGTCGTCCGGTCGATGCTGGCCCACCGCACCGCCCAGCCAGAGAGCCTGCAAGATTCTAGCGCTCAGCACTCAATTCGAACGCCACACCATGGGTCAACTCTGGCAGACCTGAACCCGCCCTCACGCGCCACCGCCGCGTTCAATCCGTCAATTGACTCGGGCCACGGCCCCGGACAAATGAGTCCCGGGCCGTGGCCCGTTCGTCGATTAGTCGAGCTAGCCGGAGATCGCCGCGCTCACCAGTGGCAACACCTCGCCATCCTCGGCGTGACGCCCCAGCGCCTTCTTCGAGAACACCAGGTCGCCGTCGACGACCACCTCGAACACGCCGCCGCCCGAGGGCATCAGCGTCATCTCGCCCACGTCGGTTCCATGCTCTCCCAGGATCTCTTCCGTCGCACGGACGGCTTTAGGGAGATAGTTTCATTGGCTGCAGTATTCGATCGAGACTCGGGCGCCTCGTCCCATGGTGCGCTCCCTCGTGCGGGTGGTGCTTTAGGCGTACGCTGCAATTGTCGCATGCGCGCCGCCTCGGCTCACGCTTGCAGCCAGCAAGGCGCATGAAGCTGCTGGGAGCTGCAAGCGAACAGGGCCCAAGACAGCGTCGAGCTTCCGCCTTTGGACCGCCTGCACTCGACTGGAGATGGCCTAATGACAACCGACATAACCAACCTCGGCTCACGCAAACACCTCTTCATCGACCTCTCCCTGGCCGACCGCATCTCCGGCGTGACCCTGGGCGTCAATCCCCCGCGGCTGGGCGGCATCGCCATCGGGCGCGACCGCGCCTGGGAACACCACATCCACTTCCAGAACACCGTCCTCGACGACAACGGCCTGGGCCGCTGCTGGTACCTCGCGTCGATCATCCGTAGAGGACTGCAATCCGCGCACTTCGGCTACGCCGAATCCGAAGACGGCCGCCACTGGCGCAAGCCCAACCTCGGCCTCGTCGAGCTCAACGGCCGTCGCGACATGAACCTCATCCCGCCAAAACCCAAGCGCTCCAACGTCTTCATCGACCCGACGGCCCCTCCGGCCGAGCGCTACAAGACCTTCGGCCTCAGCCTCGAAGACGATCCCGGAGGCATCGGTTACGGTGTCTTCGCCTCCCCCGACGGCTACGTCTTCCATGAGCTCGGCTGCAATGGCATCCGGCGCGCCGGCGACACCCAGAACATGGCCTTCTGGGACGACCGCATCGGGCGCTACGTCGCCTACTTCCGCGGCTTCTCTCATCATCCCGACGGCCGCCGCCGCCGGGCGGTCGCCCGCTGGGAGACCGACGACCTGACCAGCCGCGACGGCTGGGACCTGTCGAACGAGGAGAGCGACCGCCACATCATCGACCAGTTGCCCATCGTGATCGCCTGCGACGACGACGACCCGCCCGACATGGACATCTACACCCCGTCCGTCGTCAAGTACCCGGGGGCCGAGGACGTTTACCTGGCCACCATGTCCATGTACCACCACTTCACCCCCGACGAGATGGACGACGTCGATCCGCCCCGCAACGACGGCCTCATGGACATCCAGCTCGCCGTCAGTCGCGACGGTATCTCCTGGGACCGCCCCGACCGCCGCCCCTACGTCGGCATCGACGCCGAGGGCCCCGGCCAGCGCATGTGCTACGCCGTCCAGGGCATCCTGGTCCGCGGCGACACCGTCCTCCAGTACCACACCGCCTACGACCAGTCCCACGGCCACAAGCGCCAGAACAACCCCGGCGGCGTCATTCGCTGGACCGAGCAACGCCTGGATGGCTTCGTCAGCGCCAACTTCGCCTACACCGGCGGCGAACTCGTCACCCGGCCGCTTACATTCGACGGATCCACCTTGGAGCTAAACGTCGACGCCTCGGCCTCAGGCGAAGGCCGGGTCGAAATCCAGGACGCCCACGGCCGCCCAATCCCCGGCCGCACCCTCGCCGACTGCGACCGCATCCTGGGCAACCACCTCCGCCACCCCGTCACCTGGGGCGGCAATTCAGACCTCGGCCTACCCCCCAACACCCCCATCCGCC